>JAABRX010000170.1 GCA_011390675.1 Trueperaceae bacterium | reverse complement strand
CGGCCGCGCCGTCGACCGTCACGGGCACGTCGGGGCCGTTCGGGAAGGAGTACGCGCGGTCGCCGTCGGCGTCGACGTGGAGCATCGGAACGATCGCGCCGCCCTGGTGGTAGGCGTACTTGGCGAGTTCGTCGGGGTCGAGCTCGATCGCGAGGTCGGTGTGCGTGCCGGCCGCGATGTACGCGACGCCGAGCGGCGGCGTCAGGACCAGGTCGCCGTTCGCATCGGTGGCGTGCACGACGACGAAGCCGTCGGCGTCCGCGACCACGGAGTCGATCGTGATCGTGGTGCCGCGGACGTCCTGGTCGCTGGCGACCAAGAGGTGGGCGCCGAGCGCGGGGCTCAGCAGGGCGAGGGTGAGGAGTGCGAACAGCGTGCGCATGGTGGAACCTTTCCGCCCCGGTCGTCCGGGGCTCGACCCCGCCTGGGGGGCCGTCACCTCAAGCAATGCGCCGCGCTCCGGATCGGATGCATCGGCCGCGCGGGGCCCGCCCAGAGCGACCGGTGCATCCGATGCGCGAACCCGCGCATATGCTTTGATGAGGCTCGTGGACGCCGAACTCGAACTCTTGACGCGCGTTGGGAACGGCGACGAAGGGGCCTTGCGCGCGCTGTACGAGTCGTTGTCGCGCAACGTGATGGCGCTCGCCCTGCAGATCGTCGGGCGCCGGGAGGACGCGGAGGAAGTGGTCCAAGACACGTTCGTCACCGTTCATCGCCAGGCCGCCCGCTTCGATGCGTCGCGCGGCTCGGTGCGGGCGTGGGTGTACACGATCGCGCGCAACGAGGCGCGCATGCGCCTGCGCGCCCGGTCGTCGCGACCGGTCGCGGACGGCGCCGACGTCCACGACCCCGCCTTCGACCACGGCACGCCGTCCGGTGCCGGGGCGGCCGTCGACCGCGTGTTGGTCGATCGAGCCCTCGAGGGCCTCGCGCCCGACGACGTTCGGCTCCTCCGCGACGCCTTCTACGCAGGCTTCAGCCACAGCGAGCTCGCCGAGCGCGAGGGGACGCCGTTGGGAACGATGAAGAGTCGCCTGCGACGCGCGCTGCTCAAGGCGCGCGACGCGCTCGCACCCGACACCGAGGGGGCGCCGTGACCACGCCTCCGCCTGGCCGCGACCACCCGCTCGACGAGCTGGTGCCCTACCTCCTCGGCGAGCTCGACGCCATGGCGCGCGCCGCCGTCGACGGGCACCTCGACCGCTGCGCGTCGTGCCGCGCCGAGCTCGCGCGCCTGGACGCGGGGTTCGTGGCGGCGGTCGAAGCGCTGCCGCCGACGGCCCCGAGCGACGACGTCTGGGCCGGCATCACCGCGCGCGTGGCGGTGGAGCCGGCGCCGAGCACGCCCGCGGGAGCGCCGGCAGGCAGCGCGGCGGCGCGTGGCGTGGACGATCCCGCTCGCCGCGCGCCGCGGAGGCGCAGCGACGGATGGGCCATGCGAGGCCTGCTGGTCGCGTCGCTGGCCCTCGCGGGCGCTCTGGGGATCTGGGGCGCCAACCAGCGGCAGATCGCGCTCGACGTGCGCGCCGAGCTCGCTGCGGCGCGCGCCGTCGCCAACGCGCGCACCACCGAACTGCTCCAGACCGTCGACGACCTGGAGGCGACCGTCGGGGCGCTCACGACCGAACGGACCCGCGTTGCAGGGTGGCTGTCGGAGGCCGAGGTCGCCGTGGCCCCCATCACGGGCGACGGCGCCGCGGTCGGGGCCGTGCTCTACCGAAGCGACGGCTCGGCGCTCGTCGTGATGCGCGACGCGCCCGGACCTGGACGCTCGCTCCAAGCGTGGGGCGTCGCCGACGGTGCGGTCACGTCGCTGGGCGCCTTCGAGGGGCGCGTGTGGGAGGTAGCGACTGCAGGCTTCGAGGCCGTCGCCATCTCGCTCGAACCGCTCGGTGGCAGCGCCACCCCCAGCGAGGTCCTGGGCGCGGCGCCCCGATCCTGACGGCGCGGCTCACAGCCCCAACGACCACCAGCCGCAGTTGCGCGCCCTTTGCGCAACTGCGTTAGGCGGGGCGCGGCTTCATGCGCCCCGCCGACGCTTCCTGAGCCGCTCCAACCCCTCCTGCAGACTGAGCCGCATGCGCTCGAGCGAGCCGGCGATCTCGCCGAGCTCGTCGTCGCGGTTCGTGGTGACCGGGGCGGTCAGCTCCCCCATCGCCACCCGCCGCGCCTCGTCGCGCAGCTTGGTCACGTCGCGCGCGACGCCAGCGGTGCCGAGCCCCGACATCAGGGCGCCCAACAGCGCCGCCACGGCGGTCGCGGCCGCGAGCGGCACGAACACGTCGACCCGCCCGTGGGCGGGGAGCAGGAACCAGATGCCGGCCGCGCCCAGGCCCCAGCTCAGGACCACCGGCAGCGCCACCTGGGCGGCGAGCTTGCGGCCGAAGCGGCCGCGCCGCCGACCGGCTGCCGCGGAGAGCTCGGACTCCTTGACCCCCGAGCGCTTGAGCGCCTCGTCGGAGGGCGGGGACAGGGTGAGCGGCGGTTCGGCGGACGAGCGCGTCTGGCGGTACACGGGATCGGCCTGACGGGCGTCGACGTCGCGGGGGCGGGGCTTCGCCGACTCGCCACGGGCGCCGTTGCCGTTCGTGCGCCCGGTGCCGGCCGGGGCAGCCGCGCCATCGCGGGCAGCTGCCGGCACCGGCGTCACGGCGGACCACGCCGCCGGGGCGCCGTCCGGCAACGGCGTGAGCGGCGGGCCGACGTCTTCGGCGTCGTCGTCGCCGAGCGGCGCCGCCTCGGCCTCTACGGGTTGCGACGTCGCGCCCGCCTCCACGAAGGTAGGGCGCCGGCGCGGCGCGTCGGACCGCTCCTGCGTGCTGCGGACGTCGTCGGGCAGGTTGGTCGGCAGCACGATGTCGGCCGCGCCGAAACCGGCTTCGGACATCGGCGTCAGCTTCGGGTCGTAGGGGACGTCGACGTGCGTCGCGTCGACCGACGGCGCGCTGGCGGGATCGAAGCCGGGCGCGCCCGCGGGGGCGGGCGTCGGCACGGGCGTCGGCGTGGCGGCGGGCGCCGCCGGCGTCTCCGGGGCCACGTCCGCCGTGCGGAACGGGTCCTCCTCCGGCCGCAGCGGACGGTGCACCGCGGCGACGCCGGCGGCCTGCAGGCGCAGCGCCACCTTCATCGCGCGTTCCTCAGGGGAGGGGCGCGTGAGCACCCCGGGCATGCGCGCGACGAGCATGGCGGCCTTCGGCTCGTCGAGCCCCAGCGCCTCCTGCACGCGCGCGACGGTCACGGCCTGCGCCTCCTTCGGCGCACCCACGACCTCGACCACGAAGCGTCTATCGCTCACCGTTGGTACTCCCTCCCGAACGTCCCGTGCGCTCGCTCCCATCCTCGTCCACGCGACCGTACCCATGGTGCGCGAGCACGGCCTCGGCGCGCGCCAAGAAATCCGTACGGCCCTGCGCCGACCGGAACTGGCCGGCCACCGCCTGCACCAGGGCCCCCAGCTGGTCCTCGGGGAGCAGCCGCGGGCTGTGGCCGATCGCGTCGAAGGCGTCGTCGATGAAGATCTCGCCGATGGGGCCGGCCACCGCCACCGCCGCCCACATCAAGCCCGGCACCACCGCCGGTTCGACGAGCATGGTCGGCGTCATCGAACCGTTGCGCCCGAACACGCCGCCGTTGCCGTCCTGATCGACCGACAGCGACAGCAGCAGGCGGTCGGTGGGCAGGTCGATCGTGGTGGACGGCGGAACGACGCCGACCTGGAACGCGAAGCGGCCGTGGTCCCACGTGAGCAGGTGGGCGAGCGCCGGGACCCCGACGATGCCGCCCAACTCGACGTGGGCGACGCGGCCGCGCGCCAGGTAGATCGCTCCGGACCCCACCCCGTCGCCCACCACGCTGAGGCGTCCAGCGGCGGCGTTCTGGGAGAGGTACTGGAGCAGGTGGGCCAGGACGCCCGGTCCGAGGCGTCCCTGCAGCGCGTTCACGCCCGTCAGCATGCCACGCGCGGGAGGGCGGCGACGTGGTGCACCGCTCGTCCATGCCCCGCACCGCGGGCTGGTGTACCCTCGCTTCGATGCGGCCCGTATGCACCGTCCCCCACGCGCTCGCCGCCGCCACGCCGCGCCGCGGCGGGGGCCCCCACTCCCGTGGGGGTCCCTCGTGAGCTACGCGCTCGGCCAGGCGATGCGCGCGATCCGCGGCAACTGGGTCGCGAGCGTCGCCACCATCACCACCATGACGCTGTCGCTGACCATCCTGGCCGGCTTCAGCCTCGTGAGCCTCAACCTCAACCAGGTCCTCGCGGCGCTGCAGAGCGAGCTCGAGGTCACCGCCTACCTCGCGCCCGGCGCCGATCGCGGCCGCCTCCTCGAGACCGTGCGCGCCTGGCCCGAGATCGTCGAGGTCGCGTTCATCGGCAAGGACCGGGCGCTCGCCGACCTGGTCGCCGACCTCCCGAGCCTCGGGGTCGCCGCCTCGCTCGTCGACAACCCGCTGCCCGACACGCTGCGGATGCGGCTGCTCGACCCGGGTCAGACGGTCCTGGTGCGGGGGCGCCTCGAGCAGCTCCCGGGCGTCACCGACGTCGAGGACGGCAGCGACGCGGTGAACACGTTCCTGGCCGTCTCCGACGCGCTCCGCGTCGTCGGCGTGATCCTGATCGTGGTGCTCTTGAGCTCGGCGCTGTTCGCGATCGTCAACTCGATCCGCGCCGCCATCCAGGCGCGCGAGGACGAGATCGAGGTGCAGCGGCTGGTCGGCGCGACGCGGGGGTTCATCCGCGCGCCGTTCCTGATCGAGGGCTTCATGCTCGGCCTGATGAGCGCGGTGGTCACGCTGGGGCTGACGATCCCCGGGTACCAGATCGTCGTCGCGCGGCTCGCGCCGCAGCTGCCGTTCGTCCCCTTCGTGCGCGACGGCGCGCTGCTCGGTCAGGTGGCGGTGCTGCTGGCGGCGCTCGCGATCCTCGTCGGGCTGGTCGGCAGCGCGATCTCGGTCTCGCAGCACCTGCGCGAGCGGGTGTGAGGCACCCAGTGAGCGCGCGGCGCGCCGCGCCGAAGCGGTGGCGGGCACTGGCTGCGGCGGCGTTCGCCCTGCTCCTGATCGCGCTCCCGAGCGCGCCCGCGCAGGTCGACCCGAGCGAGCGGCTGCGCCTCGAGGCCGAGATCGGCGAGGGTCAGCAGCTGCTCGAAGCCCGCCGCGCCGAGATCGCCGCGATCACCCAGGAGCTGGGCAGCATCGACGCGAGCCTGCGCTCGCGCATCGCCGAGCGCGACCGCGCCAGCGCCGACCTGGCCGAGCTGCAGCGGCAGCGCACCGACCTGCAGGCGGGCTTGGCCACGCTGCGCGCCGACGTCGCCGAGACCGAAGCGCGCGTGACCGCCCTCGAGGCCGACCTGGAGGCCGTCAAGGGGCGCGTCCAGGGGCTGCTGCTCAACCTCCACCGGCAGCGCGCCGCCGGCTACGGCACCGCCCTCGCGCGCGCCGACAGCTTCCACGACCTGGCGGTCCAGCAGCGCTTCTTGGGGATGCTCGCCGAGCAGGACGTCGCGGTCGTCACCGAGCTCGACGCGGTGATCACCGAGCTCGAGGCCGCCCGGGTGCGCCTCGAGGGGCAGATCGCCGAGCTCGAGGCGCGCGAGCGGCAACTGGCGCAGAACGCCCTCGAGCTCGAGGGCACCCGCACCCGCCTCGACACCCTGATCGCCGAGCTGCAGGCGACCGAAGCCGGTCGCCAAGCCGAGCAGCGCGCGCTGCTCGAATCGCAGAACGCCCTCGCGGCGCAGCTCGACCGGCTCGACCGCGCGTTGGCCGAGGAGGTCGCGCGCCTGGAGGCCGAGGAGCGCCGGCTGCGGCAGCAGGCGCAGAGCTTCCTCGACGACCGCGAGCGCGCGAACGCCCTCGAGGAAGAAGCCGACGCCACCCGCGCGCGCATCGACAACCTGACCAACCCGGTGCCGGCCCCGGCCGCGGGCTACGTGGCGCCGCTCGACGCGAGCACGCTGCTCACCCGCTTCGGCGAGGGGAACAGCAGCTTCGTGCGCCTGCGCGCCAGCGACGCGGGCGCCGCGGTGCGGGTGGTGCGCGGTGGGGTGGTGGTGTCGGTCACCCCCATCGGCGCCAACGACGGCTACCTGGTGGCGGTCCAGCACGACCCCTCGATGACGACCGTCTACACGAACCTGCGCCCGCCGGTCGTGGCGGTGGGCGACTCGATCCCGGCGGGCACCGTCCTCGGCTACCTCGGCGGCGGTTCGCTGATCCCGCCCGACGTGCTGCACTTCTACGTGCGCCGCACGAGCGGCGGCAACAGCGTCTTCGTCGACCCGGCGCCCGTGCTCGGGCTCTGACGGCCGCCCACTACCCCATCGCGCATGGCGCGGATCACCTCAGGCACATGCACGCGCGCGATTCGGTTTGTAGAGTAGCGCCATGCGGTGCGCCTCCTGCGGTTCGGCGAGCGCGCCCGGCATGCGCTATTGCGGCATGTGCGGGCGGCCGCTCGGTGCGCCGGCCGAGGAGCGCGAACGCCGCCGCGTCAGCGTCCTGTTCGTCGACCTGACCGGCTTCAGCACCCTGACCCACGGCCTCGATCCCGAAGTGCTGCGCGACCTCGCCGACGAGGTGCTCACCGAGGTCTCCAGCGTCGTCGAGGACTACGACGGCTTCGTCGACGCCTTCCGGGGCGACGGCCTGATGGCCGTCTTCGGCGCCCCGCGCTCCCACCCCGACGACCCCTACCGCGCCGTCGTCGCCGCCGAGGCGAGCTTGCGCGCGGTCGAGCGCGTCGGTGCGTCCAAGGGCGTCGACCTGCTGGGGCGCGCCGGCGTCACCACGGGCGTGGTGATCGCCGGGGCGATCGGTTCGGGGCGGGTGCGCGAGTACACGGTCATGGGGAGCGTGGTGAACCTCGCGAGCCGCCTGGAGCACGCGGCGGGGCCCGGCGAGGTGTGGACCGCCGAGGAGACGTACCTAGCCACGCGCCACCGGCTCACGTACGAGAAGGTCGAGGGCATCGCGCTCCCCTCGTTCCCGAACGTCACCGTGGCCTACCGGTTGCGCTCGAGCGACCAGCGCCACCACGACCCGCACGCGAACGTGGCGTTCGTGGGTCGGCAGAAGGAGCTGGACGCGCTCGCTTCGTGGCACCGCGGCGTGCGCCGCACCAAGCGGGCGCGCATCGGCTGGCTGGTCGGCGAGGCCGGCGCCGGCAAGACGCGGCTCCTGCGCGAGTTCGCGGCCGGTTTGGACGACGCCACCCAGGTGATCTGGCTGCGCGCGCACCCCGGCGAGCGCTCGCTGTGGACCGAGCTCGCCGCCCAGCTGTTCGGGCTGCGCGAGGCGGACGACGAACGGGCCCGCACGAGCACCGCCCAGCAGGCGCTCAGCGAGCTGCTCCCGGGCGACACCCGCTGGCACCGCTTGGTGCTCGGCAGCCTGGGACTCGCGGCCGAAGCGCCGTGGAAGCGGCTCGAGCGCCGCGGCGTCTACCGCACCCTCCTCGCCTGGCGCGACCTGCTGGTCGCCCTGCCGCAGAAGCGCCCGGGGGTGGCGTCGCTGGTGCTGCTGGTGGAGAACGACCGCTTCGATCCCGACGTCGAGGTCTTCGTGGAGCACCTGATGGGCGCGCAGGCGCCGATGCTCGTGGTGCGCACCAGCCGCGGACGCGACCTGCCGGCCGGCGCCGAAGCGGTGACGATCGAGCCGCTCTCGATCGAGGAAAGCCTGGCTCTGCTCGACCAGGTCGCCGACCCCGTGTTCCGCGTCGCCAT
>JAABRX010000169.1 GCA_011390675.1 Trueperaceae bacterium | reverse complement strand
TGGGCGCGACCATACCCCAGCCATGACACCTTCGTGACACTCCGAGGGGCGCACGAACCGGTCGTACATGGGCGTCGCCCCGAGGATGGGCCTCGGGGCGATGCTCGGGAGGATGGCGGACGGCGATGGCGCGTGCCGTCCGGATGGGAGGCTCGTGCGCCGTTCCGATCGCCCGCCGGCGACGGCTCGGTACGCGAAGTCTAGGGGGAAGAGCTTCACAGCGACTCCCCATCCGTACGGCCCGTACGGCCGCCTCCGGTACGCTTCGTGCCGATGGCGGGCACCAGGGCGGTCGAGGAGCGAACACGGGGGCGCGGCGACCGATCGTGGCGAGGCGCCGCCACCGCCGCCCTCGCCGCGTGCCTGACGGTCGCTACGTTGGCCTCCTGGGCAGGGGCGGCGTCGCCGATCGACCGCTACCGTCCGCCCGACGGGTGGCGCGCTCCGCCGGAGCGGGTGCGGCCGGCCGACGCGCCGAGCGACGTGGCGGGGGAGGCCCCGCGCATCGTGTTGATCGCCTTCTCCGGCCGCTGCGCGGGCTCGACGTGCACGCCCCCCGAGGAGAACCGCGACGCGCTCGCCGACGTCCTGGTGCCGGCCGCGGTCGCCGCGTGGTCCGACGCGGGGTTCCACGTGGAGGCGTGGACGTACCGCGCCCACGTCGACGACGACCCAGAGCGGGGAAGAGGCTACGACTCCGCCAGAGGAGACCTCGAGAAGGCCGTCCAGGACGGCGTTCTTGGTCCTGATTCGAGCGCGCGGCTGGTGCTCCTCGGCTACTCCCACGGCACCCAGTTCGCCCACCTGCTCGCCTTCGAGCACCCGGGCGTGCCGTTCGCCGCTTCCGTGCTGCTCGACTCGATCTGCCTCGGCTGGGACGCCGACCACGCGGCGGCGCTGGTCGCGGCGCTCGCCCCGGGCGCCGGGCCCTGGGGCGACGACGGGCCGTACCAGGTCGGCTGCGACGTCCTGGGCATCCCGGGGCTGGTCGGCCGCCTCGACCTGGGCGACGTGGTGCCGTGGAACGTCGAGCGCTCGCTCGAGGTGCGCACCGGCGGTCAGATGCTCGGCGCCGTCCGCGATGTGCGCACGAACGTGCGGCCGGACGGGTCGAAGGCCGGCTTGGACGTGAGCGACCTGGCCGACGCGCGCCACCAGGAGGTCGACGAGGTCGGCGGCGCGGCGTTCGCCGTGTGGGTGGCGTGGGTGCTCGAGGTGCTGCGTTTCGATTGAGGGAACGCGTTGCTGTGAAGTGTGATAAGACAACTTATCAAACTTGCGCGACGTTCACGTCAACCAAGACCACCCACGAAGAAGTCGCGCCTCGTCGTCACCCCGACACCCCGAAGCCCCCGATGATCTCGCTCGAGTACGTGTTGATGCGCGCGATCATCTCGTGCCGCTCGTGCTCGCTGAGGTCGAACTCCTCCAGCGTCGCGAACAGATGGTCGGTGAAGCGCTGCAAGTGCTCGCGGGTGATGCCACGACCGCGGTGGGCGTGGGCCAACGGACGGCCCTCGTAGGACTCCGGGCCACCGAGCGCCATCGAGAACACCATGCGCTGCATCTCGAGCAGCCGCGCCAGGTCGGCGTGTTCGAAGAACGGAGCGAGCTCGGCGTCGCCGAGGACGCGGTCGTAGAAGGCGTCGACCAATGCCGCGACGGTCTTGGCACCGCCGATGCGCTGGAACGGAGTCGTTCCGGATTCGTCCATGGCGTGCCGCGCCTCCTTCGCCGTGCGTGGCCTCAGCATGACCGCCAGCCCCCGACTTCGGCAAGGCCTCGGGTCCCGGGCGCGGCTTCAGGCACGGTTCAGCGCTCGCAGGTACCGTCGTCGGCATGGTCGCGTTCACCACGCTCGCCCGCCGGGTCGCCCGCACGCTGACGGCCTCGGCCGACGGGGCCTCGCTCGCGCTCGTGCGCTTCGCGTTCGGGGCGATCGTCGTCTGGGAAGTGTTCCGGTACGTCGAGCGCGGTTGGATCGCTCGCTACTACCTCGATGCCCCGATGCAGTTCACCTACCTGGTGGCACCGTGGTTGCGGCCGCTGCCCGGCGTCGGGATGTACGTCGTCTTCGCCGTCCTCGCAGTCGCCGGGTTCGCGCTGGCGATCGGCGCCTGGACGCGCATCGCGGCCGCCGTCGTGGCGCTCGGGTTGGCGTACGCCTTCTTGCTCGAGCAATCGCGCTACCTCAACCACGGCTACCTGATGGTGCTCGTCGCCCTGCTGCTGGTGGTGGTGCCCACCCACCGCACCTGGAGCGTCGACGCCTGGAGGCGTGGCCGCGACCGGCCGGCACCGTTCTGGGCGATCGTCGCGCTTCGGTTCCAGGTCGGCGTCGTGTACGCCTTCGCGGGCGTCGCCAAGCTCCACCCGGACTGGCTGGCGGGCCGCCCGCTCGAGCGGTGGCTCCGCGGCCACGACGAGGTGCCGGTGCTCGGCTGGGCGACGTCGCTGCCGAACGCCCCGGTCCTGTTCGCCTGGGGCGGGATGCTCCTCGACCTGTTGGCGGTGCCGCTGCTGCTCTGGCGTCCGACGCGGATCCCGGCGTTCCTCGCGCTGGCGGCGTTCCACGCGAGCAACGACCAGCTCTTCTCGATCGGCGTCTTCCCCACCCTCGCGGTCGCGCTCACGACGATCTACTTCGGGCCCGACTGGCCGCGCCTCCGGGCGCTCCGTCCGGCGCGGGCGCGCGTCGCGGCGGCGCGCCGTCCGACGCGGACCGCGCGCCGCACCGGTCTCGCCGAGACGGCAGCGCTCGCGTTCCTGACGGTCTTCGCGCTCGTGCAGCTGGCGCTGCCCGTGCGCCACCACGCGTACCCCACCGACGTCACTTGGAGCGAGGACGGCCACCGTTTCGCGTGGCGCATGATGCTGCGCTCGAAGCAGGGCGACCTCCGCCTGGTCGTCGTGGATCGCGAAGCCGGCTCGTCGCGCACGGTGCACGCCCGCGACCTGGTGGCCTCGTGGCAGCACGGGCAGGTGAGCACGCGCCCGGACCTGATCCAGCAGCTCGCCCACCACGTGCACCGGAGCGAGGCCGCGGCCGGCCGCGACGTCGCCGTCCACGCGCTGGCGTTCGTCGCGCTGAACGGGCGTCCTCCTCGGATGCTGATCGATCCGACCGTCGACCTGGCCGCGACGCCGCGCACGTGGGCGAGCCCGCCCTGGGTGTTGCCCTACCGACCCTAGGCGGAGGTCGACGCGGCGCCTTGGCGCGGCGCCGCGCGTGGGTCGTCGCGGCGGATCCCGAAGACCCGGGAGACGCCCTCCTCCGTCGTGACGCCCCAAAGCGTGTCGGCGACCTCGAAGGTCGCCTTCTGGTGGGTGATCAGGACGAACTGCGTGCCTCGCGACGCCTGTGCCTCGACGAAGGTGCAGAAGCGACGGATGTTGGCTTCGTCGAGCGGCGCGTCGACCTCGTCGAGCACCGCGATCGGCAGACCTCCACCGTCGCCCGACATGAGCGCGAACAAGAAGGCCAGCGCCCCCATGGAGCGCTCGCCGACCGAGAGCAGGTTCAGCGACTGCGTGCGCTTGCCGGGCGGCTGCAGTCGGATGCGCAGCCCGAGCGGTCGCGCGCCCTCGTGCTCGACCTCGATCGCCCCGACCGCGGTCGCGCCGAACAGTTGCCGGACGTGGTCCGCGAAGCCCTCCCGGAGGCCCTCGAGCGCGGCCCCGAGGCGCGCGTTCGTCTCGGTGTCGATCGCCTCGAGGGTGCCGTCCAGTGCGTCGACCGCCTCGGTCGCCTCCGCCGCGTCGGCTTCGAGCGATTCGAGCCGCGCCGCCTGCGCCGCGTGGTCGGCGCTGGCGCGGTGGTTGACGGCGCCGAGCGCCTCGAGCGCCTGCTCCACCTCGCGGAGCCTCGATCGCGCCGCGCGCTCGCCGATGGCGAGCGGTTCGACGCCCTGGGGCAGGGCGGCGCGCTCTTCCAACGCGACCTCGAGGGCCGCCTCGCGGCGCGCCAACGCCAGGCGCCGAGCCTCCCAGGCCTCCCCCGCCCGCGCCTGGGCTTCGGTCTGGATCCGGGCCTCCCGTTCGGCTTCGCCGAGGCGCGCGTCGAAGGCAGCGAGCGCATCGCGACGTTCGCCGACGTCGCGCGGCAGGGCCCCTTCGGCGTCGTCCGCGGCCCGTCGCGCCACCAAGACCGCATCGTCGGCCTCTGCCAGCTCCACAGCGCGCGCGCTCGCGGCCTGGCGCAACTCCGTGGCCCGCGCGCGGCCGGCCGCGAACGCCGTCCGCCGGGCCTCGTACGCCTGCCAGCGCTCGACGGTGACGGCCGCTGCCTGTGCAGCGCCGGCGGCGACCTCCGCGGCGTCCTCCCACGCATGGCGCGCGGTCGCCGCCGCGGCGCGCGCCTCGGCCTCGAGCTGCTCGGCCGCGGTGAGCGCGGCCGGGTCGTCGGACGCTTCGGGCGCGACCAACGCGTCCAGGGCCGCCTCCAAGCGCTCGCGGCGGACCTCGAGGTCGCGTCGGCGATCGCCGAAACGGGCGGCCGTGTCCGCCGCCTCCGCGTGCAGCGCGGTCGCGGCGTCGGCGTCGGCCGCCGCGGCTCGTTGCCCGTCGAGCGCCTCGTGGAGGCGCGCGCGGGCGTCGTCGAGTCGGGTGCGGGCGGCGCCCTCGGCCTCGGCCGCGGCGCGCGCCGCCCCTTCGGCGTCCTCGAGGTCGCGCGCCTGCCCCAACACGGTCGCTCCGCCGGTGCGGCGGCCGCCGCTCATCGCCCCGCTCGCCTCGACCACGTCGCCCTCGAGCGTGACGAGCCGCGGTCGGTCGCGATGCCGCCGCGCGAGCGCCGTCGCCGCCGCGAGGTCGCGCACCAGGTAGGTGTGGGCCAGCAGCTGGTCCACGACCGGTCGGTCGGTGGGATCGACGTCGACCGCGTCGGCCGCCGGGCCGATCACGCCGGGTTCGCGCGCCCATGCCGGATCGCCGCCGCCACGGGGCGGGCGCAGCAGGTCGAGCGGCAGTACGGTCGCCCAGCCGCTGGCGCTGCGGACCGTGGCGAGGACCGCCTCGGCCGTCTCGGCGGTGTCGACGACGACGTACTCCGCACGCCGACCGAGCGCGCCGGCGATCGCGGCCTCGCGCCCTGGCGCCACGCGGAAGAGGTCGGCGACGCTCCCGCGCACACCGGCGATGCCCGAGGTGAGCGCGACGCGCGGTCCCTGGGCGTACCCGCGACGGGCCTCGAACGCGGCCCGGAGCCGCTCCGCGGCGCGCACGAGCGCGCCGGCTTCGGCGTGCGCGGCGGCGTGGGTTGCGTGGTCGCGTTCGAGGTCCGCACGCGCGGCGTCGACGGCTCGGCCAGCCTCCTGCGCGGCCTCGCGGGCGGCTTCGGCACGGGTACCCAAGGCTTCGAGGTCCCCCGTCTCCGCGGCGGTGCCGCCGGTCTCGAGGGCCTCGCGTTCGCGCTCGACCTCGTCGCGCTCGTGTTGCAGCGCTTCGCGTCGCGCGCGGTACGCGGCCCAAGCCTGCTCGGTCGTCGTGCGGGCGGCGCGCACGCGGTCGAGCGCGGCGGCGGCGTCGCGATGCGTTCGCTCCGCGGTCTCGAACGCCGCGCGCGCTCGATCAGCGTCCGCACGCGCCGCCGTGGCGGCGTCCGCCGCCACGATCCGGTCGACCGTCGGCGCCTCCGGTTCCGTATCCGCCTCGAGCCGGGCGATCTCGGTCCACGCCGCGTCCTGGGTGGCGCGCAGCGCGGTCGCACCGTCCTCCGCCCGCCGAACCTCGGCGCGCGCCACGTCCAGGGCGCCTTGAGCGCTCGCGGCCGCGGCCAGCGCGTCGCGGTACGCCGCCTCGACGGTCGTGCGCTCGCTTCGCAGCACGTCGTTCGCAGCTCGCGCGGCGGCCGCGCGTTCGCGCAGTTCGAGGACCTCGTGCTCCGACACGGCGGCTTCGCGGCGCAGCGCGGTCACCTCGCCTTCGAGCGCCGCGACCCGGGCGTGGCCAGCGGTCACGCGCAGGATCAACGCCTCGCGGCTGAGCGTGGCGTGCCGCTCCGCAGCTTCCGCCTCGTGCCGCAGCAGCTCGATGCGCTCGCGCAGCTCGAGGAGCACGTCTTCGAGGCGCGCCAGATGGAGCCGGGCCGCGTCCAGGCGCGCTTGGGTCTGCTCCCGACGCCCCGCCAGCCGGGCGACGCCGGCCGCTTCGGCGACGTACCCGAGCAGGGTCGCGGGGTCCGCCATCAAGACCCCGGCGACCTCGCCCTGACCGATCACGGCGACGCCCGCCGTGCCGAGCCCCGATCCGGCGAGGGCTTCGTCGACGTCCAGGAAGCGGGCCGCACGACCGTCGAGCCGCAACCGGCTCGCGCCTTCGCGATCGAGGTCGCGGCGCACCTTGAGCGTCTTCTTCCCGTCCGAGAGCTCGACCTCGACCTCGGCGTACCCGAGGCCCCGCTTCCCGTCGGCACCGTGGAAGATCAGATCGGTCTTCGCCTCGGCGCGGAACTCGCGCGCACGGCCACCACCGGTCACCCACTTGAGCGCGTCCAGCAGGTTGCTCTTGCCGGAGCCGTTGGGGCCGACGACGGCGGTGACGCCGGGCGAGAACTCCACCGTGGTGCGGTTCCCGAACGACTTGAACCCGGCCAGCGTCAGCTGCGTGAGGCGCACGGCGGAGCGCGACCGGTCAGCGCGCGGCGAGCGCGAGCAGGGTCGCCGCGCTCGCGCGGATGCCTTGCACGTAGTTGACGACGTCGAACTTCTCGTTCGGCGCGTGCAGCCGGTCGTCCTCGAGCCCCATGTCGAGCAGCACCGGCGCGGCGCCGAGGATCCGCTCGAGCTCGACGACGACAGGGATCCCGCCACCGCTGCGCGCGTACACGACCGGCTTGCCCCAGACCCGCTCCAGGGCGCCCGCGGTGCGGCGCACCGCATCGTGATCGAGCGGGGTGATCACGGGGTGACCGAGCACCTCGGGGACGACCTCGACGTCGACCCCGTCGGGCGCAGCCGCTTCGAGGTGCCGACGCAGCATCGCCACGACGACCTCGGGGTCCTGGTCCGGGACCAACCGGCAGCTCACCTTGGCCACCCCCTCGGCGGGGATGACCGTCTTGCTGCCGGCGCCGGTGAAGCCGCCGCCGAGGCCGTGCACGTCGAGGGTCGGGCGGGCCCAGAGGCGCTCGAGGAGCCCGCGCCCGGCCTCGCCCGGGGTGGCGCGGACGCCGGCGTCGCGCATGAAGGCGTCGCGGTCGAACGGCACCTGGGCGATGCGCGCCCGCTCCTCGTCGCTCACCTCGACGACCGCGTCGTAGAAGCCCTCGACCCGGATGCGCCCGTCGGCGTCCTTGAGCGACGCGAGCATGGTGGCGAGGGCGAGCAGCGCGTTCGGGACGCCGCCGCCGTACGCGCCGCTGTGGAGGTCGCGCCCGGCTGCCTTGACGCGCACCGTCACGTAGGCGAGGCCGCGGAGGCCGTAGGTGAGCGTCGGCGTGCCCGGAGCCACCATGGCACCGTCGGAGACCAGCGCGACGTCGGCCCGGAGGGCACCTTCGTGCGCGCGCAGGAACGCCGCCAAGTTCGGGCTCCCGATCTCTTCTTCGCCTTCGACCACGAAGCGCACGTTGAGCGGGAGGCCGCCGTGGAGTTCGCGCAACGCCTCGACCGCCTTGACGTGGGCGAACACCTGGCCCTTGTCGTCCGAGGCGCCGCGGGCGACGATCGCGCCGTCCTCGAGGGTCGGTTCGAAGGGGTCGTGGCGCCAGAGCTCGATCGGATCGGCCGGTTGGACGTCGTAATGGCCGTACACGAGGACCGTCGGGGCGCCGGGGACGTCCGGCGAGGCCGCCGTGACGATCGGGTGACGCGCCGTCTCGTGGACCTCGGCCGTCA
>JAABRX010000168.1 GCA_011390675.1 Trueperaceae bacterium | reverse complement strand
GAACGCGGTCGACTACGGCTTGTCGAGCGCCATCTACACGATCAACCGCGACTGGGCGTACCAGTTCAAGAGCCGCATCGAGGCGGGCATGACGTCGATCAACAACACGACGAACGGCGCCGAGGCGCACCTGCCGTTCGGCGGCGTCAAGGGGTCCGGGAACGGCACCCGCGAGTCGGGCATCTGGGTCCTGGAGGCGTACACGTACTGGCACGCCGTCAACGACGACGTCTCGGGCACGCTGCAGCTCGCGCAGATGGACACGGCGTACGTCGAGCCGAAGGGGGCGGTTTCGGTCGCGGACCTCATCTGAGGGCGCCGTTCGGCGCCCGCCTGCTAGCCTGCGCCCATGCGCCGCTGGCTCGCCATGATCGCCGCCGCCGCGCTCCTCGGGAGCGCGGCGGCTCAGGTCTGCACCAGTGAGCTGCGCCGCGCCCTGCCCGGTCCGGACGCCACGCTAGGACAGGCGGCGGCGGCGCTCTTCGCCGAGGCCGTGCGCCAGATCGAGCCGGCGTGGCCCGGACTGCGCGGCGGCGACGGGCCGGTGGCGGAGGCGGGCGACGCGGCGGACGCGGTGACGTACCTGCACCGCCGTCGCCTCCTGCCCGAAGGCTGGACGCCCGAAGGCCACACACCCGAAGCCTGGGCGACCATGTGGGCGGACTTCGCGGCCAGGTACCGGATCGCGCCCCCCGCGACGACGGGCACCGACGTCGCGACCATGGTCGACGAGGCGGCGCGCGCGCTCGAGCGCGTGGCCGACGCGGTTCGGCCGCTGCCCGTCTTCGCGATCGACGGCGACGGGCAGGTGACGCTCTTCGTGGTGCTCTGGAACTGGACGCCGTACCCGCGCCTGCTCGTGTTCCGCACCCCGCCGGGCACCGCGCTCGCCGACGGGAACGATTCCGAGGCCAGGGCCGCGCCGGTGCTCGCGGCCCTCGGTGGCTGCGCGCTCCGCTTCGACGGCTTCGCCTACGCGCGCGAGGACGTGGCGCTCAGGCTGTTCGTCGACCAGGGGGGCGAATCGACGCTGCGCCTGCTGGGCAGCGACCCGCACCTGCCGCAGGCGCCGGCCGAGTTCACGGGCGAGGACGTAGTCGCGGTGCTCCGCTTCGAGCATCCGGAGCTCGCCGGCGCCGACGTGGTGAGCGTCGCCATCGAGGGTCCGTCGCTCGGCATCGGCTCGGCCTTCGTGGTGTTGGCGAACGTGCGCACGAACCTGGCGATCGACGGGGTGCTGCGGTCGCTGGCGCTGCCGTGAGCGCGGGTCAACGCCCGAAGCGTCGTTGCCGTTGCTGGAACGAGCGCAGCGCCCGCAGGAAGTCGATGCGCCGGAACTCGGGCCAGTACGCGTCGCAGAAGTAGAACTCGGCGTAGGCCGCTTGCCATAGGAGGAAGCCGGAGGAGCGCACCTCGCCCGACGTGCGGACGATGAAGTCGGGGTCGGGGAGGCCGGCGGTGTAGAGGTGCCGGCCGATGTCGCCGGCGTCGAGCGTCTCGGCGACCTTCGCCAGGTCGTCGCCGGCGTCGGCGTGGGCGCGCAGCGCCGCCCGGACCGCGGCGACGATCTCCTCGCGCCCGCCGTACCCGAGCGCCACGTGCAGGTGGAGCCGGTCGTACTTCGCGGTCGCGACCTCCATCGCTCGCAGGGCTTCTTTCGACTCCTCGGGGAAGTCGTCGATGTCGCCGATCACGCGCACCTGGACCTCGTTGCGGTGGAGCTCGGTGTCGGCGAGGAACTCGCGCGCTTGCGCCGCGAAGAGCCGATGGAGGTGCGCCACCTCCTCCGGGTCGCGGCCGCGGTTGTCGGTCGAGAAACCCCACAGGGTCACGTGCTGGATGCCCAGATCGAGGCACCAGGCGAGCACGTCGCGCGCCTTTCCGGCGCCGTAGTCGTGGCCGGCCTTGGCGTCGAGCCCCACCGCGCGCGCGAAGCGGCGGTTGCCGTCCATGATGATCCCCAGGTGGTTGGGCACCGGGCCGCCGCGCACCTGCGCGAGCAGCCGGCGCTCGTACAGCCAGTAGAGGCCACGGTTCCACCAGCGCCAGGCGGTGACGCGGCGATCGGGGGCCACGGGTTGGGGACGGACGGGGGCGGCGGACGCCATGTCCCTCGAGCGTACCGCTTCGCCGCTAGGAGCGGGGGGCCATTCCGATCACGCGAACGGGGTGCGGAACGCCGCGAACGGCCCCCAGCGGGCGTCCTTGGGCGAGGTGGCGATGGGCTCGCCGGCGTCCGGCCAGGCGATGGCCAAGTCGGGATCGTCCCACCTCAGGCCGCCCTCGGCCTCGGGCGCGTAGCCGGCGTCGACCTTGTAGATCACGTCGGCCACGTCCGACACCACCAGGAAGCCGTGCGCGAAGCCTGCCGGCACCCACAGGTGCTCGGGGCGCTCGCCATCGAGCACCGCTCCGTCCCACCGCCCGTACGTCGCGGACCCCGCGCGCAGGTCGACGGCCACGTCGAAGACGGTGCCGCGGACGACGCTCACGAGCTTCCCTTGGGCGTGGGGCGGAGCCTGGAAGTGCAGGCCGCGCAGCGTGCCGCGCCGGGAGCGCGAGTGGTTCTCCTGGACGAACGCAGGCAAGCCCGCCGCCGCGGCGGCGTCCGCGCGCCACCGTTCGACGAAGAAGCCGCGGTCGTCGGCGTGCGGGGCGAGCGCTACGCGCAGAACGTCCGGCAGGTGGGGGAGGGGGGCGGCGTCCATCGGCATGCGTCAGGCTAACCCTGGTTCCCGGGAGTGCGGCCGTCGTGGCGCCGGCCGCTGCGGCCGTGGGATGATGCAGGGTCACGCGCGGCGTTCGAGCGAGCCCGATGCCGGTGCGATGCCGACAGGGGTGGAGCCATGACGAACCAAGAGCATCTGCTGCTCGTCACCGGGCTTTCGGGCGCCGGCAAGTCCGAGGCGATGAAGGCGCTCGAGGACCTCGGGTTCTTCTGCATCGACAACCTGCCGCCCGCGTTCCTGCCGCAGTTGACGAACCTTCAGGCGCTGGCCGTCCACCACCAGCACCGCATCGCGGTGGCGGTGGACGTGCGCGGACGGTCGATGTTCGACGACCTGTTCGTCGCGCTCGACCGCCTCCAGGCCGACGACGTGCGGCACCAGATCCTGTTCCTCGACTGCGCCGACGACGTCCTCGTCCGGCGGTACTCGGAGACGCGCCGGCGCCACCCCGTGCAGGAGGGCCACAGCCTGTTCGAGCACATCGCCGCCGAGCGGCGCCTGCTCGCAGGGGTGCGCGACCGCGCCGACCTGGTGCTCGACACCACCCAGATGAACGCCCACGACCTCAAGGCGCGCCTCGGCCGCATCGTGCTCGGCCGCGACGTCACCAACGCGCTCGACGTCGACGTCATGAGCTTCGGCTTCAAGCACGGCGTGCCGCTCGATGCGGACCTGATGTTCGACGTGCGCTTCTTGCCCAACCCGCACTACGATCCGGTCTTGCGCACGCAGACCGGCCTCGACGCGCCGGTGGCGGAGTACGTGTTCGCGCAGCCCGAGACGGCCCTGGTGGTCGACGAGATCTTCGCGCTGCTCGAGCGCTGGATCCCGCTCCACGCCGCCGCCGGCAAGGCGCGGCTGACGGTCGCGATCGGCTGCACGGGTGGCCAGCATCGCTCGGTCGCGATCGCCGAACGCCTCGCGCAGCGCTTGCGGGAGCGTTTCGAGGACGTGACGGCCGTCCATCGCGACCTCGAGAAGAACGCTGCGCGCCGCTCGACCGATGACTGACGTCGATGCGCCTCGATCGGAGTCCGGGCGACGGCGCGCCCGCGCGCACTGCGCCCGCGCGCACTGCTCGACGCGAAGCGGTAGCCTGACGTTCCCATGACGTTCTGGACCACGCCATGATCCTGGTCACCCTCGGCGGGCTCGCCCTGTTCCTGCTCGGCATCGAGCGCATCGCGAACGCGCTGCAGGCGAGCGCCGGATCGTCGGCGCGGCGCTGGATGGCGGCGGCGACCCGCTCCCCGTTCCGGGCGCTCGTGGCCGGCACGGCGGTGTCGGCGGCGACCCAGAGCGGCACCGCCACCGCCGTGACCGCGCTCGGGCTCGTGGCGGGCGGCCTCGTCGCGGTCCGCGAGGGGATCGCGCTCAGCTTGGGCGCCAAGATCGGCGCCACCCTGGCCATCCAGCTCGCGGCCTTCAACATCGGCGAGTTCGCGCTGCCGATGATCGGGGTCGGCTTCCTACTGGGCTCGTGGCGCCGCACGCGGGGCGTGGGGGGCCTGGTGCTGGGCGCGGGCCTGCTGTTCCTCGGGCTCGACCTGACCGTCTCGTCGCTGGGCGACCTGGCGGGGACGCCGCTGTTCGCGCTCGTCATCGACGCGGCCGAGCGCCAACCGTTCGTGGTCGTCCTGGTGGGCATCGCGTTGGGGGGTCTGCTCGGCAGCGCCAACGCAGCGGCCGCGGTCGCGCTCGGTCTGTTCGCTGCCGAGGCGGTCACCTTCCCGACCGCGCTCGCGCTGGTCGCCGGCGGCAACGTCGGCAGCACGCTGCTGCCGCTCCTGAGCGCGCGGGCGCTCGACGCCTCGGCGCAGCAGGTCGCCACCGTCCACCTGGTGATCAAGGCGATCGGGGCGGTCGCGCTCGCGTTCGTCGTCGCGCCGGTGGCGCAAGGGCTCGCGGTCCTCGGCGGCGATGGGGCGCGGCAGATCGCGAACGCGCACACCGGCTTCAACCTGGTCGTCGGGGTGCTGGGGACGCTTCTCGCCGGCCCGGCCGCGCGCCTCGCCGCGCGGCTGGTGCCCGCCGCCGAGGAGGAGCTGGGTCCCAAGTACCTGCGCGACGATGCGCTCGCCGACCCCAAGCTCGCGATCGCGCTCGCGCTGCGCGAGACGGTGCGGGTGAGCGACCAGGTCGCCGTGATGACCGAGCTGGCCGCCAAGTCGCTGCACAGCGGAGCCTGGGACCCCGAGCCGATCGCCGCCCGCGAAGCCAAGGTCGATCACCTGACGCAGCGGACGGTCGACTACCTGGCGCGGCTGCGCGCGCAGCACGGCGACGACGAAGCCTCCGAGCGGTTGCTGCTGATGGTGACCGAGCTCGAGCACGTCGGCGATCAGATGCGACGGTTGCAGCGGCGCGAGGACAAGCTGCGCGCGGCAGGCATCGAGTACAGCCGCGATGGCCGTGCCGAGCTGGGCGACACGGCCAACCGGGTGCTCGCGCGCATGCGGGCCGCCTTCACCGCGGTCGCCACCCACGACGCGGGCATGGCGCGGGGCGTGATCGAGGGGCGACCCGTGTTCGAGGCGCACGTCGCCCAGATGCGCGTGGCGCACCTGGCGCGGCTCGAGGCGCGGCTGCCCGAGGCGCGCGCGTCCAGCTCGCACCACCTCGAGGTGCTCACGCTGCTGCGGCAGGTGGACGCAAGCGTCACCCGGGTCGCAGGGTGGGCGGCCGACGGGGTGGCGTGAGCGCGCGGGCCCAGTGACGCTTGGGCACGGCCGACGGCCCGGGCCGGCGCAGCATGAGGGGATCCGCGGCGACGTCGCGGTCGGCGACGGTCATCCGCGGCCTGCTCGAGGAGGTCCCGCATGGCGCGCGCTCGTCCCCTGCTCGCGTTCGTCGGTCTGGTCGCGATCGCCGGGTGCACCGCCGGACCGGAAGCGGTCGGTCCGACGTCCCTCGACGTCGCGTACGCCGGCGACCCGGCCGGTTTGCCGATGGCGATCGCCGTCGTCGCGTTCGAGCCGAGCCTGATCGTGACGGGCCTCGAGCCCGCCGACGTCGCGGAGATCGCCGTCGGCCAGTACGTGCTCGACACCGCCTGGTTCGATCGCGCCGGTCGCCTGACGCTCGAGCTCCCGGCCGCCGCCGACCTGCCCGCCGGGCTTCTGCTTCCGGCCCACGACGCGCTGAGGCTGTTCGATCTGCCGGCCGGTTGCACCGTGGCGGTCGACGGGACCGCGACCGTGTCGGGCTTCGCGTACGGCCCGCCCGAGCGGACGTCGCCGCTGTTCGTCGGCCTCGACGGCGGCGCGAACCCGCAGATGCTCATGCTGCCCGAGGTCGTCGATCTCAACGCGATCGATGGCGCCACCCTGCTGACCTTCGTCCACGCCGACGCGCCGGTGACCTACACCACCCAAGGCACGTGCACCGACCTCGACGTCGCGTACGCCGTCGACCTGACCCTCGCGCGCGGCTGGAACCGCGTCGGCATCGCCGTGTCGAACGTCGCGACGGCCGATCCGCTGGGCGTGGCGATCGCCATCGAGCCGGGCACCGGGCTGTTCGCGCATCCGGACCACTCGACGCCGTGACCGGTGTCGGTGCCGTGGCCGGTCGTTTCGGGGCGCGCATGCCGGCGCCCGCGAGGAGGTTCCTGATGGTGCGGGTCGTTCCTTGGTGCGCGCTCGTCCTCCTGCTCACGATCACGGCCTGCGCGGAGCCCGCTTCCGGCCCAGCGCCAGAAGAGCGCACGACCCTGTCAGGGGCGTACGTCGGCGACCCGACGCTGCTACCGATGGCGGTCAGTCTGACCGTACGCGTGCCGAACGTGCCGCCGTTGGCGTCGGCGCCGTCGCAAGTGATCGAGGTGGGCCCCGGCGTATACGCGCTCGCGACGACCGTCCTCCCCGAGAGCGGCGCCTTCGAACTCGACCTCCCGCTCGCAAGCGAGCTGCCCGAAGCGTTGCGCGTACCGGCCCCGGACGCGACCGTCGGCGTGCTGCCGCCCGGCTGCAGCGTGCAGGCGAGCAGCACCACGGTCCGGATGACGCCGATCGAGGTGGCGTCGCCGGTCGGCACCAACGTCGTCTATGGGTTCTCGTCCGTCGGCCCGCGCCTTCTGGCCCTGAGCCCGAGCGTGGTCGACTGGGCCGACCCGGGTCTGGCCACGTTCACGCTCCTCTCCTGGGTCCATGCCGACGGCCCCGTGACGTTCGCGAGCTCCGGGACGTGCAGCACCACCTCGCTCGACTACGTGGTCGACCTCGCCTTGGAGCGCGGCTGGAACCGGGTCGGCCTGCGGAGCGACGTGCTCGGCGGTGGTCGCACCGCGCGGACGGTCGCGATCGACGATGGAGCGGTCGTCTTCGTCAGCTCGTTCGCTCCTTGAGCGGCCGACCCGGCCGTTGCGGGGCCGTGGCGATGCCGCCCAGCTCCGGGCCCTGACGAACGGTCGCGGCGCGGGCATCGCGGTAGAAGGGTCGCATGCATCCACCCCCCGCCCCGGTCGTGGTCGTCGGTGCCGGCCCCGCGGGGTTGGCGGTCGCGCGCGCGCTGGCGCACCGGGGCCTCGCCGCGACCGTGCTCGAGCGCGACCGCGTGGCCGCGAGTTGGGCCCATCACTACGACCACCTGAAGCTGCACACCCGCAAGGGGGCCGCCGCGCTGCCCGGGATGCGCTACCCCGCCGGCACCCCCACCTTCCCGCGCCGCGACGACGTGGTCGCGTACCTGCGCGCCTACGCCGAGCGCTTCGTGCCCGACCTGCGCGAGGGGGTCGAGGTGCGCGGGTTGACGCCGATGCCCGCCGACGTCCCGGGATCTGCCGGTTGGCGCCTGGAGACCAGCGCGGGCGCGATCACCGCGCCGGCGCTGGTGGTCGCCACGGGGATCGCCTCGGCGCCCTTCACGCCGGCGATCCCGGGCGCGGACGCGTTCGCGGGATCGCTGCGGCACGCCGCTGCGTATGGCGGACCCGAGGGCGACGCCGGTCGCCGCGTCCTGGTCGTGGGCGCCGGCAACACCGGGGTCGACTTGGCGCTGGCGCTCGCGGGCACGGCGGCCTCCGTCGACCTCGCCGTGCGCGACGGCTTGGCGCTGGTGCCGTGCCCCACGCCGCTGAGCCAGCACGCGGGGACGCTGCTCCAGGCGCTCACGCCCGCGCTCGCAGAGGCCGCGCTGCGCCGGGTGCGCCGCGCGTACCCCGAGCTCGGCCTGCCGTGGCCCTCGGGGCCGCTGCGCGACGCCTTCCCGGTGGTCGGCCACCG
>JAABRX010000167.1 GCA_011390675.1 Trueperaceae bacterium | reverse complement strand
CGGCTGGCGGTCGACCCCGCGCGGGTCGACGCCGGCTACCTGGCGATGCTGCTCGCCTACGAAGACCACCGCTTCTACCGCCACCGCGGCGTCGACCCGTGGGCGCTCGCGCGCGCCGGGTTCCTGTCGGTCCGCTACGGCCGCCGCGTCGCCGGCGGCTCGACCCTGACGATGCAGGTCGCGCGCCTGCTCGAGGACGGCGCCACCGGCACGTGGCGCGGCAAAGTCCGCCAGATGCGCGTGGCGCTGGCGCTCGAGCGGGTGCGCTCCAAGGAGCAGATCCTGGCGCTCTACCTGCAACTCGCCCCCATGGGCGGCAACCTCGAGGGGGTGCGCGCGGGCAGCATCGCCTGGTTCGGCACCGAGCCCGACCGCCTCACCGAGGCGGAGGCCGCGCTCCTGGTCGCGCTGCCGCAAGCGCCCACCAGCCGCACGCCGGACGAGCACCCCGAGGCCGCCCGCGACGCCCGCGACCGGGTGCTCGAGCGCGCCGTCGACGCAGGAGTGCTCACGCGCGAGGCCGCCGATGCCGCGATGCGCGAAGCGCTGCCGACCGAGCGACGCCCCTTCCCCGCCCTCGCCCCCCACGTGGGCGATCGGCTGCGCGCCGCCCACCCGGACGTCCCCGTGCACCGCACCACCCTCGACGCCGACCTCCAAGCGGCGCTCGAGGCGCTCGCCCGCGGCGCGCTCGTCGACCTACCGACGCCCGCCACGCTCGCGCTGCTGGTCGCCGACCCCGACTCGGGCGCGATCCTCGCCAGCGTCGGCTCGGCCGACTACACCAGCGACGCGCGTCGCGGCTTCGTCGACATGACCCAGGCGCTGCGCTCCCCCGGCTCCACCCTGAAGCCGCTCGTCTACGGCCTCGCCTTCTCCGACGGCCTCGCCCACCCCGAGACGCTCCTGAACGACCGCCCCGAGGACTACGGCGGCTACGCCCCCCAGAACTTCGACGGCGTCTTCCGCGGGCCGGTCACCGCCCGCGCGGCGCTGCAGACGTCGCTGAATCTGCCGGTGGTGGCGCTCACCGAAGCGCTCGGCCCGGCCCGTTTGCTCGCCGCGATGCGCCAGGCCGGCGTCGAGGCCGTCGTCCCCGGCGACGCGCCGGGGTTGGCGGTGGCGCTGGGCGGCGTGGGCGTGAGCCTGGAGGGGCTGGTGCAGCTGTACGCGGCGATCGCGCGGGGTGGGGAGGCGCGGGGGTTGTCGGTCGTGCCCGGGGGCTCCGACGAGCTCGCCGGCTCGCGCTTGATGACGCCCGAAGCGGCCTGGCACGTTGGCGACGTCCTTGCCGAAGCCCCGCGCCCGGCGGGGTTGCCCGACTGGCCGCTCGCCTTCAAGACCGGCACGTCATCGGGCCACCGCGACGCGCTGGCACTCGGTTTCGACGGCGCGCACGTCGTGGGCGTCTGGGTCGGCCGCGCCGACGGCACCCCCGTGCCCGGCATGTACGGCGTGGAGGTCGCGGCGCCGGTGCTGTTCGAGGTGTTCGCGCGGCTGGGGGGGACGGTGGCGCTGCCGCCGGCGCCGCCGGGCACGCTGCGCGTCGCATCGAACGCCGCGCTGCCGGAACCGCTGCGGCAGTTCGGCGAGCGCACGGTGGCCGTCGAGGACGCGCCGCGGCTGACGTTCCCGCCGGACGGGGCGGCGTTGGCGCCGCTCGCCGGCGGGATCCCGGCGCGCGTCGAGCGCGGGACAGCGCCGTTCTCCTGGTTCGCGGATGGGGCGCCGGTGGTGGTGGCGAGCTACGAGCGGGAGGCGCGGTTGGAGCTGGCGGGGCCAGGGTTCGTGACGGTGTCGGTGGTGGATGCGGAGGGGAGGGGGGCTAGGGTGCGGGTGGAGGTGAGGTGAAGGGGCGTTGCTACTACCGTCGGCCTGTTCTCGTACGAACGTCGCGGCCAGGATGACAGTGGATTGCGAGGTATTGCGGTTCGGGGACATTGAGGTGTTCTGCCGCAGGTGCGTGGGCGACGACATCTCGCCGTTTGCTTTGCGGTTCGTTTTGCGCTTCGATTGCGGGCTCTTTGCGGACATCGCGGTGCGGTCGCGGTAGTCAACCCGAAGGACGCGAACGGATCCGTTCCACCAGGAGGTCGAGCAGCGCCGCCCCCTGATCGACGGTGGCGACGTCCGGAGCGAGCGCTAGGTCCATCGCAAGCTTCCGGTACTCGCTCGCCCACGACCGAAGGGGCAGATCGATCTGCTGGGGCAACTCGTGCGTCGCCCGCCGCTCGAACGTCTCGGCAACGGCCAGCCGCACGGCCTCGACGTCATCGAGCGCTGCCTGGCGCAGGAGCACGACGTCGACCAGGTCCTTCACCCGCGAGTTCTCGCGCCCAATCTTGCGCGGCATCGAGAGCGCATGCAGCTTCTCGGCCACGTGCACCGCAACCGAGACCGCCGGCACGTGGAGTGGTGCGAGGTCCGCGAAGCTGAGGTCGATCCCTCCACGCAGGACGTCGGCAGACCCTGGATCGGCGTCGCCCACACCGACGTCGAGCGGGAAGGGCATGAAGCGCTGCCCACCCAGCTCAGGAACCACGGTCAGGCGCTGGCCACCGCCCGGGGCACCTTGCGGCGCACCTCGGGTCGTCTCCTCAATCCGATACCCGAGATGGTCGCCGAGGTCGAGCTCGGACGCGTCGCGCAGCGCCTCGAGGGCCGCGTCTCCCGGCAGGTCGCGCAGCGCGACGTCAAGGTCCTGAGTGGCGCGTGCTCGTTCGAGGCGCAGTTCGAGCGCGTACCCACCCTTGAGCCGCGCGCGCTCGGGCAGTGCCGCCACGACGCGCGCCAGAAACCGCTCCATGGCGACCCGCTTCTGGAGACGGTCCACGTCCTGATCCGGGTACTGCCGCCGGAGCCGGTCCGCGAGCGCCCTGCGGAACGCCGTGCCGTCGGCGTAGCGCACGTCAGTCCGCCTCGATGAGCCGCGCAAGGCGATCGCGCAGGTCGACCGCATGCGCAGTGGCGGTCGCGCCGGCGTACGCGCCCATCCGCGCCCCGCTGCCTTCGAACGTGCCCCGACGCACGAGGCCACGGCGGACGGCCTCTTGGTACGCGTCGCGCAGAGGTTCCAACGGGAAGCCCGCAGCGAGCAGGTCGAGGAACATCCGGGCCGGGGTGGTGTACGCGAGCAGGCCCTCGCGGCGTACGTCGTCCGGGCCGAGGTCGGCGCGGTGCAGGACGACGTCGCTCGGTGCCCGCTTACGGAAGCCCTGCGGCACGGTCAGGTGGAGCTTCGCCGGGAAGGCGTCGGTCAACTCGTAGTGCTGCAGCGCCGTCTCGTGGCTGAACGCGGCCACGACGCCCACGTCGGCGCCGGCCCACAGCAGCACCGCCGCTTCACGCTCCTGCTCGCCGGGCGGGAAGGTCGTGAAGCGATAGACACCGCGCATGACGGGCTCCACGAGGCCTGCCCGCACCTGATAGCGCAGCGCCGGCCTCGTCAGGCCGGTCGCCTCGATCTGCCGCGTTGCCACGTGACCGCGCTGGCGCATCGCGAGGTCGTGGAGGCGGCGCCATCTGGGGTCCATACGCTTATGTTAAACCCTGTTTAACTTTTAGGGGAAGGAAGCCCGAGCAACCCCGTAGCTCGTCGACCTACGGAACGCGGGGCGGGAGCGGATCGAGACGGACCTCCCGGTCCGGGAAGCGAACGCGGACCTCGAGCTGGCCACCGAGCGCCTCGACGTACTTGCGGAGCGTGCTGAGCCGCATGTCGGCCTGGTTCTCGATCTTGCTCACGCTCGCCTGCCGGATGCCCATGAGTTCCGCGAGCTGTTCCTGCGACACCTGGCGGTCCCTGCGAAGCACCTTCAGGAGTTCGTACTCCTCGATCAGCGCCTGCGTCTGGGCCTCGATGCGCTCGCGGCGCTCGGGCGGCAGGTCGTCGACGTGTCGGCGGAATGGTCTAGCCACCGTGGTTGCTCTCCAGGTCGGCGAGGTGGCGTGCGTAGACCACCTCGGCGCGAGGGACCGCATCCGAGTACCAGCCGCCGTCGCCGGCCTTGACGCCGCCTAGGAGCAATACGGCCTCACGCCGAGGATCGAACGCGTAGAGAACTCGGTAGGGCGGGCCGCGATGCTGCAAGCGCAACTCCTTGAGGTTCTCGACGGACGAGCCGCGAAGGGTATCAGCGTACGGACGGCTGAGCTGGGGGCCAACTGCCTGTAGCCGGCCAACGTAGGCGGCGATGGTGTCTTGCAGGGCCGAGTCGCACGTCGCCCACCAGCGGTCGAACGCTTCGGAGGTGCGGACCACGTAGGCGACCGCCTGCCTCCTCGTTCAAGATATAGCCAAGAGGCTATACCCGCAAGGGGTGGGTAGGCGTGACCTCATCCTGCGCGAACTCCGCAACGCGAGCGCCACCGTCATGGACGCCGTCGTCGCAGAACGGGTGGGCAACCTGATGCGCGGCAACCCGACCTGGCCGCGCTCACACATCGGCGGCGTGCTGGCCAACCTGACCCACCTCGCGTACCACCTCGTGCGGTTCGGCAGATGCTGTGGGTGGCGCGGAGCTGAGCGCGGGCGGCGCTGTTTCGCGGTGCTGAAGACCCGGAAACGGTCGGTTTGGGTACCGACGCCGACCTAGGCGCCGACCTTGCGCCAACCGACCGCCAGACCGTCCTTCACCTCCATGCCGACCCCCACCGCCCTGAGCTCGTTCTCGACGAACCAGGAGACGTCGTAGACGTCGCCGTTCTTCTCGATGAGCAGGTCGTACTCGTCGGAGAAGGCGCCGTCCTCGAAGAAGTAGCGGACGTGGTACCGCCCGGCGAACCCCTCGCGCGGGCCTCCGGTTGCGAGCCCTGGGCCGCGATACGCGCTGGTGAACATCCATCTCGCGTTCAGGGTTCCTGGAGCGTGGCTCTTTGAGTAGAGGACGAACCCGACGTTCGACGTTCTTGACACCCCTTGCTTCTTGGCGATCACAGGATGGCTGGGCTCCGATGGTTTCATGTAGGGAGGATACGCGCGGAGCGCGTCCTCCTGCGCCCACCCCCTGGTTCAAAACTGCTCGGAAGCCCTCGACTTCCGAGCAGCTGCCGAGTCGGGGTATCGGCTCGGATCCCCGGCCGCCCACGATGCACCCCCTCAGCCCGACCAGAGACCGAACCCGACGTGCTCCCTCGCTGCGGCGAAGTCGCCATCGCTGGTGAGGAGCTCCAAGGAGTGTCGCCGGCACAGCTGGATGAGGAGGGCGTCGATGGTGCCGACCTGGACGCCCTTGCGGCGGCAGGCGTTGCGCACCTCGGCGGCCGCGACGTGGTCGTCGAGGTCGGGGTGGACGAACGTCAGCGCCGAGAGGCGCTCGAGGAGTCGCGCGCGGTCCCGCGGGCCGGCGAACCCCTGCAAGAGTTCCTGGACGACGAATCCGGTGGTGACGACGAGCCTGGCGCCTTCGAGCGCCTCGCGGAGCACCACGACCTGCGGCGCAGCGTGCCCGACGTCGCGTCGGAAGGCGAGCGACCAGACGCTGGTGTCGACGAGAAGGCTCATCCGTCGCGCGAGCGTTCGGCCTTGTAGTCGTACGTGGCGTCCCACTCGAGTTCGCCGAACAGCTCGGTGGCGCGTCGCTGTTCCAGCCGCGCGACGTACTCCTCGAGCGCACGCGTGACGGTCGCCTTCTTGGTGCGCTCACCGCTCAGGTGGAACGCACGGTCGAGGAGTCTGGGATCGAGGTCGAGGTTCGTGGCCATGTGTGACCTCCTGTGTAGGACTCTACACCTTCATGGAGGGGCCGTGCGTGGGGGTACGCCTCGGCGGCCGCCTTCAGGAATCGAACCTCCCGGCTCCACGTCGCCTCCGACGCGGTGTCGAGCGATATCTGGAGGAGCAGGTCGTCGGTGATCTGATGCTCGGCGAAGAAGTCGACCTCCTGGTCGTCGGCGACGCGCACCCAGCCGGCGGCGTAACCGCGTCGCTCGAGTTCGATCAGGACGACGGTCTCGAGGCTCCGACCCCGGTTCTCGCGTCCGGCGCGTTGGAACACGGGGATGAGTCCGGGATCGACGGGGTAGACCTTCCGGGGGTTCCGCATCCGCTGCAGTTCCGATGCCGTATGCATGCTCACCACGCGAACCATGAAGGCATCCTGGAGGTGCTGAAGCAGCAGGTGCAGCGTCTCCTCGGCAACCGAGAACCCCTTGGACCTGAGGTCACGGTGGAACCTGGAGACGGCGAACGATCCCGCGGGGTTCGCTGCTCAGGATCGCTGCCGCCGATGCCCGGACGGTCGATCGCGAAGGCGCGGACCCCGAGCCGCTCGAGCGCGTCGGCGTCGTGGCCCAGGTACCAGTTGTGCTTGCTCGCCGGCGTGCCGTGGAAGTAGAGGAGTGGGCGGCCGCTCGTCGGGCCGAACGCCCGGTAGGCCAGGCGGCGACCGTCGGGTAGGACCACGTGGGGGCTCGCGGGGGTCGCCATAGGCCGGTGGGCGTATACCCGGCCCGACCCAAGTCACTGTACCGTCCAGTCGGTATAGTCTTTCGCATGGCCCATCCGTCGAAGCGCCGCGCGCTGATCCGCACGGCCGGAGCGATCGTCGTCGAACACAGCCCCGAGGCCCTCACGCTCGACGCGGTGGCGCAGCGCGCCGGCGTCAGCAAGGGCGGCCTGCTGTACCACTTCCCGAGCAAGGCGGCGCTGCAGGAGGGCGTGGTGGACGCCTACCTCGAGGAGTTCGAGGCCGCGGTCGAGGCCGACGCCGCCGCGCACGCCGCCGCGACCGGCCGCTGGCTGCGTGCGTACGTCCGCGTCGGCCTGAGCGACGCCGATCTACGCCCCGGGTTGGACGCCGCCTACCTGCTCGCGGCCGGCCACCCCACGCTGCTCGAACGCCTGCGGGCCTGCAGCACGCGGTGGTCGGAGCGGGCGATCGAGGACGGCGTCGACGCGACCACGGCCGCCGTGGTGATGCACGCGACCGACGGGTTCTGGTTCGCCGACGCCCTCGGCCTCCACGGCGCCGACCCGGGCGCGCGGCCGCGGGTCCAGGAGCGCCTGATGGCCCTCATCGACGCGGTCGGCGCGAGCGACGCTCCGGTGGACGACGCCTGATGGGCGCCATGGACTACGCGGCGCGCGCCGCCGGGGCGTGGCTGCTCGGCTTCGCCCCCTTCGCCGAGATCTACGTCGCCGTGCCGATCGCGCTCGCCACGGGGCTCGATCCCGCCTCGGTCGTCGTGTGGGCGGTCGCGGGCAACTACGCGCCGGTGCCGCTGGTCCACCTGCTGTACGAGCGCCTCGTCGCCATCCCGCGGGTCGGCCGCTGGTTCGGCCGCCTCGTCTCGGAGCGCTTCGCCGCGCGCATCGAACGGCAAGGGATGTGGATCGTCCTGCTCGTGACGCCATGGGTGGGCGTCTGGGCGGTCGCGGTGACCGCGAAGGTGGTGCGCCTGCGGCGGCGCGCGCTGTTCGGCGCGACGCTCCTGAGCATCGCGCTCTACGCCGTGGTGCTCGTGGTGCTCATCGAGCTCGGCCTCCAACTCGGGAGCGGATGACCGACGGACGCGCGACGGCACGTTCGACCACCCTGCGTGGGTCTCGATCCACGCTTCGGCCCGCATCGCGCCCGCGAAACGCCCGCGAAACGCCCGCTCCTCTATGTTCCCCTGACGAGGACGAACGGGAGGACGACCATGACCGAACCACGCGCCCAGATCGAGGACGCGACCGACCACCACAACACGCGTCGACTCACCATCCTGCACTCGAACGACATGCACGGCGATTTCCTCGCCGAAGCATGCGGCGCTACGGGCACCATGATCGGTGGGCTGTCGCTGCTCTCCGGCTACATCAACCAGGTGCGCCGGGACGAGGAGAACGTCCTCTACGTCATCGCCGGCGACATGCTCCAGGGTTCGATCATCGACGCCGAGTACAAGGGCGTCTCGACCATGTCGATCATGAACTACCTGGCGCCCGACGTGGTCACGCTCGGCAACCACGAGTTCGACTACGGG
>JAABRX010000166.1 GCA_011390675.1 Trueperaceae bacterium | reverse complement strand
TGGCCTACATGGACCTCGGCCGGATCGCCATGAACGACGGCTGCCTGTACGCCAACACCGGCCGGATGACGCGCGAAGAGGCCGTCCAGAACATGGTCGACCACTTCGTGCTGCGCGACGACGCCGAGCGTGCGTACGACTTCTTCACCGACTCGCTGGCGCGCACCAACTACGCGCAGTACTACTACGGCCGCCGCATCGTGAAGCTCGGCTTCGAGCGCTTCGCGGGGAGCGATGCCGACAAGCAGCGCTTCTACGACCTGCTCTACCGCACCCCGCACTCCACCCGCACCTTCGTGGACGCGGTGGCGGAGGCCTCGGGGGCACCGTTCGATCCGTTCGCGTACCCGGGTTCGAGCGACTGAGGCGGACGCGGCCATGCGCACGACGAGGGGCGCGGTCTTCGGACCGCGCCCCTGTTCCGTGGTCGGACCCTGCTCAGGCGTCCGGCGCGAACTTCGCCTTCAGGTAGCGCAGGTACGGGCCGACGTCGAGCGGCCCGCCGGCCGCGCGCTCGATCAGGTCGACCGGGTCGTAGGTGCGCCCGTGCCGGTGCACGTGCTCCCGGGTCCAGCGGTACAGGGTGGCGTAGCGGCCGGCCTCGATCTCGGTCGGGATGTCGGGGTGTGCTCGGCACGCGGCCTCGTAGAACTGCACGCTGAGGACGTTGCCGATCGTGTAGCCCTGGAAGGCGCCGCCGATCTCGCGTGAGAACCAGTGCACGTCCTGCAACACGCCGTCGCGGTCGTTCGGGACCTCCAAACCGAGCACCTCGGCGTAGGCGGCGCGCCACGCCTCCGCCAGGTCGCGCACCGCGAGGCGCCCCTCGAGGAGCGCCAGCTCGAGCTCGAAGCGCACGATCACGTGCAGGTTGTAGGTCAGTTCGTCGGCCGCGGTGCGGATCGGGGAGGGGCGCACGGCGTTGATCGCGTTGACGAAGGCGTCGACGGGCACGTCGTCGAGGGCCTCGGAGAACGCCGTGCGCAGCGACGGGTACGCGCCGCGCCAGAAGCCGAGGCTGCGACCGACCACGTTCTCCCACAGCCGCGACTGGCTCTCGTGGACCCCGGCCGAGGCGCCGTCGGCGAGGGGCGTCCCCTCGAAGCGCGGGTCGAGCCCCTGGTGGTACATCCCGTGGCCGCTCTCGTGGAACGTGGTGAAGAGCGTCTCGCGCAGGTCGTCGGCGCGGCTGCGGATGGTGATGCGGACGTCGTCGACGCTGAACTCGATCGCGAACGGATGGGCGGTGGGGTCGACGCGACCGCGCTCGAGGTCGTAGCCGAAGGCGGCCACCCGCGCGCGCGCCCACGCCACCTGGGCGGCGACCGAGCTCGGGTGCCGAAGGAAGGCGTCGTCTGGAGGCGGCACCGCGCTCGCCGCCCGGACGAGCGGTACCAACGCCTCGCGCAGCGTCGCGAACAGCGGTTGCAGCGTGGCGACCGTCATGCCGAAGTCGCTCCGCGCGATCAGCGGGTCGGCTGGGTGGGCCGCGCCCGGCCCCTCGTAGCCCGACAGTGCGTGGCTCAGCTCGAGGGTCTCCTCCAGGAGCGGCACCATACGCCCCCAGTCGTCGGCGGGGCGCGCCTCGGTCCAGGCCTGGTAGGTGGCGGCGGTATGCGCGAAGAAGCGGCGCGTGAACGCCGCCGGCGTCGCGACCGCGCGCTCGAAGTCGCGCCGCGCCACGCGCACGTAGGCAGCCTCGAAGGCGTCGGCCGGGAGGCCTTCGACCTCGCGCTCGGCGGCCTCGAGCAGCCGCCCGACCTCCGCGTCGACGAAGCGTTCGTGGGCGAGCGTCTTGAGGAGCGCGGTCTGGCGGGCGCGGGCGACCGCACCACCGGGCGGCATGTAGGTGGCCTGGTCCCATTTGAGCAGGTAGGACACGCCGTGCAGATCGACGACGTCGAACAAGCGCGCACGCAGGCGGTCGAAGGCGGGATGTTCAGCCACGGCTCGGGTGCCGTTCGAACCAGTCGAGGATCGCCTCGAGGCGTTGGATCCGGCGGTCGGGTCGGCCGCTCCGCGAGAGGTCGTGGCCTTCGTCCGGGAAGCGCAAGAACTCGACGGGCGCCCGGCCGAGCGTGCGCAGCGCGACGAACCACTGCTCGGCCTGCTCGATCGGACAGCGGTGGTCTTGCTCCGCGTGCACGATCAGGATCGGCGTGGTCACGCGGTCCGCGTGCCTCATCGGGCTCTGGTCCCAGAGCCGTTGCGGGTCGCCCCACGGGACGTCGCCGACCTCGATCGACATCCACGAGAAGCCGACGTCCGACGTGCCCCACATCGAGGACCAGTTCGAGATCGAGCGCTGCGTCACGGCGGACGCGAACTCGTCGGTGACGCCCACCAGCCAGTTGGTCATGAAGCCGCCGTAGGAACCGCCGGTCAGGTGCATCGGCGCGCCGGGCGTGGCGTGGCGCGCCCGGGCGTCGCGCGCGATCGCGCGCACGTCGTCGGCGTCGATGGTGCCGAGGCGGCCCGAGATCGCGTCGGCGAAGGCGCGGCCGAACCCGGCGCCGCCGCGCGGGTTGCCGAACACGACCGTGTAGCCGCGCGCCGCCAGGAGCTGCATCTCGAACGAGAAGCCGTGGCCGTACGTGGTGCGGGGGCCGCCGTGGACTTGCAGCACGAGGGCGCCGTCGGCGCGCGCGGTGCGTGGCTGGAGCGTCCAGTACCCGAGCGTCGCGGCGCCGTCGTCGCTCGCCACCTCACGCAGCGGCGAGATCGGCACCGGCGCGTAGCGTTCGGACCAGGCGTCGTTGGCGCGGCTGGCGCGGACCTCGTCCTTCAGGCCCTCCGGCGCGACGGAGGCCACGAAGAGCTCGCCGGGGCGGTCGGCGGCTTCGCGGACCGCGGCGAGCGTGCCGCCCGCGTACCCGAAGCCCGTGACCACGTGCCCGGCCTCGTGCAGCGCGCGGCGCGTGCCGGTGGCGACGTCCAGGAGGGCGACGCCCCCGCTGCCGCGCTCGCCCACGTGGACGAGGAGGGTGGCGTCGTCCACCCACGTCGGGGCATGTGGGCCGCGGCCGAGGCGCGCGTCGCCGCCGACGAGCGGCACCGCGTCGATATCGTCGGTGAGCAGCCGCGGTGCACCGCCGGCGGCCGCGACGACCCAGACGCCCGTGGGGCTGCTGATCGCGGCGGGGTCGCAGGGGGCGAGGTACGCGATCCGTTCGCCGTCCGGGGACACGCTCGGCCACGCGGCGATCAGCGGGTCGTCCTGCTCGACGACGGGCACCGGAGCGTCGGCGCCGGGGTCGAGGCGCCAGACCTGGCGGAAGTAGTAGCCCTCGGCGTCGGGGTTCCGGGCGGCGACGAAGACGAGCGTGCCGTCCGCCGCGGCCGAGACCTGGCCCACGGAGGTCGCGAGATCGGTCCGGCGGACGGGCGCGCCGCCGCCCACGTCCACGGTCCACAGCTGGGCCGGGGCGCTCGGGAGGTAGCCGGCGCCGTCGGCGCGGTAGTACGGCCGCGTGATGCGGCGCGCCAGACCTCCGAGGTCCGGTTCGCTCGCGGGGCGCGCGACGACCGCCAGGCCGCGGCCGTCGGGCAACCAGGCGAACTCGGCCACTCCGTCTTCGAACGAGGTCACCGGTCGCGCCTCGCCGCCCGTGAGCGAGACCACGTGGACCTGCGCCTTACCGCCGCCGCGGTCGGAGAGGAACGCGAGCTGGGCGCCGTCCGGGGCGAAGCGCGGGTGCGCGTCCTTGCCGTTCCCCATGGTGAACGGGCGATCGGCGCCAGTGGCGACGTCGGCCAGATGGATGCGGCTGGCGTAGCTCGGCGGCGTGCCGTCCTCGATGCGGGTGTGCACCGACGCGACCGTCCGGCCGTCGGGGGCCACGGTCGGGTCGGACACGAAGACGAGTTCGAGCAGCGCACGGGGCGTGAGGGGGTCGGGCATAGGGCCTCCAGCGGGGGCGGTCGCGACGCCGAGGGCGCGCGTGGGAGCACGGGGTGCGTCGATAGGGGTCCGTCAGATAGGAGATGGTCCGTTCGGACGCGATCGGGCCGAAAGCGACGGGTGGGGGATGCCCCACCCGTCGCCGTCGATCGCGGCGCCAACGCGCCAGGTCCTCAGCGCAGGCGCGCCGGGCCGACCAGGATGCGCGCGTCGCGGCGCGGCTCCCAGTCGATGCGGTCCGAGACGCCGTAGTAGAGCGGCTGGAAGTACAGCGTCAGCCACGGCGGGTCGTTGTAGAACACCTCGAGCATCTCGTTCACGATCGCGGTCTGCTCGGCGGCGTCGCGGGTCTGGGCCAGTCGGTCCCAACCGCCGAACCAGTCGGGGTTGGTCCAGCTGACGTAGTTGGTGGCGCCGTCGGGGGCGCGCAGGTCGGCCATGTCGTACTGGGCGTTCCAGATGGCGCCGCCCGAGGCGATCATGAAGGCCGGACCGGCGGTCTTGCCCAGGAGCGCGGGCACGAAGACCGAGCCGAAGTCCTGGAGCTCGACCGACGTCTCGACGCCGATGTCCGAGAAGTACTGGCCGATCGCGAGCGCCGGGTCGGTGTACGGACGCCCGCTCGGCACCTGGAGCGTGAGCGTGAAGCGCACGCCGTCGGCACCCCGCGGCCAGCCGGCCTCGTCGAGCAGACGCTCCGCGGTCTCGGGGTCGTACGGGTAGGGCTCGAGCGTCGGGTGGGCGTTGGGCGGGTTCACCATGCCGGTCGCACGGTCGCACTCGGTGTTGAGGAGCGTCGCGCAGATCGTCGGCACGTCCACCGCGTACTGGAGCGCGACGCGCACGGCCGTCTCGCGGATCGCCTGGGCGCCGCCTTCGACGCCGTCGAACGCTGCGCCCATGTTGAAGCCCATGAAGACGCGGCTGGTGCCCTGCACCGCGACGACCTCGGCGATCGGGCTCGCGTCGACGGTCGCGATCTGGTCCGGCGACACCGCGTCGGCGATGTCGACGTTGCCGGCGAGCAGCTCCGCCGTGCGCGTGCTGGCCTCGGGGATGACGCGCCAGATCAAGCGCTCGAAGCCGGTCTCGCGCAGGTCGAAGTTCGGGTTGCGCTCCATCACCAATCGGTCGTCGCGGACCCATTCGACGAGGCGGTAGGGGCCGCTGGAGACGGGGTTGAGGGCGGCCTCGTCGAGCGACATCGCCTCGTAGGCGTCCTTGCACGTGATGCGCACCTCGGCGATCAGGCCGGGCGCGATCGCGCTGTAGGCGTCCGTCAGGACCGTGAAGGTGAGTTCGCCGTCGATGCGCACGCCCTGGTACCCGAGGCTGTTGAAGATGAAGCCGGGGGTGTTGCCGGCGAAGCCGTTCGCCGGGTCGGCCGCGCGCTCGAAGGTGTGCGCGGCGTCTTCGGCCGTCAGTGGTTCGCCGTTCTCGCACGTGAGCCCCTCGCGCAGGTGGAAGGTCAGCTCGGTGCCCGACTCGGACACCTCGAAGCGCTCGGCGAGGTAGGGGACGATGTCGCCTTCGGGCGTGATCTCGAGCAGGCTCGCCCACAGGTGCTTGGCGAGGTTGTCGGCCGCGATCGAGGAGACCGCGGGCGGGTCGAGCGACGCCGCGTCGCTCGCTTGGGCGATCACCAGGGTGTTCGCGTCGGGGCTCTGTGCCCAGGCGCTGCCGGCCAGGGTGAGCGTGAGGGCCAAGAGGAGGGTACGGAAGTCGCGCATGCCACCACCTTCTCCGGGGGGAGCCCCGGGGGAATCGCGCCATCGCCCACCGACTTGTATAGGGTCGACGGTCGACAGCGATGGGCGATGGAGGCAGGGTACCCTTTCCGGCTCCGCCGGTCGGGGGCCTCGAGCGGGAATTCAGTTCTGCGTCGTTCGCGGGTCGAGCGCGTCCCTCAGCCCATCGCCGAGCAGGTTGAAGCCGAGAACGGCGAGCGCGATGGCGATCCCGGGAATGGTGGCGATGTGGGGGGCCGACGTCACGTAGTTGCGGCCGCTGGCGATCATTCCGGCCCACGAAGCGGTGGGCGGCTGGACGCCGAGGCCGAGGAACGACAACGCCGACTCCATCAGGATCGCGTAGGCGAGGTAGAGGCTGGCGTAGACCACGAGCGTGGCGGCGAAGTTCGGGAGCAGGTGGACGCCCAGGATGCGCGCCTCCTTCGCGCCCAGCGAGGTCGCGGCGACCACGAAGTCGCGCTCCTTGAGCTGCAGGACGGCCGATCGCGCGACCCGCGCGAACGCCGGCACGGTCCACACGGCGATGGCGATGATCGTGTTCCAGGTACCGGGACCGAGCGCGGAGACGATGATGATCGCCAGCAGCAGGTAGGGGAAGGCGAGCAAGAGGTCCATCAGGCGCATCACGAGCGTGTCGGCGGCGCCGCCGACGTACCCGGCGATGGCCCCGAGGAAGCTCCCGAGGATCAAGCCCATCGCCACCGAGGCCACGGCGACCACGAGCGAAGCGCGGGCGCCGTAGATCACCCGCGACAGGATGTCGCGACCGAACTCGTCCGCACCGAGCAGACGCTCCGCGCTCGGAGGCGCGCGCCGGGAGCGAAGATCCTGGGTGGCGGGGTCCGCGGGCGCCAGGAACGGCGCGAAGGTGGCCATGACGACGAGCGTCGCCACGATCACTGCGCCCACCACGCCGAGGCGGTTGCGGCGGAAGCGCCGCCAGACGTCGTTGCGTGCCGCGGCGCCGGGGGCGGCGGAGGAGGGCGTGCTCATCCGTACCGCACCCTAGGGTCGATCAACCCGTAGCTCAGGTCGACGAGCAGGTTCACCATCACGTACACGAAGGCCAGCACGAGGACCAACCCCTGCATGAGCACGAAGTCGCGGTTGAAGATCGCGAACACCGTGAGGCGACCGACGCCCGGCCAGGCGAACACGGTCTCGGTGAGCACCGCGCCGCCGAGCATCTGACCGAGCTGCAGGCCGAGCACCGTGACGACCGGGATGAGCGCGTTGCGGAGCGTGTGCTTGTAGAGCAGCGACAGGTCGCCGACGCCCTTCGCGCGCGCGGTGCGGATGTAGTCCTCGCGAAGGACCTCGAGGACGGTGGCGCGCGTCATGCGTGCGACCACCGCGATCGACGGGAGCGCGAGCGTCACCGCGGGCAGCACCAGGTGCCGCCAGGTGCCGGTGCCCGATACCGGGAACCACCGCAGGTTCACCGAGAAGATCACCATGAAGACGATGCCCGTCCAGAAGACCGGCATGGAGAGCCCCGCGAGGGACGCGACGCGGATCGTGTTGTCGATCCAGGAGCCGGGGCGCGCCGCGGCGGCGATGCCGATGGGGATACCGACGAGGAGCACGAGGGTGATTGCGGCGAGCGCGAGTTGGACCGTGAACGGGAAGGTCTCGGCCAGGATCTCGGTCACCGGCCGCTTGTCGCGGATCGACTGCCCCAGGTCGCCGCGGAGGATGTCGCCGACGTAGTCGACGTAGCGCACGGGCAGCGAGCGGTCGAGGCCGAGGTCGGTGCGCAGGGCGGCGATCGCCTCGGGGGTGCCGAACTCACCGAGGATCAGTGCAGCGGGGTCGCCCGGGATGAGGTCGAAGCTGATGGTCACGACGAGGACTACCCCGAGCAGCAGGGGGATCGTGGTCAAGATGCGACGAATCAGATAGTTGAACATGTCGTGAGGAGGCGGGCGGGAGGCCGATCGGCCTCCCGCCCGCCGTGGAGGCTCAGCGCTTGTCGACCGGGAACAGGTCGAGGATGTACTGGATGGGGTGGGCGACGTACCCGGTCACGTCCGCCGACAGGGCCGCTACCTCGTAGCTGCCGTACAGCGGGATGGCCGGCAGGTCGATGGCCAACTGGTCCTGCACGAGGCCGTAGAGCTCGGCGCGCTCTTCCTCGTCGAGGCTGGCGCGCGCCGCCTTGAGCCACTCGTCGACCTGCGGGTTCGAGTAGCGCCACCGGTTCCACGACGCCGGCGGAACCTCGGTGCTGACGTAGTTGGAGTACATGGTGTAGTCCGCGTCGCCGGTCGTAGTGAACCACGTGAACGAGTTGAGGTCGTAGTCGAGGGTGGCCCCGCGCATGAGCTGGAAGGTGGTCGCCCACTCGAACAGGTCGAGCTCCATCTGGATGCCCACCTGGCGGAGGAACTCCTGGAGGGT
>JAABRX010000165.1 GCA_011390675.1 Trueperaceae bacterium | reverse complement strand
AACGCGGCCACCGTTCCCCTGGGCGCCACGCTCGACGGGACCACGTGGCACCGCCTCGCGGGCGGTACGCGGCTCGCCACCGGCTCGGCGACCGATGGATGGCGCGCGTTCGAGGTCACGTACGGGCTGCTCCGTTCGCTTTCCGATGGAACGTATCGAGGAACCGTCGTCTACACCTTGACCCAGCCCTGAGCGCGTCCCTGACACCCGCTGTGGGGTTCTTCACACGACCTAGGTCAAGTTCGACCGTGTGAAGAACCCCACGCCCGTGTCGGTTAGAAAGTAAGAGCCCGGTCAGAGCGCCTCGGTCATCCTGCGTGGCATCTCAACCGGCGCCGCAAACCAACCCGCGGTCGCCCGCCCTTCGGAAGCGATGAACTCGAGCCCGCAACTTGGGCGCTTGGACTCGAGGGAGCTAGTAGCGCAACCGGCCGAAGTACCGGAGGGTCATCATGAAGAAGGTCATCCTTACCGCCCTTGCCTCGCTCCTCATGCTCTCGTTTGGCGCCACGCTTGCGCAGGCTTTGCCCGTCACTAACGAGCACGATGTCACGATCACCATCCCGGACGTCCTCATGCTGCGGTTCACCGCCACCACCGACGCCGACGACGTGGACGCCGTGACGCCGGACGACGTCATCTTCCTGCTGACGGCGGCCGACGTGCAAGGGGCCGATCCGATCGCCCCGTCGAACGCGGGCACGGCGAACTGGCGCGATCTTAAGGCGTTCGTGAACTACGCCTCCGACTGGAACGTCGTGGCCACCATTTCGTCCGAGTCGACGCCCAACTTCGACTGGGACAAGGTCGGCGTCGGGTCGTGGAACGTCAATGGCGGCACGGTGTTCGAGGGCGATACGACCGGCTGGACGAGCCTCGGCTTCGGCGCTGCGGACTTCCTCCTGACCCTCGACGGTACCGAGATCGCCGAAACGTACTCGGCGACGGTCCTCTATACGCTCACCGCGCCGTAAGGCGACCCCATGCCACGGCCACGGCCCCGGGGGACGACCCTGGGGCCGTGGACTCCTGCCACGATTGTCGACGAGAACGCGCCACCTCTCGCGAACACGACCGGAGCCGCATGAGTCACCTTGCTTTCCCACGCCGGTGGATCGTCTTGGCCGCGTCGATGGCAGCGCTCGCGTCGACGGCTGCGGCGCAGACGCAGTCGCACGAGGTCAGCGTCACGGTCCCGGCGACCATCGGCCTGCGCATCGTGGGCACGGGTACCGGGCCGCGTTCGGTCACCTTCGCGTACGGCTCGGATCCTCAGGCGTACACGATGGCGGTCGAGCAAGACGAGCTCCTTACACCGACCGCGGTGTCGCGCTTCGCTGACGTCCAACTGAACGTGACACGCCGCGGTCGCTGGCGTCTCCACGTTGAGGCGAGCACCTTCGCCTTCACTGGATCGGCCCCTCCGACGGGCCTCGCGCTTTCGGACATCCAGGTCATCCGCAGCGGACCCCAGGACGCCGTAATCGGGTCCGGCGGCTCGGCGACCTACGCAACCACGTGGACGCTCTCCACGACGAGAACGGAGATCGCCAGCAGCCCGAACCCAACCGGCGGCTGGCGCAGCCTCGGCTTCTCCGGTTGGGACTACCGACTCGCGGTCGATGGGGACGAGACGCCCGGCACCTACACGACCGTCGTGACCTACTCACTCATCGCCCCTTGAGGGTCGGCAACATACACTCCTGACGATGCATCGGCTCCTCACAACCATGGCGCTCGCGTTCGCCTTTTCGTTCGCTCTCGCGGCGGACCTCGGCATCACGCCACCTCGCCAGTCCTTGACCACTGCTCCGGGTAGTACCGTCACCACGACGGTCACGGTCCTGACGACGGCGGCGACGGAACAGCAGGTGCGCGCCGACCTGAGCGACTGGACGTTCGACGTGTCGGGTGAACTGAGGTTCCTTCCGCCCGCGACCATCCCGACATCCGCAAGTGGTTGGATCGCACTGGAGTCCGGCGACCTGATCCTCGCCCCGGGTGAGACGCGCGACGTCCGCCTCGAGATCACCGTCCCCGAGGACGCCGAAGGCACCCACCACGCGATGGTCTTCTTCACCGTCGTCCCCCCTTCGTCGGATGCCGACGGCGTAGGCGTCACCACCACGACCCGCGTCGGCCTCACCGTGTACATCACCGTCGCCGGCACCGAACGCTCGGGCTCGGAACTCGTCGACCTCTACCAACCAGACCCCACGACCCTCGCCGCCGTCGTCGTCAACACCGGCAACACCGTCATGCGCCTCGGCGGCGCGATCGAGCTCCGGAACGAGGCGGGCGACGTCGTGCACCGGCTCCCCGTGCCCGACGTGCCCGTCTTGCGCGAGTCCGAGCGCGAGGTCCGCTTCGATCTCCCAGAGGATCTCGAACCGGGCTTCTACGTCGTGCTCGCGCTGATCGAGGACGACCGGGGGGGCCTGCTGGCCGGCGAACTGCCCATCGAGATCCCGTGAGCCGAGGCGGCCTCCTCGCGCTGACCCTGGCGGTGCTGACGGTCGTCGGCACCGCGCAGGCGCAGGTGGGCCGCATCGATCCGATCTCCTCCGGCCCGGTGACCTTCACGGTCACGGACGACGACCTGGCGGCGGCGCAGGGCTGCCCCGGGTGCGTGGTCGTCCTTGCCGACCCCGGTCCCGGCGTCGTGTTCGACGTGCGGCGTCAAAACCCGAACCAGGTCTACTTCGTCGACGTCGTCCTCGACGGGTGGACGCCGGCGGGGGGCCCGACGCTCGAGGTCCGGTTCGACGTCACGAGCACGAACGGGCGGACCACGTACCTCCAGACGGACTGGATGGCGATCACGGAGACGCCGAGCATGGCCTTCGATCAGAGCCAGGCGAACCAGGCCCGCGTGCGCGTGACCGCGACCTACCGCTTGCGCTTGACGGGCGACGAAGCCGCCGGGACCTTCACGAGCCCGGTCACCTACCGCATCCGCGGGACGGGCGAGACCATGACCCACACCACGAGCGTCGGCTTGCCGACGTTCCTAACACTTCGCTGGGTCGGCGCGCCGGCCTCGGGCGCGGCGACGCTCCGCTTCGAGTACGCCAACGCACCCATGGCCTATGTCGAGGCGATCGCGTCAGGCACCGCACTGATTCCGACGTCGGCCGATTTCGATCGCCTCGAGGTGAGCACCAACCACCCCACCGGCTACTCGGTCACCGTGTTGGCCGTGGCGCTGGACGCCCCCATCGGTGCGCCGAGCCTGACGCCGCGGCTGACGCTCGGCGGCGTCCCCGCCGCGGAGCGCCTGTTCACGTCGACCGGACCGACGGACGGCTTCGTCACCCTGGCCACCCCGGGCGATTTCGGTTTGGTCGTCGACGGTGCCGAGACGCCGGGTGCGTACCGCATCGAGCTCCGCTACGAGGCCGTGCGCAACCCCTGATTCCCCGCGTCGACCCTCACGGCGCCAACACCCGGAAGCGGAAGGTCGTGGCCGTCACCGTGCCGTCGATCGCCACCGCCTCGATCGCGAGCTCCACGACCGCGTCCGGCGCGTCGGCGGGCACGTCGAGACCGCCCGTCCAGCGACCCGGGTCGCCCTCGACCAGCTCGACCGCACCGAAGGGTCCGTCCGCCATGACCGAGGCCGCTTCGAAGTAGGCGACGACCTCGAGCCGCAGGCGTTCCCCGGCGCGCACCGGGGCGTCGCCCGACGCCTCGAGGAGCGGCGCCTCCGGATCGACGATCAACTGATCGCGCCGCTCTGCGACCTCGTCGCCCGATCGCGCGGCGACCACGAACGGCAGGACGCCCGCACCTGCCGACGCGGGCACGGGCACCCGGCCGATCCAGCCGGTCCCGTCCGGCTCGAGCACCACCCGCTCGGCACCCACCTCGAAGACGACGCCCTCGGCGTCACCGGCCACCTGGACCCGGACGAGCGGCGCGGCCCCGGGCGGCACGCGCCCGATCTCGACGACGACCGACCGCACCCGCAGCGCACCCCCGCCGAACGTCGCCACCTGGGCCGGGACCGGGCGCACCAGGATCGTGAGGTCGGCTGGCGTTCCCGGCTCCAAGACCAGCGAGGGCGCGGCCTCCCCCACCACGCTGGCGCCGAGCGGCAGGTCGAAGACCTGGACGCGCGCCTCCCCCGCCGGCAAGCCACGCAGCTCGAAACCCCCGGCCGCATCGACGGCGACGATCCGCCCGAGCCCGTCGGCATCGATCACCCGCACGCGGGCTGCGACGGGGCGCGCCGGCTCATCCGCGACCCCGTCGCCGTCGCCGTCCTCGAGCACCCGGCCGCGCAGGACCGTGGTCCGGGCGACCGGGACGTCGAAGGTCGTGGTCGCGCGCAGAGCGACCTCGACCGAGGCGCGGGTCGCGGCGACCAGGCGGTAGGCGATCGGCACGGTCGTGACGTCGACCTCGACGTCATAGCGGCCGGGCACCAGTTCGATCGAGTAGATGCCGGCATCGTCCGTGACCGCACGGAAGCGCCCGACGCGCACCACGACGCCGGCGAGCGGCTCGCCGGCGTCGGTGGTCGCGCGGCCCTCGAGCACCCCCGACCGGCGGCCCCCCGCGGCGACGGCGACGGCCTCCGGGACCGCGAGGTCGAAGGCGTACGCGCTGGAGAGCGCCACGTCGGCGCGCCAACCGCCGGGGCCGGTCGTCGCGAACCCGAAGCCGACGGTCGCATCGAGCTCCACCGACCAGGGGCCATCCGTCCAGCTCCCGACCGCACCCACCGCCACGTCGCGCTCCGCGAGGTCCCAGCCGAAGGCGAGCGCCACGTCGACCGGATCGGTCGCGAAGCGTGCCTGCGCCCCCACCCGACCGCCCACGCGCCCCGTCGCCGGCCGGTAGTCGAGGCGGGCGTCGAGGTCGATCGGGTCCGCGCCGGTCCGAGCCAACGAGGCGTCGAAGGTGACGCCGAAGCCGAGGGCGTCGACGCGTACCCCGCTCGTGGCGCCGATGCGCCACCCGGCACCGACGTCGGTTCGGTAGCCCACCCGGCCGAACGACTCGCTCGTACCGACCTGGGCGGCGACGTCGACCGTGCCGGCGAGCGGCGTGATCGGCGCCTCGCGGAACCCAATGCGGCCGGACCACACCGCTGCGGCCCCGATCGGCAGCGTGCCGTCGGCGTAGAGCTCGGAGTCGGCGATGCGGTGGCGCACGCCCAGGTCCAGGCGGGACCCCGTGCCCGTCAGGTCGCGCCCCTCGAGCGTGACGCGCGAGGCGGACCCCACCTCGGTCAGGTCCAACTGCACCGTGGCCCCGACGACGCGGTCCCGCAGCGAGGCGCTTGCCACGAGCTCCGTGCCGACCCGCGGCTCCGCCTCCGCGCGCACCGCGACCACCGGCACGCCCGCGCGGACGCCGAAGCCGATTGCCGCAACGGTCGCGCCCGACGACCACTCGAGCGACGCCGAGCCCCCGAACCGGTCGTCGCCCACCCAGCCGGCGTGCGCGGCGACGCCCCACACGCCTTGGGACCACCGCGCGGAGAGGCCGGGATCGGCCGGCAGCGCCAGGCCGAACGGATCGCGCCACCCCGCCCCGGCCCGCACCGACCACACCTCACCCTCCGCGAGGGCGTACGAGCGCGACCAGGCGGCAGCGTCGAGGCGGGCGTCGACGGTCACGAAGTCCGACAGCGCCCCCGCGACGCCGAAGACCAGTTCGCGTCGACCGGACGTGCCGATGCCGGCACCCACCTCGGCGTTCAGGACGAAGGGGACGTCGAGCCCGGTCCCGAACCGAAGCACCCGCACGCTGCGCCGCAGTTCCGCGCCACGCTCGGTCGTCAGGGACACCACGTGCAGCCCCTCGGCGATCGGCTCGAAACGGACGGCGCTCCGCTCGCCCGGAGCGAGTTCCAACGTCTGCAGATCCAACAGCGCGCCGTCGCGCGCCAACGCCACGGTCGCGCGCTCCTCGACGTTGCCGCCGTTCGTCACGACGACCTCGAGGTCGTCGCTACCGATCGTGTACTCGGACGGTGCCTGCAGCGCGACGTCGACGCGCTCGGTGACGGTCAGGACGACCACCCGTTCGGTCCGCCCGGCGGGGCCGTCGACCTCCAGACGCACCTCGGCGCGCAGGCCCGCCGCCGCATCGCTCGGCACCTCGACCGTTACGGCGACGGGCGTGCTGCGGCCGGCTTCGAGCACGACCCGTCCGGGCGGCCGGAGCACCGCCCAGCCCGCGTCGACGGTGGCAGACACCTCGACCTCGACGGCCGCGGTCGCCTCGATCCGGAACACCAGCGTCGCGAACCCACCGGGCGCGACGAAGCGGTCCGGGGGCGCCGCGATGGCGACGCCCTGCGCGTACCCGGCACCGCCGAGGACGGCCACGAGGACCAGGACGAGCACCGCCACGCGCCGCATCGGGCGCCACGGTACCAGGCGCGAACGGCGGCGTGAGCAGCCTTCACGGGCTTCACGCACGGATGCGGTAGGACGAGGCATGCGCCGACGCCTCCTCCTGCTGCTCGCCACCGCCATGACCACCGTGGCGATGGCGCAACCCACCCCCTGGACCGTGGGCGTGATCGTCTCCCGTACGGGCCCCGCCGCCGCGAGCGGCGTGCTCCAGGCGCACGCCGCCGAGCGCTTCGCCGAGACCCTCGGGCGCAGCGGGGTCTTCGGGACGCCGATCGCGATCGACCTCCGCGACGATGCCGGCGATCCGGCGCGGGCGGCCGCCCTGGCCGCCGAGCTCGCGGAGGCCGGAGCCGTCGCCGTCCTCTGCTGCACGACGCCGGCCGCGACCGCGCGCGTCGGGGCCGCGCTCGAGAGCGCGGGCGTGCCGCTGCTCGCGCTCACCGACGTCGACCTGAGCGACCGCACGTGGACCTTCGGCCTCGCGCCCAGCGACCGCACCCGGCTGACGGCGATCGCCGTCGACGCGGCCGGCGAAGGCAAGGTCTCCCTTGCGCTCATGACCCTCGCGACCCCGTTCGGCGACGCGGCCCTCGATGCGTTCGAGCGGGCGCTCGCGGACGCCGGACGCAGCGTCGCGGGCGAGGCCCGCTACCCCGCGGACGCTCCCGTCCTGACGCCCGAAGCCCTGTGGATCGCGACGCGCCAGCCAGGAGCGGTGGTCGTGTGGGGGCTGCCCCTAGATCTACCCATCGCGATCGACGCCCTGCGACGGCGGGGCTACGAGGGGCTCGTCTACGCGCGCCCGGAGGCCTTCCCCGTCGCCCAACTCGCGCGAGCGCGCACTGCCGGTGCTCCACTGCGCGGCGACGACCTGTGGACCGGCGTCCGTGCACCCGTCGCGCCGGCCCTCCTCGCGGGCCGCCTGCCGCTCGATCACCCGAACCACGCGGCCGTCGCGACCTTCATCGGCCGCACGCTCGCCGGCAACCCGGCCGCGGCCTCGGCCGCCGACCGGGTGGTGCTCGCGCTCGTCGACGACGCGCTCGTCTGGCTGCTCGCGGGGGCGGAGCAGGTGGCCGCTCTCGGCCTCGACGATGGCGTCGCGACCCGCCGGCAAGCGTTGCGCGACGCGCTGATCGGCCTTCCGGCGCTCCCGCTGGCCGCCGGCACCTACGATGCGACGGACGGCGATCGCCGCGCCTCGGGGTGGCAGGGCTTGGTGGTCGTCGAACTGGGCCCTCCGACCCCCTGAACCGAACGCTCTGGGCCACGCACCGTCGGCTCAGGTTTGGGTACCCTGGCGAACGCGTGGGCCCGTAGCTCAGTGGATAGAGCGGGGGACTCCTAAGCCCTGCGCGCCAGTTCGATTCTGGCCGGGCCCACCATCGAGTTTTGCAGACGGCGTCGCGCAGGGCACGCCCTGCGCGCCCCTTCGATTCTGGCCGGGCCCACCATCGAGTTCTCCAGCCGGCGTAGCGCAGGGCCGCCCTGCGCGCCCCTTCGATTCTGGCCGGGCCCACCACTGTGCTTCGCTCGCCCCACGTCGGGACGAACGCCGACCCCACGGTAGAGTGCCGGGATGATCCCACCGCTGCGCCCCCTGTTCGACGAGTTCGAGGCGCTCGAGCGGCAACTGGCCGATCCGGCCGTCCTCGCCGACCCGGTCCGCAGCCGGCGCGTCGGTCGCCGCTACGCCGAACTCCGTCCGGCGATCGCGCTGGCGCGCGAGCTCG
>JAABRX010000022.1 GCA_011390675.1 Trueperaceae bacterium | reverse complement strand
GCCGATCGTCCATGAGTGGGCGTACGCGCAGAACGTCGCCCGCACGGGATCGAGTGCGCACTACAGCACGTGGGTCATCCCCCGCTACGGGCACTACGTCAGCGCCCAGGAGTTCGCCACCGCCCTCCTCGACCTCGTGGCATGGGCTGAAACAGGCGTTCGGCCGACTTGGCCGACGGCGCCCTGAGTCCGGCGTCGACGCCCACGAGCCGGGACCCGGTGTCCGCCGGGTCCCGGCTCATTGGCCGGCCGGAGACTCGCCCTCGGGGAACCGCGGCCGGACCCGGCGCTGCTGCCGCCGCGTCGGACGACCCCTTACCCCCGAACCACCCCGAAACAGAACCGGGCGTCCTGCAGGATCATCTCGTACCCGGCCGACTCGTCGACCACGCACAGCAGCGGACCCGGCTCGTCCTGCGCCGACGCCGCGACCACCTCGCCCACGAAGATCGAGTGGTCGCCGGTGGAGAAGCGGTCGACCACCCGGCACTCGAGGTTCACCTCGGCCCCGGCGATCATGGGCGCCGCCACCCGCTGCCCGGGAAGCGCCGTCACGCCGGCCTCGGCGAACTTGTCGACGTCGCGACCGCTCTGGGTGCCGCAGTAGTGCGTCGCCCGAGCCAGGTCGCGGCCCGGGTACGCCAGCACGAACGCGCCCGAGCCTTCGATCAGCCCGTGGGTGAAGCGCGACGGCGCGACGCTGACCGCCATCATCGGCGGCGTGGCCGAGGTCCGCATGGTCCAACCCACCGGGCAGATGCTTCGCCGCCCCTCGTGCTCGGCGACCGCCCAGGCGATCACCTCGGGCCGCAGGAACCGCCAGACCGCCGAAACGTCGTGTTCCTTCATGGTCCGTACCTCCGTTCGATCCCCTTACCGTAGACCGGGGCGGCCGGGGCGGGCGCCCCGCCCCGCTGCGCCCACGCGACCGGGCTCCGCCTTGCGCGACGCGGCCATCGTGCGTTCGAATGGGAACAGGAGCCCACTCGATGCCCCGCAGCACCCTCCTCGCGCTCCTCGCCTTCCTGGCGTTCGTCAGCCTCGGCTTGCCCGATGGTCTCCTCGGGGTGTCGTGGCCCTCGATGCGCGTGGCGTTCGGCGTGCCCCTGGACGCTCTGGGCACGCTCGTCGCCTTCCAGACGCTCGGCTACCTCGCCTCGAGCTCGCTCAGCGGACGGATCCTCCGGGTCCTCCCGATCGGCAGCGTCCTCGCGCTCTCGACGCTCGCAGCGGCGCTCGCGCTGCTCGGCTTCTCGCTCACCGCCTACTGGCCGCTGCTGCTCGCCTTCGGGTTCGTGGCCGGTCTGGCCGGCGGCGCCGTCGATGCGGGGCTGAACGCGTACGGCGCCCGCCACTTCAGCGCCCGCATCCTCAACTGGTTGCACGCCTTCTTCGGCGTGGGGACCACGCTGGGGCCGCTCATCGTCACGGCCGTTCTGACCTCGGGCTCTGTGTGGCGCTGGAGCTACGTGATCGTCGGCAGCGCGCAGCTGTTGCTCGCCTGGACGTTCTTCGCGACCCGCGGACGTTGGGCCGACGTCGGAACCGGCGAGGCTGCGCCCCCGCCGGCGGCCGCGCGCAACCGCGACACCCTCCGGCGACCGATCGTCTGGCTCGGGATGGCGACGTTCTTCGTCTACGCGGGATCGGAGTTCGTGGTGGCGCAGTGGAGCTTCACGCTCCTGACGCTCCACCGCGGCGAGAGCGTCGGCACCGGCGGCCTGCTCGTCAGCCTCTACTGGGGGAGCCTCATGGTCGGTCGCGTCCTCTTCGGCATCGTCGCCGACCGCGTGCCGCTCGTCCGGACGATCGCCTACTGCATCGCCGCCAGCGTCGTCGGCGCCCTGCTCTTCTGGCTCGAACCGACCCGGTCGCTCTCGTTCCTCGGACTGATGCTGATCGGCGCTTCGTTCGCCCCCGTCTTCGCCTCCCTCGTCATCCTCACGCCGCGCTGGGTCGGCCAGGCGCACGCCGACAACGCCATCGGCTTCCAGATCGCCGCCGCCGGCCTGGGCGGGGCGACGCTCACGGCCTCGGTCGGGTTCGTGGCCGATGCGGCGGGGCTGCAGACGATCGGGGCGTCCGTCGTCGTGCTGACGGTCGCGCTGCTGGGGCTCTATTTGGCGCTCGTGTGGCGCGGACGAAGGGTCGAGGCAGCGCGGTCCGGTTGAGCGCTCGCGCGCCTGCGGTGCAGCCGCCCTCACGACCGGACGCGCGCACGAGATCAGCCTGGCGCGATGAGGTCGGTATCGGGTACGCCGGGATGGGCGTGCCCGAGCACGCGCGCCAGAGCGAGCGCTTGCCCCTTGTGGTGGAACTCGTGCGTGATGGGGTGCAGCAGCAACCAACGACGGCTGAGGGTCTGCTGGTTCCCTTCCGGGGATGTCCATGGCAGAGGGGCGTCGAGGTCGTCGAACGTCGAGAGCGCCTCTTCGACGACGTCGTCCACCGCCGCGAACGCGTCGCGAAGCGCACGAACGCTGCCGCCTTCGACGTCGTCCTGCTCCGCGTGCCGAAGGCCTACGGTGCCGACCCACCAGTGGTAGCACTCCGCGACGTGGGTGTAGATCCGGTCGAGGCTGCCGAAGGCGAAGTCGCCGTGCACTTGGGTCAACGTGTCGGGCGGTACGGTGTCGAGCCAATCGAACACGCCGGCGCGGGTGCGTCGGACGAGCCGGTACAGGGTCGCCAGGTCGTGGTTCATGGCGTCGGTCACCTCCAGGAAACTCATCGTGTCGAATACGGCTCGACGTTGCATCTGCTCGCGAGTGCAGACGTCACGCCAGGATCGGCTCGGCGTCCTCAGCGCGGGAAACCCGACACCGGTCCTATCATGGCCCCATGCGCTTCCGCGACGTCCTAGCGCTCCCCTGCCTCGCGAACGCCCGCGTGATCGCGGGCGACGCCCACCTCGATCGAGACGTCCGTTGGGTGCACGTGCTCGACAACCCGGATGCGGTCGCCTGGGCGCGCCCCGGCCAGTTCGTCCTGACCACCGGGTACGCCTGGCCTCGAGAGGCGCCGCGACTGCGGAGGCTGTTCCGGGACCTGGCCGAGGCCGGCGTGGCCGGCGTCGGCCTGGCCGTCCCCCAGTTCTTCGAGACCTTCCCGGACGAGGTGCGGGCCGACGCGCCGGCGCACGACCTGGTCCTGCTCGAGGTGCCGTGGGAGGTACCGTTCGCGCAGGTCACCGAGGAGGTGCATACGGCGCTCCTGGGTGAGCAGACGCGCGTGATCGAGCGCAGTGAAGCGATCCATCGCGCGCTCACGCGGGCCGCGGCCAGCGGGGCGAGCCTCGAGGTCCTCGCGCGCACGCTCGCGGCCGAGACCGGGCACGACGTCGCCATCGTCGGCGCCAACGGCGACCCGCTGGCGGTCACCGTCGGGGCCGCGGCGGTGGCCGCCATCGCGTCGGAGGCGACGCGGCCGGCGACGTCGAACACCACGGCCGAAGAACGAACGGTTCCGAGCGACGCCGCACCGGCCGGCTGGGCCGTGCGCGCCGCCGTCCAGGTCCAGACGGAGACGGTGGCGACGGTGTGGCTGCTCGGCCGGAACGGCCGTCCCGGGCCGCTGGAGCGTCGCGCCGTGGAGCACGCCGCACTGGTCACGGCGCTGCGGCTCGCCCACCAGCGCGAGCTCGGCACGATCGAATCGCGGTTGCGCCGGAGCTTCGTGGACGACCTGATCGAGGGGCGCCTCGACGCCGTCGGCTTGGTCGCCGAGCGTGCCCATGCGGCCGGCTTCTCGGCCCGTGAGCCCCATCAGGTGGCCATCGTCGAGCTCGGGCTCGACGTGCCGCTCGTCCACGAGGATTTCGCGCGGCGCGAGGCGGCGCTCGAACGCGTGCGCGACACGCTGCTGCGCTCCGGGGCGTCGGACTTGCTCACGACCAGTTCCAACCGGCTCATCGTGCTCCTCCCAGGAACGGTGGCGATCGAGACCGTATGGACCGCGCTGAACGACGCCAAGGCTCGGATGGCGGTGGCCCGGCCGTACGTCGGCCTCGACGGCGTGCGCCGCGGCTTCGCCGAGGCGCGCGCGAGCCTGCCGCACGTGGCACCGGGCTCGTGGGCGTGCTTCGACGACCTGGTGCTCCCCCGAGCGGTCCAGGGGGACCGCGAGGCGCAGCGCGACCTGGTCGAGGGTTTCGAGGCGCCGCTGCGCGCCGGGCGCGGCGGCGCGCTCTGGACGGAAACCCTGTTCGTGCTGGCCAGCCACGAGTTCGTCTTGAACGCGACGGCGGAAGCGCTCGGCATTCACATCTCCACGCTGCGCCACCGGCTCGAGCGGATCGAAGACCGGCTCGGCCTCGATTTGCACGACCCCGACGTGCGCTTGCGCCTGCGCGTCGCGGGCTACGTGCGCGGGCTCGCCCACGTACTTCCTACTTGATCTAGGATTGATCGGGCCTTCATCCTACTTCATCGTCCTTACGGAACGGTCGCACGTCGGGTAACCTCTCGCCATCCAATCCAAGCGACCCGGGGCATACGTCCCGGGCGTCCAGATCCGGGAGGTTCGATGGCGACCGTCGTCCCACGCTCAGAGCAATTGTTGGCTTCGCGGCACACGCACGTTCCGCGCGGCGTGGGCGTCGCCCATCCCATCGTGGTCGGCAGCGCCTCGGGCGCCACGGTCTGGGACGTCGACGGCCGCCCGTTCATCGACTTCGTCGGGGGCATCGGGGTCCTCAACGTCGGCCACAACCACCCCAAGGTGGCGCAGGCGGTGCGCGCGCAGCTCGAGCGCCTCAGCCACATGGCGTTCCAGGTCGCCACGTACGAGCCATACGTGGCGTTGGCCGAGCGCCTCAACGCGGTCGCGCCCGTGCGCGGTCCAGCCAAGACGCTGCTCGTGACCACCGGCGCCGAGGCCGTGGAGAACGCGGTCAAGATCGCGCGCGCCGCCACCGGCAGGCCAGGCATCGTCGCCTTCCACCACGGCTTCCACGGACGCACGCTGCTCGGGATGACGCTCACCGGCAAGGCGAAGCCCTACCGCCAGTCGTTCGGGCCCTTCGCCCCCGAGGTCTACCAGAGCCCCTTCCCCTACGCCTACCGAGGCTGGGACACCGAACGCGCCCTGGAGGCGTTCGACGAGCTGCTGCTCGCGGAGGTGGCTCCGAACCGGGTGGCGGCCGTGATCTTCGAACCCGTCCTCGGTGAAGGCGGCTTCGTGCCGACGCCGCCCGAGTTCGTCGCCGGTCTCCGCGAGCGCGCGGACGCGCACGGCTTCCTGCTCATCGCGGACGAGATCCAGTCCGGCTTCGGGCGCACCGGGCGCCTGTTCGCGCTCGAGCACACGGACGTCGAGGCCGACCTGGTCACGGTGGCCAAGAGCCTCGCCGGCGGGTTGCCGCTCGCGGGCGTCATCGGCACCGCGAGCGTCATGGACGCGCCCGACGTGGGTGGCCTGGGGGGGACGTACGGCGGCAACCCCTTGGCGTGCGCCGCCGCCCTCGCCGTGCTCGACGTCTTCGAACGTGAGGCGGTGTTGGAGCGCGCCGTCGCCCTGGGCGAGCGGCTGCGCGCGGAGCTCGACGAAGCCGCGGCGCGGTACCCGCAGATCGGCGAGGTCCGAGGCCTCGGGCCCATGCTGGCGATCGAGCTCGTCCTCGATCGCGCCACCCGACGTCCCGCACCCGAACTCGCCCGTGCCGTCCTCGACGAGGCGCGCGACCGCGGTCTGCTGCTGCTCACCGCCGGCATGCACGGGAACGTGGTGCGCTTCCTCGCCCCGCTGCTCATCGACGACGCAGAGCTCGAGCAGGGCCTGACCGCGCTCCGCGGGGCGCTCGCCGCCGCCCTCGTCCCAGCCGAGGAGCCCGCCGTGTGATGCGTCCCCCAGCGCGCCCGGCGCGATCCCTACTCCGACCGCCACCGACCCTCACCCCTACTCAGGAGGTCCCAATGCGAACACCCCAACGCCTAATCCTCGCCCTCGCCACCGCACTGACGCTGACCTTGGCGTCCGCCCAGTCCACCGTCGGCATCGCCATCCAGGACGAGCCGTCGAGCCTCGACCCGGTCGAGACGATCCAGCTCACCGCGTATCAGGTCCTCAACTACCTGATGGAGCCCTTGGTCTACATCGGGCCCGACAGCAACCCGCACGGCTGGGTCGCCGAGTCCTGGACGATCAACGACGACGGCACCGTGATCGACTTCGCCATCCGTGAAGGGCGACTCTTCCACGACGGGACGCCGATCGACGCCGAAGCCGTCGCCTTCTCGTTCCAGCGCCACCTGGACCCGGAGTCGCCGTCGGCGAACCGCACCGGCCTGGGCACCCTCGAAACGGTCGAAGTCACCGGTCCGGACACGGTGCGCTTCACGTACAGCGCGCCGTACGCTCCGGTCTGGACCTCCCTCGCGAGCCCGTTCTACGGCGTGGTCTCCCCCACCGCCGTCGCGGCGCTCGGCGAGGACTTCGGCCGGAACGTCGTCGGCTCGGGCCCGTTCGAGCTCGAGAGCTGGACGCCCGCGACCGGGTTCAGCCTGGTCAAGGTCGACGGCTACACCTCGCCGCGCATCGACGTCGACAACCAGGGCGAGATGATGATCGACCGCCTCAACATCCTCATCCTCCCCGAGGAAGGGACCCGCGTCGCGGCGCTCGAGACCGGGCTCATCCACTACGGCGACGCCCCCCGCGGCGACATCGACCGCTTGCGCGAAGACCCGCGCTACTCGGTCGTCATCAACGAGGGCAACAACTCGTACACGATGCTCGAGGTCAACCCGTTCCTCGCGCCGATGGACGACGTGCGCGTGCGGCAAGCCGTCGCGCACGCCCTGAACATCGAGGACATCGCCTTCATCGCCTACGAGGGCTACGCCACGGCGAACTACACCCCCGTGCCGCTCGGCAACACCGCATACCGCGAGGCGATCGGCGAGGAGCACGGATACCGCCAGGATCTCGAACGCAGCGCGGCGCTCCTGCGCGAGGCCGGGTACGAGAAGAACGCGGACGGCGTGTGGGCCAAGGACGGCGAGCCGCTCGAGCTGATCTTCTGGACCTACACCCTCCCCAACGGCATGAAGGGCGGTCAGCTGATCCAGCAGCAGCTGCTCGACGCCGGTTTCGCGGTCGACTTCCAGACCTTCGAGGTCGCGTCGATGATCGGGCAGTTGGCCGAGCGCAAGCACCACCTCAACTTCATGTGGTGGTCCGGTTGGGATCCGATCTTCCTCACCTACGTGTTCCGCACCCCCGGCTGGGCCGGCGGCTACCAGAACCCCGAGCTCGACGCCATCCTCGACCGCGCTGCGACGGAGCTCGACCCGGTCGCGCGCCAGGCCATCGCCGAAGAGGCGCAGATCTTCCTGCTCGAGGACGTCGGCGTCATCCCGATCGGCACCGACTGGAGCGTGTTCCTCACGCGCGCCGACCTGCTCGAGGGGCTCAAGCTCGACGCCCTCGGCTTCGTGCTGCTCAACGACGCCCGACTGACGAACTGAGTTCCTCGTGGTGGGTGGCGGTGGAAACCGCCGCCCACCACGCCTTATCGGGAGGCGGACCCCCATCGCGACCTATCTTGCCCGCCGTCTGCTCATCACCATCCCCGTGTTGCTCACGATCACGGCGTTGGTGTTCTCCATGCAACTTCTCTTGCCCGGGGACCCCGTCGACATGATGACCCTCGGCCAATCGATCGATGCGGATCAGAAGGACGCGCTGCGCCGCCAGCTGGGCCTCGACCGGCCCGTGCACGAGCAGTACCTCGGCTTCCTCGGCGGGTTGGTCCGGGGCGACCTCGGCACGTCGGTGCGTACGCGCCGCCCGGTGTCGGAGGAGATCGTGCAGCGCTACCCCAACACCCTCAAGCTCGCCGGCGCCGGCATGTTCGTCGCGGTCGTGCTCGGCGTCCTGGCCGGCGTGATCGCCGCCGTCTTCCGCGACACCTTCGTGGACTTGGCGGTGTCGCTGTTGGCGACGCTGGGGCTGTCGATCCCGGCGTTCTGGCTGGGGTTGGTCCTGATCTTCGAGTTCGGCGTGGAGCGCCCCTGGCTTCCCGTCCTCGGCTACGAGTCGTGGCGGCACCTGGTCCTTCCGGGGGTGACGCTCGGCCTGATCCTCTCGGCGGCGATCGCGCGCATGGTGCGCTCGTCGCTGCTCGACGTCTTGCGCCTCGACTACATCCGGACGGCGCACGCCAAAGGGCTCGCCGCCACCCGGGTGCTGTGGCGGCACGCGATGGCCAACGCGATGCTGCCGGTACTGACCGTGATCGGTCTGCAGATCGGCGGACTGTTGGGTGGCGCCTTCATCATCGAGGTCGTGTTCGCCTTCCCCGGCATCGGGGAGCTGGCGATCAAGGCGATCCAGTTCCGCGACTTCCCCCTCATCCAGGGCGTAACGCTCGTGGTCGCGGTGACGACGGTCCTGCTCAACCTCGTCATCGACGTGCTCTACGGCGTCGTGAACCCCCAGGTGCAGTTCCGGTGAGCGCGCCCGCGACCGCGCCCGTGACCGCGACCACGGCCGAGCCCCGGCGGCGCTCCTGGCAGATGACCCACCTGGGCCGTTCCCCCTCGTTCTGGCTGGGCGGCGGCATCGTGGCGGCGCTCCTGCTGATCGCCGCGATCGGCCCCTTCTTCGTGCCGGGCGACCCCTACGAAATGAGCATCCGCGAGCGCCTGCAACCGCCGTCCCAGGCACACCTGCTCGGCACCGACGAGTTCGGTCGCGACGTGCTCGCGCGCCTCGTGCACGGTAGCCGGCTCACCCTGCAGATCGGCATCGTCTCCGTCGGGATCGCGCTCGTCGTCGGCGGCCTGCTGGGGGTGGTGTCCGGCTTCATCGGTGGCTGGTTCGACGTGGCGATGATGGGCCTGGTCGACGTCTTGCTCGCCTTCCCGGCGATCCTGCTCGCACTGGCGATCATCGCGGTGCTCGGGCCGGGCTTGACGAACACCATGATCGCGGTGGGCATCGCGTCGATCCCGGGCTTCGCGCGGGTGGTGCGGGCCGCCACCCTCGAGGTGAAGGAGCGCGTCTTCGTCGAGGCGGCCCGGGCGCTCGGCGGCTCCGCGGCCCACGTCATGTTCCGCCACGTCGGGAGCAACATCATGTCGCCACTGATCGTGCTCGTCACGCTGCAGTTCCCGATCGCGCTCCTGAGCAGCGCGGCGCTCGGCTTCGTCGGGCTCGGCGCCCAGCCGCCCGATCCCGAGTGGGGGGCGATGCTCGTCTCGGCGCGCGACTACCTGCGGCGGGCGCCGTGGCTCGTCAACGCCCCCGGCATCGCCATCGTGCTGACCGTGCTCGGTTTCAACCTGCTGGGGAACGCCCTGCGCGACGCGCTCGACCCGACGCAACGGGGCGTATGAGGAGGACGCGATGATCGTCGTCTACCAAGGGGCCGGAACCGGCGACCCCACCCGCGAGGGCATCCAGGCCTTCCTCACCGCGGCCGGTCTGCCATGGCGCGGCGTCGGGCCCGCGGACCTCACCGAGGAGGGGCTGGCCGACGCGACCGCCGTCTACTGGCCCGGCGGCTGGGCGTGGCCCTACGTCCGCGATGTCCCCCCCGGAGGCAAGCGCGCGGTGCGCGACCTGGTGGCGCGCGGCGGCGCCTACGTGGGCGTGTGCGCGGGGGCGTACCACGCCGCCGACCTCATCAAATGGCAGGGGCGCTTCACCGAGTACGACCTCGACCTGTTCAAGGGCGTGGCCGTAGGACCGATCGACGACATCGAGCCTTGGAAGGGCTGGCGCGAAACCCAACTGGTGCTGCACGACCACCCCGTCCACGCCGGAGAGGAGCGCCACGGAGCCATCTACTGGGGCGGCCCGGCGCTGCACCCGCATCCCAAGCAACCGACCACCGTGCTCGCGAGCTACGCGACGACCGGCGACCCGGCGGCGGTGACCTTCGCCTTCGAGCGCGGCCAGGTGCTCCTGATGGGCTGCCACCTGGAGCTCGGCTGGGATGCGGAGGCGCGCCGCTGGGACTTGGAAGGCGGGCACGGCGCGCAGTGGCCGTGGCTCGAACGGGCGGTGCGCTGGACGCTCGACCAGGGACCGGCCCGATGACCGGGCACGCGCGAAGGCGCGTCGCGGTCACGGGCGCCGCGCGCGGCATCGGGCTCGCGATCGCGCGCGCCTTCCACGCTGCGGGCGCGAGCGTCGCGCTCGGCGACCTCGACGGCGCGCGCGCCGAGGAGGAAGCGCGCGCGCTCGGCTCGGACGCGCGGGGCGAGGCGCTGGACGTGCGCGATCCCGCTTCGGTGGCGCGCTGGGCGGACGGGCTCGAGGCGGCTTGGGGCGGCGTCGACGTGCTGGTGTGCAACGCCGGGGTCTACCCGGCGGACGCCTTCCTCGACATGCCCGTCGAGCGCTGGGATGCCGTGCTCGACGTGAACCTACGCGGCGCCTTCCTGGTGTGCCAGCGCTTCGCGCGCGCCATGGCGGCGCGCGGTGAGGGAGGCGCGATCGTCACGATCGCCTCGGGGTCTGCGCGCTTCGCGCGGGTCGGCGCCGCCCACTACGGCGCGTCCAAGGCGGGGTTGCTGGCGCTCACGCGCACGATGGCGCTGGAGCTGGCCCCACACCGCATCCGGGTGAACGCGGTCTCGCCGGGCATCGTCGACGTGCCCGACGGGCCGCCGTTGGCGCCCGAGTACCGCGCGGCCATGACCGCGCAGGTGCCCTGGGGGCGCATGGGCACGCCGGAGGACGTGGCCGCGGCGGTGCTGCTGGTCGCCGACCCGGCGCTCGACTACCTGACGGGCGAGGAGCTCCGGGTCGACGGCGGCCTCGCGGCCGGCCGCTACGGCATCCCGGTCAGCGGACCGGTCGCGACCGAGGACGACCGCCAAGGAGGCGCGAAGGCATGAAGACGATCACCTGGAAGGGCGGCGCGCGCTGCGCCGTCTCGCTCGGCATCGACGTCGACGGCGAGAGCCTGTGGCTGTCGCGCGACCCCGAGAACGCCCGCCGACCCGGGGTGCTGTCGCAGGGCGCGTACGGCCCCAAGGTGGGCGTGCCGCTGCTGCTCGATCTGCTCGAGCGCTTCGCCATGCGCGCGACCTTCTTCGTGCCCGGCTGGGTCGCCGAGCAGTACCCGGACGTGGTGGAGCGGATCCACCGCATGGGCCACGAGGTGGGCCACCACGGCTACCAGCACGAGTGGCCCGACCCCGACCGCCCCGACGAGGAGGAAGCCAACTTCCTCAAGGGGATGGCGGCGCTCGAGCGCGTCACCGGCGAACGCCCCATCGGCTTCCGCTCCCCGGCGTGGGAGCTGACGCCGCGCACGCTGCCGCTCCTGCGCGAGCACGGCTTCGCCTACTCGTCGAACCTGATGGACGACCTAGCGCCCTACGTCCACCCCGAGGGCCTGGTGGAGCTGCCGGTGCAATGGCTGCTCGACGACGCGCCCTACTTCATGTTCCAGACGCGTCCGCCCTCGCGCCCGATCTGGCCCGCGGAGCTGGTCGAGAAGGCCTGGCTCGAGGAGTTCCACGGCCTCTACGGCCTCGGCGGTCACTTCAACCTCACCGTGCACCCGCAGTTCATCGGCCGCCCCGGGCGCCTGCGCATGCTCGAGCGCGTCCTGTCGACGGTGCTGTCGTACCCGGACGTGTGGGTCGCGCCGCTGCGCGACGTCGCCCGGTACTGGAAGGAAGCGCACGAGTGAGCGATGCGCCCGTCGCCGTCGTCACCGGCGCAGGCCGCGGCATCGGCCGCGCGATCGCCGAGCGCCTGGTTCGGGACGGTTGGCGGGTGGCGCTCGTCGACCGCGACGGGGCGGCGCTGGACGAGGTGCGCCGGCTCGCGGACGGCTCGGCCGACGTCGCCGCCTTCGTCGCGGACGTCGGCGACGAAGCGTCCGTAGCGCGCCTCGCCGACGCCGTGCGCGCGACCTTCGGCGGCGTTCGGGCGCTCGTGAACAACGCCGGCATCGGCGGCACCGGCACGCCGCTCGAGGAGCTGACGCTGGACGCCTGGAACGAGATGCTCCGCGTCGACCTCACGTCGCTCTTCTTGGTGTGCCGCGCCTTCGCCCCCGACCTCAAGGCCGACGGGGCTGGGCGCGTCGTCAACCTCGGGTCGATCAGCGCACGCACCGGGGTGGCGGGCAGCGCCGCGTACACCGCCGCCAAGGGGGGCGTGGAAGCCTTCAGCCGCAGCTTGGCGCGCGAGTGGGCGCCGCACCGGGTCACCGTCAACGTGGTGGCGCCGGGCGTGATCGACACCGACATGGCGCGCCGCCGCGGCCTCGACCACCAGCGTGCGCTCATCCCCTGGCACCGCATCGGCCGCCCCGACGACGTCGCGGGCGCCGTCGCCTACCTGGTCTCGCCGGAGGCCGAGTTCATGACCGGTCAGGTGCTGCACCTGAACGGTGGCGCGGCGATGTGACCGCGCCGCACCCCGAGGAGTTCCGATGCCCCACCCCGTGACCGCCGACCTGATCCTGACGAACGCGGACGTCCTCACCGTCGACGTCGCCCGCCCGCGCGCCCGCGAGGTCGCGCTGGCCCACGGGCGCGTGCTCGCTGTAGGCGGCGACGGCGCTTTGGAGGACCTGCGTGGACCACGGACCCAGGTCGTCGACCTGCATGGGCGCACGCTGGTGCCGGGCTTCCACGACGCCCACGACCACATGATCGGCTTCGGGATGCAGCTTCAGATGGTGGCCACCGACGCCGCGAGCACCCCCGACCTCGAGGCCCTCGTCGCCGCTCTGGCGGCGCGCGCCGCCACCCTGCCCGCGGGCACGTGGGTGAGGGGTGCCGGCTACGACGACAACAAGCTGCGCCCGGCCCGCCACCCCGACCGCCACGACCTCGACCGCGCCAGCCGCGACCACCCCATCTACCTGCGCCACACGTCCGGCCACATGGCGGTCGTCAACACCCGCGCCCTCGAGCTGCTGGGCATCGACCGCACCACGCCCGACCCGGACGGGGGCCGGGCCGTGCGCGACGCCGCCGGCGAGCCGACCGGCCTGCTGCTCGAGACCGCGATGGGCCTGGCGACCCGCGCCTTCCACCCGCACCCGCAAGACGAGTTGATCGACGCGCTCGAGGCCGCCGACCGGGTGTACGTGTCCGAGGGCATCACCAGCCACACCGAGGCCGGCATCGGCTACCTGAGCGACCTCGAGGCGCTCGCGTACCGGCGCGCCGTCGACACGGGTCGGTTGCGCGTGCGCTCGACGCTGATGGTCAAGGCGGAGGCGCTCGCGGCGCTCACCGGGGCGGCCGGCGAGGCCGGCTTCGCGCTGTCGCTCGGGATGGCCACCGGCTGGGGCGACGACCGGCTGCGCCTGGGTGCCGCCAAGATGTTCTCGGATGGCTCGCTGATCGGCCAGACCGCCGCGATGCGGGGTGGCTACGTCGACGATCCCGACAACCACGGGATGTTCGCGACCCCCAAGACGACGCTGCGCGACTGGATCCTGCGCGCCCACCGCAGCGGCTGGCAGTGCGCCGTGCACGCCATCGGCGACCTGGCGGTCGAGTTCATCCTCGACTGCTACGAGGAGGCGCTCGAGGAACACCCCCGCCCCGACCACCGCCACCGCATCGAGCACTGCGGGCTGGTGTCGGACGCGACGCTCGAGCGCATCGTGCGGTTGGGGGTCGTCCCGGTGCCGCAGCAGCGCTTCATCGGCGAGCTGGGCGACGGCTTCTTGCGGGTGCTGGGGCGCGACCGGGTGCGCACCGGCCTCTACCGCCAGCGCAGCTTCGTCGACCGGGGGGTGCGGCTGCCCGGCAGCTCCGACCGCTACGTGGTCCGCGGCGCGCCGCTGCTCGGCTTCCACGACGCGGTGAACCAGCGCACCGATGCGGGCGAACCCTTCTGGCCCGAAGAGGCGCTCACGCCCGCCCAGGCGCTGCGCGCCTTCACGCTCGACGCCGCGTACGCGAGCTTCGACGAGGATCGGAAGGGCTCGATCACGCCGGGCAAGCTCGCCGACCTGGTGGTCTTGGGGGCGAACCCGCTGGAGGTGCCGCACGACCAGATCCGGGACGTGCCGGTGGAGGCGACGATCATTGGCGGCGAGGTGGTGTTCGGGCAGCTTGGGTAACCCGAGGGACTCGAGGGGCGCGAGCGAAGCCTGTCGGGGGTGGACCCCGAGACGCGTATCGAGAAGGGGACGTCAGAGCCGCGCCGCGGCATGCGCATCGTCGTGCTCGAAGGCGCTGGCCATCCGGTCGACCTCCGCACGACCTGCACCGAGGTCGCCGGCGACCGTCCGCCACGCGCCGACGCCCTCCGCGACGCCGCGGATCAGCGCCCGAGCCTCGCGCGCGCCCAAGCCGAAGAACGGCGCGACCGCGAGGACGAGGTCCAGATCGCAGGTGCCGTCCTCGAGATCGATCGACGTGGTCAACCGGCGCTCGCGGACGTCGTCCGGCGTGGGGTTGAGATCGAAGGCGGGCGACAACCGCCAGCCTTCGCGCCCGTCCCACAGGAAGCCGTGGTTGCGGAGGTGGTCGTCGACGTTCGACACGAGGACGTTGAACGCCAGCCGCCGGTAGAGCTCGCGTCGATCGGCGTCGGCGCGCGTGCCGTGCCGAGCGATCGCGTCGGCGATCTCCAGGTAACTGGCCTGCTCGCCGTCGGCGCGGTCGAGCATGGCCATGGCCGAGAGGTAGGGGACTCGGCGCTCGCCCGCGCGATCGAAGCGCCGAACGATGAGCGCAACGCGCCCGTCGACCTCGAGGACCCGCGCGCCCGCGGCCTCGATGCCCGAGCGCGACGCGAGCCGCAGCGCGACCGCCTCCCAACGTTCCAGGGGGTACTCGTCGGTCTCCTTCGGGAACTTCGCGATCGAGAGCGCACCATCGGCCTCGACGACCGACGCCTTGGGGCGCGCCCCGCCCAACGACGACCCGGGCGCCAGCAGGAGCCGAAGGTCTTCCTCCGACTCGGCCATCCGGAGCGTCCGGTCGCTGGCGTCGAGTAGCCGGCGTACGTGGAGGACGCTGGGGACCCCGTCGGGCGCGGGCGCTTCGAAGCGCTCGCCACCCGCCCACCGCAACCGCAGGGCGCCCACCCGCGCCACGTCCGCCACACCGAGCAGGAAGTCCAGCTCCTGGAGCGTCCGGACGGACCGCCCCTCACGCCGCGCCGCGAGCCGCTCGGCGCGCCGCAGCAGCGTGCGCCCCCACGTGTCCGGCGCCGAATCGCCGATCGCCCCCAAGACCGCGCGACCGGCCGTTGGCGAGTACGTCCCGGGGACCAACGTGAGCCCCGGCTGCAGCGCGAACCGGTCCGGGTGCTCGAGCCACGCGGCGGCGTAGCCGAACCCGATGGCTTCGAAGCCGCGCCGTGGCTCGCGTGTGAGCCGCCCCACGAGCACGTCGCGCCCATCGAGCGCCACGAGGACCTCGACGGCCGATCGGTCGTCCCTCACGACGGCCCCTCCCGCGGCAGTCGCGCGCGCCGCGGGATCGCGGCGTCGGACCGGGCCTGACCCACCTCGTCGCGCAGGGGATTCGCGACCACGTCGAGGTCGTCCAGCAGCCCCAGCGCATGGAGCACCGAGGCGTAGATACCCGCGCCCACGCCCGCGTCTCCGCGCTCGACGCGCTGCAGCGTGGCGCGGCTGATGCCGGCGCGCTCGGCGATCACGCGCATCGGCAGGCGGCGCTTCAGGCGCGCGACGCGCAGGTCTGCGCCCAGGCGGCGCAACGCGCGGACGACCGCCATGGTGGGGAGGTGGGGTGTCGGCATGGTGTGAACATCATAAGCCAGCAAGACCGTTATGGGCTCGTCATGCTTACACGCCGCGGCGCGGTGGCGGGGAGCCGGCACTATTGGCAGGGCGGCGTTTGCCCGCGAGAACGGCTGAGGGGGGGTCCAACCTCGTACCTCGGCCAGCGCAAAGGCTGGGTCCGGTTCCTAAGGCGTGCTGCTCTCTTCTGCAGAGCCACCAGTCTCACGACGTCCAGGCTGCAACGGCGCCGCGCCGCGGAGGCATCCTCCACCCTCGGAGTACACAGCGACCAAAGGCACTTCGGGGTCCGGCCTCGGCCAGAGTTCAGTTCGTCGATCCAACGCCATGATTCCCGCCAGTCCGCCGGGGTGCGGGTGGTCGTGCATTCGCGTCAACTCCTTAGTGGTCATCGACATAATCGACTTGATCGACGCCGGTTCCAGCGAACGCGAAGGTGCCCCTCCAGTTGCCGTTCACGGTGATCGACCCGTGGCCCTTCATGCGGCCCTTGAGCTGATGGAGTCCGTAACCAGGAAGGTCCAGCTCGCTGGGCGTGGTGGCCGCATCATCCCATCGGGAACGATGGCCACCGCCGTGCCGCCGGTCACCACCGCAGCTGCAGCGCCTCGAGCCCACGGAATCCGATCCCCTCGCGCCACTGCAGCGGCTCATCGACGAGCCGCAGCCCCGGCAGGCACCGAAGGAGGGTCTCGAGCGCAAGCCGCGCCTCGAGTCGAGCGAGCGGGGCACCGAGGCAGAAGTGGATCCCCATCCCGAACGCCAGATGGCGGAGCGGCGTTCGGGTCACGTCGAGCCGGTCGGGCTCGGGGAACTGCTCCGGGTCGCGATTCGCCGAGCCGATGACCAGGCCGACCTGTTGGCCACGAGGGATCGTGCGGCCTCGGAGCTCGATCTCTTCACGGGCGAACCGAAACGTGAACTGCACCGACGAGTCGAATCGCAGAAGTTCCTCGACCGCCTGGTCGAAGAGATCGGGGCGCGAACGAAGGAGCTCGAGCTGCTCGGGATGCCGGAGAAGCGCGAGGACGCCGTTGCCGATCAGGTTGACCGTGGTCTCGTGCCCTGCCACCAGCAGCAGGACGCACATCGCGATGAGTTCGTCTTCGTCGAGCGCGCCGTCCTCGCTCTCGGCGGCGATCAGGGCGCTGATGAGATCGTCGCGCGGCTCCGTGCGCCGCTCCGCGACGACGCCGCGCAAGAGCGCCGTCACCTCGCGCGTCGCCTCGCTGGCGCGAACGTAGACGTCGGGCGAGGTGCGGAGATCGATCGCCGCTGCGAGCGCAACGCTCCAGTCCCTGAAGCGGATGCGGTCCTGGTGGGGCACCCCGAGAAGCTCGGCGATCACGATGACGGGCAACGGATACGCGTAGTCGCGGATGAGATCGATCGAGCCCGTCGGCTCCACCTCGTCGAGGAGCTGCTCGGCGATCTCGGCGATGCGCGGCGCCAGCGCTTGCACGATCCGCGGCGTGAACGCTTTCGTCACGAGCGCACGGAGTCGCGTGTGGTCGGGCGGGTCGCGGAACAAGATCCACTTCGACGCCATCTGCCAGAAGGGACGATACGGGTCCGGCAGCTCCGGACGCGGCAGGTCCGGGAGCGCGGTCCTCACCTCACGCACGAAGCGTGCGTCCCGCAGGGCGGCGGCGACGTCGTCATGCCGGAACAGGAACCACGTGCCTTCGGCACCCGGTGCCGCAGGGCGACCGAAGTGCACGGGATCGGCGCTCCGGTAGCGCTGGTAGTACGGGTAGGGGTCGGCCGTGAAGCCGGGGATGAAGGGATCGAACGGTTCCGTCGCGGCGGTCACGTCGGATGCCGGAGGATCGGTGCCACGCACGTCCACAAGGTGCCTCCAGTGATGCAAGTGGGTGCAAGGTAACACGATCAGGCGCGGCGTTCACGCCCCGCCCGAGCGATTCATGACGCCGGCTTGCGTGCGCGCGGCCTCGGCGGCTACGCGCCCCGCGCACCTTCACTCACCGAGCTGGCTGCCTTCCTCGACCGCCCACGCCCCCGCCGCCGTCGCATGCAGCTCCGTCGTGTCGAACAGCGGCACCCGCGCGTCCGCCGGCCCCACCAGCATCGAGATCTCGGTGCAGCCGAGGATCACACCCTCCGCGCCGCGCGCGACCAGGTCCTCGATGACGCGTCGGTACGCAGCGCGCGAGGGCTCGAGGACGCGCCCGAGCACCAGTTCCTCGTAGATGACCCGGTGGACCAGCGCCCGGTCCTCGGCCGGCGGCGTCAGGACCGTAAGCCCGTGCCGCCCCTCGAGGCGGCCGACGTAGAAGTCCTGCTCCATCGTGAAGCGCGTGCCCAAGAGCCCGACGGTGTGCAGACCGGCGGCGCCGATGGCCGCCGCGGTCGGGTCGGCGATGTGCAGCAGCGGGATGCCGACCGCCGCCTCGATCGCGTCCGCCACCTTGTGCATGGTGTTGGTGCAGAGGACGACGCAGTCGGCGCCGGCCGCCTCGAGCGAGCGGGCGGCGCCAGCCAGCAGCTCACCCGCCGCGTCCCACTCGCCCGCGTGCTGGAGCCGCTCGACCTCGGCGAAGTCGACGCTCACCAGCACGACCTTGGCCGAGTGCAGCCCTCCGAGCCGCGCCTTCACCACCTCGTTGACGGTGCGGTAGTACGGCACCGTCGATTCCCAACTCATGCCGCCGAGCAGGCCGATCGTGCGCACCGGAGCACCTCCGCGTTCGAGGCTACCGTGGCCCCCACACGCGGCGCTCCACGCCGTTCCCTACCGCAGCTCGGCCAGCAACGCCTGCGCCGCCTCGAAGTCCTGGCGATCGAGATACGTCGCCGCGCGCAGCCCCACCGCCACCTCGAGCTGCACGATCGCGGCCGCGGCGTCGTCCCGATCGACGAGCACCTGCGCGAAGGCCAGGCGATGGGTGATCTCGTCGGGTTCGATCGCGATCGCCCGTTCGAAGGACGGCGCCACCGACCCGCGGCGTCCGCCGGCGATCCACGGAACGTCGTGGTGGAAGAGGCCCCGCGCGTGCCACGCCGCGGCGTGGTCGGGGTCGAGCTCCAGCGTGCGCTCGAGCGCGCGCTCCACCTGGGCGGCGAGGTTGAGCGACTGGAACACGCCCCGGTACTGAGCGAGCCGCCCGAGCGCGCGGGCGACCTCGAAGTGGGCGTCGGGATCCTCCGGTGCGAGGTCGGCGGCGCGTTCGGCCATGTCCGCGGCGCGCGCGAAGAGCGCCTCGCGCTCGGCGTCGGCGTCCTCGGCGAGTTCCGCGGCGGCGTAGACGGCGGCGCGCGCGAGCAACAGGTGGGCGCGGGCGTCGTCGCCGTCGACTGCGATCGCGGCCTCGAAGGCGCCGATGGCGCCCTCGAAGTCGCCCTGGTCGATCGCGCGCAGGCCGGTGCCCACATCGGCGAATGCGACGCTGGAGGCGCCGACGAGCGCCACGAGCAGCGACGCGGCGAACGTACGGGCGAGGGCGAGCGGGCTCCGGTGGGTCGGTCGGTTGGGCATACCGTCCTCCTGACCGCCGTCTGGGCCACGCGGCCCCGCACCGCGTGCGCCCTTCGAACGCTGGGCCGCGCGGGTCGGCGGTACGACGCTGGGTCGTGCCGGATGGTACCCAATGCGCCGTCGACGCCTCCGATCTCGTCAACCAGCCGCGACACCAGCGCGCCCCCGCGACGCCCACCCCCGCACGACGAGGTACCCGAGCAACCCCACCGGCCCCACCATCAGCGTCGCGAACAGCAGCGGCGACGTCGTCCACCAAGGCACGCCCCGCCCCCGCGCGTCGAGGTACACCCACCGCCCCACGAACAGGTCGAACGCCAGGAAGTGCACCCATGCCACGGTCGCCCCCTCGGGCGTGCCGAGCATCGGCGCGATCGCCTCGAGCGACGGGCTGGCCACGGCCGCGAGCACGCCCGGCAGCCCAGGCACCACGAGCGCCAGGTAGAGCGCCGCGGCGGGCGCCGCGATCCAGGGCGAGGCGATCACCCGCTGGGTGACGCGCCACCCAGGGAGCGCGATCATCAGCAGCCAGAACGGGGCGACGAGCAGGAAGCTGGCGTCGAACAGGGTGGCCATGGTCATGCGCCCATGCTCGCACCGGCGGGCGCCGCGTCGTGCGCCTCGTCGACCACGCCGCGACCGAGCCACACCACCATCGATGCCACCACCGCGCACGCGACCACGAGCGCCCCGAGCGCCGCCCACGTCCAGCCGTCCGGGCTCAGCAGGGGCTGCGCTCGCAGCGCCTGCCAGGTCACGAGCAGCGTCAGGCCGAGGTAGCCGGCGGCGGCCACGTGCACCAGCCCGGCCCGCTGCCGCTCGCTCAGGCGCCGGCGCTGGAGCAGGGCGCCCACCAGCGGAAGTACCTGCAGGGCGTGCAGGCCGACGAAATGGCCGACGCGCAGGTCGCCGACGTCGCTGCGCCAGCCGGTGGCGGGCATACCGGTCGCGCGTCCGGCGCCGCCCGCACCCACGCCATCGGGCGCGCCGACGCTGTGGGCGCCCACGAGCGTGACCGGCCCGCCAGCTTGCCAACCAGCGAGTTGTTGGGCGGTGGGGACCGTCATCAGGATGGCCTGCGCCATCCCCAGCACGGTGATCGCCATCCCCCACCGCAGCGACCAGCCGAACGCCGGCGAGGCGAAGCGTTGCGTCAGGAGCAGGACGACGACGACCACGTTCGCCCCCATCAGCACGTTGATCGCCACGCCCATCGTCGAGTAGAGCGCAGCGTCGAACGGGGTCGCGAAGTTGAAGTGGCTCGTCGTCCCCCGGAGCACCTGCGCGAGGATCGCGACCCACTCGACGACGAAGACCGCCAGCACGACCCATCCGGCCGCACGCACCAGTCGAGCCCGCCAGCGGACGTCCTGGCGGACGTGCCCCAGCAGCCACAGCAAGGCGAAGGTGTAGACGGTGATCGACACGGCGAACTTGGTCGGCTTGAGCCAGGCGGGCGCCCCGCCGATCGTCCGCGGGTCGAGGAGGAGCCCCACCACGAAGAGCGCGAGTAGGCCGAGGGTGGCGAGGCCCGACAACGCCAGCGGCCGGTGCTGGACGGCGAGGCGGCGCCAGACGGCGACGGGGTCGAGGGCGAGCGCGGGGTGGGTCATCGGAGGCTCCTCACATTCTGAACAGTGTTCATCTCAACGCGTGGCGAGGACTTGACGGGGCGGCATCGGGTTCAGGGGGTTCGGTACAGGCCGTGGCGCATGACGCGCAGGCCTTGCTCGAGCAGCGCAAGCGCCTGGCCGGCGTCGACGTGCGGCATCGTCAGGTGCAGCGCCACGACGCCGTGGGTCCAGGCCCACAGCCAGTTGGCGACGTCGGGGACGGGCGCGCGCTCCAGTTGCCCGGTCGCCATCGCCGCCTCGACGGCGTCGAGCAGCACGCCGAAGCCGTCGACCACGGCGGGGCCGTCGGGGCCCGCGCGCAGGATCATGTCGCCGCGGCGCAGGAACATCAGTCGGTACTGCACGGGGTGGCTCAGACCGAAGGCGACGTACGCGCGCCCGATCGCCTCGATGCACACGATGGGGTCGCTCTCCCCCGCCGCCGCCCTCGTCAGCGCCTGACCGAAGGTGGCGAAGCCCTCGAGGGCCGCCTGGAACAGCAGGTCGTCCTTGTCGGCGAAGTGCAGATAGACGGTCGGCGGCGCGTAACCGGCCGCCTCGGCCACCTGACGGAGCGAGAAGCCGTCGACGTCGTGCTCGGCGAGCAGCCGGACGGCGGCGGCGAGGAGCTCGGCGCGCGTGTCGGCGCCAGCGGCGCGGGCGCTCCGGCGCTTCGCGCGCGGCTTCGCGTCGTCGGGTCCGGGGCGACGGCTAGGGCTCATGCGCCGGAGGATACTGAACGGTGTTCATCTCGTCAAGGGGTGTAGCCGAACGCACGCGTGGTGTTCGCGAATCGCGATTCGCGAATCCCGAATGCTCGAGTCGCACCATGCTCAAGCCCCAAGACCTCGCCGTCGCGGTCGTCCTGGCCTTGCCCGACATGGGCGCATGGACCTACGCATCGCTCGCGGTTCGGCTGGAGTTGAGCGCTTCGGAGACCCACGCCGCCGTGAAGCGCGCAGGGCTCGCTGGTCTCGTGCGCGGACGTTCCGTGGACCGGCGCGCCCTCTTCGAGTTCCTCGAGCACGGGGTTCGGTACGCGTTCTTCCCCGTTCGCGGCGCACCCACGCGCGGAGTCCCAACCGGCGTCCTGGCGCCGCCCCTCGATCGGTTGATGTCGGCATCGGAGGGACCCGTGTGGCCATCGGCGACGGGAAGCGCCCGTGGCTACGCGCTGACGCCGCTCTACCGGACCGCGCCCGACGCAGCGATGCGCGATCAGGACGTCCACGAGGTACTGGCCCTGGTCGATGCGCTGCGCGATGGCGGCCCGCGCGAGCGCGCGCTCGCGGTGCGCGAGCTCAGAGCGCGTCTGGCGGCGCGGTCGAGCGAGACGAGAGGGGTGCATGCGGATGCGACCATCCCCCACCCCTACAACCACCCCTGCTCCCGCGCGATCCGCGCCGCCTCCACCCGGTTGCTCGCGCCCAGCTTGCCGATCGCCTCGGAGAGGTAGTTGCGCACCGTGCCGTCGGCGAGCCCGAGGGCCTGGGCGATCTCGACGCTGCTGCGCCCGTCCCCCGCGAGCCGCAACACCTGCCGCTCGCGGTCGCTCAGCGGGTCGGCCTCGCCCCAGGCCTGCGCGGCCAGGTCGGGGTCGATCGCGCGCAACCCGGCGTGCACGCGCCGCACGGCGTCGGCGAGCACCGCCGCGGGGGCGTCCTTGAGCAGGTAGCCGAGCGCCCCGGCGTCGAGCGCGCGGCGCAGGTAGCCGGCACGGGCGAAGGTGGTGAGGATGACCACGCGGGTCGGTAGCCGTGCGTCGCGCAGCGCGGCCGCGACCTCGAGCCCCGTGCCGCGCGGCATCTCGATGTCGGTGACCAGCACGTCGGGGCTCAACTCGCGCACGAGCGCCTCGGCCTCGGCGCCGTCGCCCGCCTCACCGACCACCTCCAGGTCGGGCTCGAGCGACAACAGCGCCGCGAGGGCGCCGCGCACCATCGCCTGGTCCTCGGCGAGGACGAGGCGGATCACGCGGCCGCCATCGTCGGCAGGCGCACGGTCAGGCGCACACCCGCGCCCCCCTGCACGTCGACCTGGCCGCCAAGGGCCTCGACCCGCTCGCGGACACCGGTGAGGCCGTTCCCCACGGGGCCGAGGCGGCCGTGGCCGTCGTCGCGCACCTCGAGCACCCAGGCGTCGCCGTCGCGCACCACCTGCACGTCGCAGCGCGTGGCGCGGGCGTGACGCAGCACGTTCGTGAGCGCCTCACGCACCACCATCGCGAGCATGCCCTCGACGCGCGGCGGCGGCGCCCCGTCCGGGAGCTCGACGCCGAGCTGGACCGCGGCGGCGTCGAAGGCGGCGCGCGCGCCCTCGAGCTCGGCCGCCAGTCCACGCTGGCGGTAGCGCACGACCGCTTCGCGCACCTCGCCCAACGCACGCCGCGAGATCCGCTCGACGTCGCGGATCTCGGTCGCCGCGCGCGCCGCGTCGTGGTCGGCGAGCTTGGCCGCGAGCTCGCTCTTGAGGACGATCACGGAGAGGGTGTGGCCGAGCAGGTCGTGCAGGTCGCGCGCGATGCGCTCGCGCTCGGCGATGGCGGCGAGCCGCTCGATCTCGTCGTGGGCGCGGTGCAGACGCTCGTTGGCGCGCGAGCGCACGCGGTCGACCACGCTGACGGCGCCGATCATGGGCGTCAGCAGGAGCGCCGGTGTGTAGACGGCGACCACGATCGGCCATGGGATGGACGAGGTCGCGGCGCCGAGGACCGCAGCCGCGACGAGCACGGCGAGGACCACCACGGCGGGGCGCGGCTCGAGCTTGCGACCCGCCGCCGCGGCGGCGTACACGAGGAAGGTGGTCGCGCCGGAGTTGACCCCGGGCAGGAGGGCGCCCATCAGGCCGAGCACGACGATGCCGGGCAGCGCGGCGCGCCCCGAGCGCGACCAGGTCCAGAAGTAGACCGGGAGGAACACGACCAGGATCGCGACGATGATCAGGGCGTCCCGGAGGCCCGCCCCCGGGTCGAACACCGGTTGGAAGCCGAGGAAGACGAGCCAGACCAGGTGCACGTAGGTTTCGAGCGGCACGCGCCGCCGCCGGCGCCCCGTGGGGGGCGCGGCGGCGGGCGCGGAATGGGTTTGGGCCGTCATCGGGTTCACCGTAGCGCCACGGGTCGCCGGAGGGCTAGCCGTACGTGGCGAGCGACGCACGGCGGTAGGCGATCACCGCGGCCACGCCGGCGATCGCCGCCGTGATCAGCAGCGCCGCCACGTGGCCGGGCACCGCATCGGCGGGGGCGAAACCGAGGCTCGCGAGCGCGAGCTGACCGTGGTGGTAGGCGGGGAGCCAGGGGGCGATCGCCTGCACGAACGGCGGGAGGACGTCGATCGGCATCCACAAGCCCGACGCGAACGCCATCGGCAGGTAGGCGAGGTTGATGACGACGGGGGCGGAGTTGGGTCCGAGGGCGTAGCCGAGCGCCTGCCCGATCACGCAGAAGGGCAGCGCGGCGAGGAGGTGGACGCCGAACAGCGCGAGGACCTCGCCGCTCGTCAGGCGCACACCGGCGACGAGCGTGCCGACGACGAGCAGCACCGCGACGATGGCGGCCGAGAACACGAGCGCGTTGGCGAGGCGCGCGACCACCGTCACGGCGCCGGGGAGCGGCGAGGCGCGCTTGAGGCGCATCCAGCCTTGGGCGCGCTCGACCGCCACCGACACGCCGAACGAGAACAGCGAGGCGCCGATGACGCCGAAGGCGCCGTACGTGGCGAGCATGTACGTGGGCACGTGCACGGGTCCCTCGCCGTTCTGCATGGTGGCGAAGAGCACGTAGAACATCACCGGGAAGGCGATCGTCGAGACGGCGTAGATCGGCAGCCGCAGATGCTTGAGCAGTTCCGCACCGATCTCGACGCGCAGCATGCGCAGCGCGCGCGCGAAGGTGAGCGAGGAGGCGACCGGGCGGGCCGCGGCGGCTCCGGTCCCGACGGCGGCGCGGGTCATGCGGCCACCGCCGGACGCACGGCCGCCGTGGCTGCCTGCGTGATCGCGAGGAAGGCGTCCTCCAGGCTGGCGCCGCTGACCTCCAGGTCGCTGGCGGCCGGGTCGGTGCGGAGCACGTCGAGCACCAGCGGCTCGGCGGCGGCGCACAGCACCTCGACCGCCTGACCGTCGCGGCGCACGTCGGCGACGCCGGGGCGGGCCCGGAACCAGGCCTCGTCGAGGCGGCTCACCACCCGCACCCGCCGCGAGGCGGTGCCGGCCTTCACCTCGGCCGGCGTCCCCTCGGCGAGGATCCGGCCGTGGTGCAGCAGCACCACCCGGTCGGCCAATGCGTCGGCCTCCGCGAGGTCGTGGGTGGTCAGCAGCACCGCGCGGCCGCGGCCGAGCAGGGCCCGCACGATCGCCCAGAGCGAGCGTCGTGAGCCGGCGTCGAGGCCGGAGGTCGGCTCGTCGAGCACCAGCACGCGCGGGTCGCCCACCAGCGCGATCGCGAGGTGCAGCCGCTGCTTCTGGCCTCCGGACAGCTTGCCGTACGGGCGCCGTGCCACCTCGGTGAGGCCGACGCGCTCGAGGAGCTCGTCGAGCGGGAGCGGCGCCGGGTAGGTGGCGGCGAAGCAGCGCAGGTGCTCGCGCACGGTCAGCGTCTCGGGCACGCCCGAGATCTGCAGCATCGCTCCGAGGTGTTCGCGGGCCGCGCGTTCGCGCGGGTCGCGACCCATGAGTCGCACGCGCCCGCGCTTGGGCGACAGCAGACCCATCAGCGCGTGCATCGCCGTGGTCTTGCCCGCACCGTTGGGGCCGAGGACGGCGACGACCTCGCCGGGCGCCACGCTCAGGTCGAAGCCCTCGAGCGCCACGGTGCGGCCGTAGTCGTGGCCGACGCCCTCGAAGGTCACGGCCGGTGGGGTCGGGTGGAGGGCGGAACGGGTGCGCGCTGAGGAGGGTTCCATGGAGCTCAGGGTGGCGCGGGCGGCGGGTGCCCCGGTAGCGCGCCGGGTCACCCGTGCGGGGTGACGTCCGTCATGCCGGGTACGGGGCCGCACCCATAACGCCCGGCAAACGGCCCCGGGGCATGATGGCCGTGCGGGCCCCACCCGCCCCTCGAGGAGGCCCGATCATGCACCCCATCCGCCGTCTGCGCGCCGCGTCCCTGGTCCTCGGGATCACGGTCGCCCTCGTCGCTCTCGGCAGCGCCCTCGCCCAGGAGCCCACCTACACCCCGACCGGCACCCTCGACGCCACCATCGACGGCGTCCCGGTGGCGTTCGGCACGTACGTGACCGTGGTCCCCGAACCGAGCGAGTCCATCGACGACGCGCGCGCCCGCGCGCTGGCCGGGCGACTCGTCGGCCGCGAGGTCGCGACCGCCACCACGATCGCCACCGACCCGCTCGTCGTGAACGGCGTGGTCGCGATGGCGGCCACGCTCACGCTCGACCTGCGCGGCAGCGTCGGCGCCCCCGAACGGGGCCGCGACGACCGGCGCGAGCTGGTGCTCGGCATCCGACTCGACCCCGAGACGCTCGCCTGGACCGGCGACCCGGACCACGTCAGCGTCGCCTTCCACCCCGAGCGCTGGAGCGGCTCCGCCTACTACCAGCTCCAGGACCTGACGCTGATCGAGTTGCAGGTCGAACGCGCCTCCGACACCACGCTGCGCGCGACCGGACGCATCGAGGCGACGCTCGTGTGGCGGGAGGGCGGCTTCATGGTGACCTTCGACCCAGAGCGGACGCTCGCGCTCACCGTCGAGTTCGCGGTGGATCCGGTCGTGGGGGACGAGGCGTTGGCGGCGTTGCTAGGCGACTGACAGCGGGCTCGCTGCCTACGCACTCACGTGCGCTCGCCGCGGCTTGGTCGGCTCCTGCCGGGTCCTCGAAGGCCAATGCCGACGCGACCCCTACGCTCGAGGCGTGAACCCGTCGAACCCCGATGGCGCTCGCCGTCTAGGCTTGCCATATCGCCATACACCTCGTATGGTGAACCATATGAAGACGACCCTCGTGATCGACGACACCGTAATGAAGCGACTCCGCGAGGAGTCCGCGAAGCGGGGTGTCACGATGTCCACGCTCGTCGAGGCGGGCCTGCGTCGCATCCTCGATGAGCCGGAGCCAAGGCCGGCGGCCCTGCCACCGCTTCCCCATTGGGATAGCGGGGGCGCGCGCGTCGACATTGCCGACCGGGACGCCCTGTACGCGCTGCTCGACCGGGATTGACGTGTTCGTCGTCGACACCAACGTCTTGCTCTACGCGGCGGACGAGACCAGCGAGTTCCACCGACCGTGCCGGAGCCTCCTCGAGGCGTCGCGTGCCGGGCCGACGCCATGGTTCGTCACGTGGGGGATCGCGTACGAATTCCTTCGCGTCGCCACCCACCCTCGCGTGTACGCCCATCCACGTTCAGCGTCCGAGGCACACGGCTTCCTCCGCGCATTGCTGGACTCGGCGAGTGCGCGCGTGCTCACCCCTACCGATCGGCACGGCGAGATGCTCACCGCATGCCTCGCCGACGTGCCCGAAGCGCGTGGGAACCTGATCCACGACCTGCACACCGCCGTCCTGATGCGCGAGCATGGGATCAGCCGCATCATCACGCGCGATCGCGACTTCCACCGCTTCCCGTTCCTCGACGTCGTCGATCCGCTGCGCGGGTCGCCGGCCGGCTGACCCGTTCGGCGCGGAGGCATCCGGGCGTCCGATGCCTCGCATCGCGCACGCTGGCGGTGTTGCCAACGACGCCAGCATCGGCAGCTTGCCTGACGCGCAGGCGGAGTGTTGCCTTGCACGACGTCGGCGTTTTGAATGACTCCAGGTCGGCGTTTTGCATGGATGGGTCTCGGCTGAAGCCCGCGTCGCCCACTTACGGCCGCCGAGACGGCATCCCGGTCGTGCCTGCCGCCTTACTGGAACCCCGAGCGCCCAGCGCCTTGCCCCTGAAGCTGCCGCGTCAACTCCCCGAGATCCGTCGTCGCCGCCTGCTGCTGCACGTCGCCCTGGTAGCGCGCGAAGAGCGTCCGGCCGCGCTCGAGCTCGCGCGCGAACAGCTCCTTGATGCGCACGGCCTCCAGCGTGCGACCGCCGCCGTAGTAGGCGTCGGCCACCTTGCCGATGGCGTAGGTGGTCGCGAAGGTCGTGACGGCACCGGTGGCCGTCGTGCCGAGCGCGCCGGCCGCCCTACCAGCGATGCCGCGCAGTGCGCCACCGAAGAGCTTGCGGGCGTACCCCTCGAGCACCTGGCCGGTCAGGCCGACGCCGGCGATCGCGAGCAGCTCGCGCACGCTCCCCTGGTCGAGGGCGAAACCGTGGGCCTTGCCGACGTCGGCCACCGTCTTGAGCTGCACCGGCACGATCGCCATGGTCGCGAGCGACTGCGGCAACAGCTCGAGCGCGCCGGCCATGATCGCGCGGTTCAGGATCAGGCGGTCGAGGTCGGGGCGGGCGTCGGCCACGGACCCAGCCTCCGGCGTGGCGGGGGCGCCGAGGGGGCCCGGCAGGAGCGCGCCGGCCGTCCCCGTGTCGTCGGCGGATTTGCCGATCGGCACGAGCGCCAACGGCGCGTCCGCCAGCGCCTCGGCCTGCTCGAGCATCGCCACCGCCTCGGCGTGCTCGAGCCCGAGCGCGCGCTCGAGCTGGTCGAGGAAGGCGCGCTCGGCGCCCGACGTGTGGCCGTCGGCGTCGCAGGCGCCCACCGCCATCTCGAAGGCGTACGCGCGCATGCCTGGGCTGGTGAGGGCGGCGACGGCCTCGTCCATGCCGACGTCGCCCAGGAGCACGTCCTTGAACAGGCGCGCCGAGTCGACGCCGCCGAGGGCCTCGAACACCTCGCCCAGGCGGGCGCGCTCCTCTGAGCGGAGCCCGTCCGCTTGCGCGGCCATCAGGGCAAGGGCGGCGACGGCGTCGCGCTCGCTCAACGCGGTGGTGGTGGCGGTCGTCGTGGTGGGGGCTTGCGGGTCCATACCCCAGCTTGGCAAGCTTCCGTGAGAACACGCCCAGGAGGGTTCTCGTCCCACCGGACCTGGGTTGGGCCCCTCGAACGACCGGTCGTGAAGCGGTTTTCGGCGGTTCGGAGCCACCGCGAGGCCGTCGGCGCGCAAGGCCTTGACGAATCGTGCATACCGGGGTATCTTCTAGGAATCAAACCAAAGCACGCGCGGCGCCCCGAGGGGCGCCGGTTTCGTTGGGGTCCCCGAGGCGGGGACCCGTCACCCCCCGCTGACCTGCAGCCGCTCCCCGTCCGGTCCTCGGCACGAGAACAGCTGCCGCCCGTTCGCGAGCCTCTGGGGGGCGTCCTCGAGCGTGGGCACCCCGGCGGCCCGTAGTCGCGCGAACAGCGCCGGCACGTCGTCGGCGCCGAACGCCACGTGGTGCACCAGGCCGTCGCCCGGGTGGTGGTCGGTGAGGCCGGCGATCAACTCGAGCTGCGCGCCGCCCGCGGGGTGCGCGAGGAAGGCGATGTCGGCGCCGCTCGCGAGCGTCATGCGGCTGGCGACGTGCAGGTCGAAGTGCCGCTCGTAGAAGGCGACGGAGCGCTCGAGGTCGGTGACGCGGACGGCGACGTGGTGGATGCCTTGGGTCATGGGACCAGGGTACGCGACCGGCCCTGCGCCACGAACGGCGCGCTCGAAGCTCGTTCGCGGCCCGATTCGTGCGGGTTCGAGGACGGTTTTCGGCGTTCGCCCACCCTCGAGACCCCATACGGCCGCAAGGTCTTGACGAATCGCGCATACCGGGGTACGTTGTAGAAATCAAGCCAGAGCAAGCGCGGTGCCCAGATGGGCGCCGGTTTCGTTTGGGCGCGCCCCGATCAGCCGACGCGGACCTGCACCCGCTCGAACCCACCCTGCGGCGGCGCCGCGAAGCGGAGCGGATCGTCGGCGTCGAGCCGAAGACCGGTCGCACGAGCGAGCAGGGGGTCAAGCCGTTCGCTCACCCGTGACCGTCGTCCGGAGCGGCGGCGTCCTCGCACCACACGATCGCCCCGGTCGGGCACACGGCCATCGCCTCGAGCGCGGCCGGCGACACGGGGATGCGATCGGGACTCAGCAGCACGCCCGGCAACAGCGCGTCGCACAGTTCGCAACGCACGCATTGCGTGAAGTCGACGCGCATGGCGATGGGGCGGTCCAACGGTGTCGCAGTCACGAGCTCAGGGTCGCCGACGGCGCTCGGGCGGCGCCATGACCCAGGTCAACGCCCGTCGACGCGTTCGCGCAACGCCACGAGGTCGGCGCGCGCCACCGTGCGCCCGTCGAGCTCGATGGCGCCCGCTTGGTGCAGGCGCGCGAGGTTGCGGCTGACCAGTTCGGGGACGGTGCCGATCTCGGCGGCGATGGCGGCGTTGGCCTCGAGCGCGAAGGGGACGCCGCGCGCCGCGCGCTCCAGCAGGTGCGCGGCGAGCCGCTGCACGACCTCTTGGAACGAGAGCCGCTCGACGAGCCCGACCAGCCGCCGCAACCGCGCGCCCATCGTGCGCAGCAGGTGCACCGCCAGGGTCGGGCGCTCGAGCAGCAGCCGGTCGAAGGCTGCTTGCTCGAGGAACAGCGTGGTGGTGTTCTCGAGCGCTTGCGCGTGCGCCGGGTACGGCCCGCCGTCGAAACTCGGCAGCTCGGCGACGGTGCGGTACGGGTGTTCGGTCGCCAGGTCGATCTCGCGGCCGGTGTGCGGCGCCAGCACGTAGATCCGGCACGACCCCGCCGCCATGACGTGCAACCCCTCGGGCCGGTCGCCCGCCAGGAACATCGTGGCGCCGCGCTCGTAGCTCCGCCAGCGAGCGATGGATGCGAGGGCGCGCACGTCGTCGTCGGCCAGGGCCGCGAAGGGCGGGCAGCGCACCAGGACGTCGGTCGGTTCGAGGGCCACGTGGGGCCCATGGTACGGGTCGTTGCCGCAGCGCGACGTCGACGACGTCAGCTGCGCCGCCCGCCCGCCACCACCCACGCCAGCGCTGCGATCCCGACGACGGGCGCCAGCGACGCCCACGCCGCCAAGGGCAGCACCCACACGCCGCGCGCGAACGGCCACGCCTGCGTGAGCGGCGCGATCCCCACCAGCAGCACCGCCACGGTCGCCGCCACACCCCAGAACCACCCGCCCGCGTCGGGCCGCCAGCGCCGCAGCGCCAGCCAGGCGAGCGCGAGCGTGACGAGGCCGAGCAGGTAGCCGTGCGCCAGCCACACCGGCAGCGCGGCGCGCTCGCTCCAGCGGGCGACGCGCTCGAGCGCCAGCGCTCCCTCGACGAGCCCCTTGGCCGTGAGCATCGCGCCCAACGACAGCGCGCCGAACCACCGCGCGCGCCCCGCGGCGAGCGCCACCTGCAGCCCCAGGACCACCGCGCCGTACGCCGCCGCCAGCCGCGCGGCGACCGCTATCCAGGCGGGCCAGATCGCAAGAAGATCGGCGAAAGCTGCGACCAGCGTGCCGGCGAGCAGCAGCACCACCGCGACGCGCCCGAGCCGTTCGTCGACCCGGGGCGCCAGCGCCCCGGCCAGCAGCCCCACCACCGCCAGCGCGAACCACCCGTTCGAGAACACCCCCAGGTAGAAGGGCACCAGCCGGTCCATCAGCATCCCGGGCGCCACCGGCGCGAAGGCGGCGGCCGCGAGGCCCCACGCGCCGGCGCTCGCGATCAGGAGCGCGAGCACCGCGGCGTCGATCGCCACGAGCGCCAGGTCGCGCCGCAGGTCCCACGTGGCCGCGGCGTAGGCCACGGCCCATGACCCCCACGCGACGAGGGCGCCGGACGACGCGATCATCGAGAGCGGCAACCGGAGTGCGCCCACCTGGGTGAAGCCGTAGCCGTCGAGCAGGAACGGGACGAACGAAGCCGCCGCCGACGCCAGCGCCAGCCCCGTCGCGGCGCGCGCCAAGCGCGAGGGCGGCCGTCCGGTGCGCTCGGCGACGAGCGAGCAGATCAGCGCGAACAGCGCCGGCGTCGCCCATCCGAAGTACATCAGGTGCGTGTGCGCGAAGCGCACATGCTCGAGCCGCCACCCGCCCGGCAGCCCGTACTGCATGCCGAAGCGCATCTGGACGCCAGCGAGGCCCGCGACCACAAAGGCAGCAGCGGCGAGGAGGAAGGCGCGGCGCATGACCGCCACGGTACCCACCGCCAGGCAGTTGGCATCGGGACGGACGCCCACCGACGGACGGCGCACGGCGTCCAGGGACGTGTGTCCCTTTCCGAGCGATGCCCGACCTGGGTAAACCGGTCCTAACTCCGACATCCCTATCGGAGATTAATTCGCGCTCGCGGAAGGCAGGTAGCCATGAACACCCACCGCCACCGACAGCCACTCGTCGTGATCGCCGCGCTCCTCTTCGCCATCGTCGCTGGGGTCAGCCACGCCCAGACCGATCCTCCGGCGATCACGGACGAGGAATACGAGACCGCCACCCAGCTCTACTTCGACCGCTGCGCCGGCTGCCACGGCGCGCTGCGCGCCGGGGCCACGGGCCCCGACCTCTTCCCCGAGCGCCTTGCCGAGAAGGGCGAAGGCTACGTCGAAGCGATCATCTACGGCGGCCTCCCCGGCGGCATGCCGAGCATGGGCGCGCACGGCATCCTCACGATGGAAGAGATCGACGTCATGGCGCGCTTCTTGCTCAACGACCCGCCGGCGCCCGCCCAGATCTCGCTCGACCAGATCCTCGAGACCTGGCAAGTGCACGTCGCCCCCGAGGACCGCCCGACGGAGCCGCAGCACGACCTCGACTGGGAGAACTTCGTCGGCGTCATCCTGCGCGACATGGGTCAGGTCGCGATCGTGGACGGCACCACCCACGAACTCGTCAACCTCGTCGACACCGGATACGCGATCCACATCCTGCGCTCCTCGGCCAGCGGCCGCTACTTCAACGCCATCGGCCGCGACGGCAAGGCCTCGCTCATCGACCTGTGGAGCAACCCACCCGAGGTCGTCGCCGAGGTCAAGCCCTGCTACGACGCGCGCAGCATCGAATCGAGCAAGTTCGAGGGCTACGAAGACCGCTACACGATCGTCGGCTGCTACTGGCCGGCGCTGGCCGTGATCCTCGACGGCCAGACGCTCGAGCCGATCAAGATGATCGGCACCGCCGGCTACCAGCGCGGCGGCGGCGATTACGTCGAGGAGGCGCGCGTCGCGGCGATCGTCGCGTCGCACTTCTACCCGGAGTGGATCGTCAACATCAAGGAAGCGGGCCAGACCTGGTTCGTCGACTACAGCCGCCTGAACGAGCCCGGCCAACCGCTGCCGATCACGATGCTCGACACCGACCTCTACCTGCACGACGGAGGCTGGGCCGGCGACCGCTACTTCGTCGTCGCCGCCAACTCGCTCAACAAACTCATGGTCATCGACGCCGAGGAGCGCACCCTCGCCGCCGAGGTCATTGCGGGCGAGATCCCGCACCCGGGCCGCGGCGCCAACTGGGTGCACCCCGAGTTCGGCCCCGTGTGGGCGACCGGCAACCTCGGCAGCCAGGAGATGACCGTTATGGGGGCCGATCCCGAAGGGCACCCGGAGCACGCGTGGCAGGTAGTGGCGCGCGTCGAGGTCCCCTTCACCGGCAACCTCTTCCTCAAGACCCACGAGAACAGCCCCTGGGTGTTCTACGACAGCCCCATGAGCCCGAGTCCGGCCGGCAGCGTCACCGTTTGCGCCATCGACAAGGTCGCGCTCGAGACGGAGCGCTGCTGGGAGGTCCCCGGGGCCGCGGAGCTGGGCGCGCGGGTGGTGCACCCCGAGTTCACCCGCGGCGGCACCGAGGTCTGGCTGTCCGTGTGGGGCAGCATGAACACCCCTTCGTTCATCGTCGTCTACGACGCGGTCACGCTCGAAGAGATCGACCGCATCGAGGGCGACTGGGTGCGCACCCCCACCGGCAAGTTCAACGTCTACAACACGGCGAACGACGTCTACTGACCCCAACCTGAGGGAACGGGCGCGAAGGCGCCCCCCATGCGAGCCGCTGCGCCCGTCGCCGATACCGGCGGCGGGCGCAGCGGTCGCACGCGGCTTACGGCGGACGCTGGAGGCCGCGCGCCGCCGCGGTCCGCTCGCCGGGCCGTTGACAGCGATGGCCGCGAGGGCTATCGTGCCGTTATTGAGTGAACGCTCAATCCAAGGAGAGGGGTGCCGAGCATGCCGGAACGAACCACGACCGCCCGCGCCACCCCCGACGAGCGGCGCCGCCAGATCCTCGACGTCGCCTGCACGCTCTTCGCCCACCACGGCTACGCCGGCACCACCACCAAAGCGATCGCGAGCGCCGCGGGCATCACCGAGGGCCTCATCTACCACTACTTCGGCGGCAAGGCCGACCTGCTCGTCGAGGTCGTCAACCAGCGCAGCGCCCTGCTGACCCAGGTCCGCACGCTGCTCCGCGACGAGGGCGACGCACCGGTGGTGCGCACCATGCCGCTCATCGCCCGCGGCTGGGTCGAACTCGTGCGCCGCCAGGGCGACTTGGTGATCACGATGGTCAGCGAGTCCCACGCCCACCCCGAGGTCGGCGCGGCCTTCCAAGGGCTGCTCGACGAGATCCGCGGCGGCCTCGAGGGCTACCTCCAGCGCCGGGTCGCGGCCGGCGAACTGCGCGCCGACCTCCCGGTCTCGGTGGCGGCCGCCTCGTTCCTCTCCTCGTTGCTGATGTTCTTCTACACCCGCGCCGACCTCGACGAGGCCGCCTGGCAGGTCGAAGCGTCCCGCTTCACCGCCGCGCTGCTCGACGTCTGGCTCCACGGCGCGCTCGCCCCGACCCAGAACCCGACCCAGAACCCGACGCCATGACCCTCTGCCCCACCCGGCCGAGCCGGGCACCGCCGCCGCCGATATTGAGTAAACACCCACTCAACACGACCGTCCCATCCCACCGCCGATCGGAGAACCCCGTGCCCCACCGCGCCGCCCCCGCACGTCCCACCGAGGTCGCCTCGTGCGCGCCCTGACCGCCTTCGCCCTCCGCCACTCCCTCGTGGTCGTGATCGCCTTCGCGCTCGCCACCGCCTTCTTCGTGAGCCGCGCGATCCAGACGACCACCGACGGCAGCACCGACGCGCTCTACCCGCCCGAATCGGCGGCCGCCATCCTCGCCGACGAGCTCGCCGTCGACTTCGCCCAGGGCGACCGGCTGCTCCTCGTCGTCGAGGGCGACGTCTGGAGCAGTGAGGGGCTCGCGGCGCTGCGCGCGCTCACGCGCGCCATCGACCAGCTCGAGGGCACCCGCGACGTCACCTCCCTCGCGACCGCCAAGCGCCTCGAGGACGACGACGGCTTCCTGATCGTCGGCGACCTGATCCCGGCCGACCTGGCCGACGCCGCCGCGATCGCCGACGCGCGCCGGTACCTCGAGGGCGCGGAGATGTACCAGGACGTCGTCTTCGTCGACGCCGCCGGCCGCCGCGCCAGCCTGATCATCGAGTACGAGGGGTCGATCGACGCCGCGGCGTACGCGCGCACGGTGGCCGACGCGACCGACGCCGCCTGGCCCGGCGAGCACGCCCTGGCCGGCGCGGCCTTCACCACCATGGAGCTGCGCGCGATCATCGCGCGCGACCTGCCGGTGCTGGGCGCGACCGCGCTCGCGCTCATCCTGATCATGCTCTGGATCAACTTCCGCACCGGCCGGCGCGTCGCGCTGGCGCTGGTGCAGATCGTCCTCGGCGTGGTCTGGGGGATGGGCATCTTCCAGCTCCTCGGCCAGGAGCTCATGGCGTTGACGGTGATCGGCCCGATCGCGGTCATGGCCGTCGGGGCTTCGTTCTCGATGCACTTGCTGGGGCGCTACGACTACGAGCTGGCGCGCGGCACCGAGAAGCTCGAGGCGCTGCGGCGCACCTTCGAGCGCACCGGGCTGGGCGTGCTCGTCTCGGGGCTGGCGATCTCGGCCGCCATGAGCACCTTCTTGCTCTCGGACTTGGCGATGGTGCGCGGCCTCGGTCTGGTCGCCGCGCTGGGCGTCCTCTCCTCGCTCTTCGCCGCGCTGGTGCTGCTGCCCGCGCTCCTGCGCCTCCTCCCCGATCCCAAGCGCGTCCCCGACCCCGAGGCCCCCGGCCGCATCCGCGGGCTGCTGGCGGGGCTCGCCGCCCTGGTCACCCGTCGGCCCAAGGCGGTGATGGGCGTCGCCGCCGTGCTCGTCGCGGGCGCGCTCCTGGGCATCGTGCGGATCCAGGCCGACACCTCGATCCTCGCCTTCTTCCCCGCCGACGGCCCGACCCGCCAGAGCGTGCGCACGGTCGAGGCCACGCTTGGGGGCAGCTCGGTGGTGCAGGTCCGCGTCGACGGCGACATCCTCGACCCCGAGGTGCTGGGCGCGCTCGAGGCCTTCCAGGCGCAAGCGAAGACGCTTCCCGAGGTCGGCGGCGCCCAATCGATCACGCAGGTGATGCGCGCCCTCCACCAGACGCTCACTGGTGAGGACGGGTTGCCGCCGACGCGTCAGGCCGCGGCGCAGGAGCTCCTGCTCTACACGTCGTCGGGCGACGCGGCGGAGCTCGCCAAGCTCCTCACCCTCGACGAGCAGAGCGCGGTCGTCAACCTGGTGGTCCAGTCGGGCTCGACCACCCGCGGGCGCGAAGTGCTCGCCGACCTCGAGCGCATGGCCGAGGACACGCTCGGCGGCCGCGCGACCTACGGGTTCACGGGCCAGGCCGTGCTCGAGCTCGCCGTCGAGGACGCGATGCGCCACGACTTCCTGATCAGCCTGACGCTCGCGATCGTCCTGGTGCTCGCCATCGACAGCCTGGTGCGCTCGTTCCGCGCCGCGGCCGTCACGATCCTCGCGCTGGTCGCCACCATCGCGCTGCAGTACGGCCTGCTCGGCTGGGCCGGCATCCCGCTCAACCTCGCGACCATGCTCATGGGCGCCTTGGCGATCGGGGTGGGCGACTACGCGATCCACCTCACCGTGCGCTACATGGAGGAACGCAGCCGCGGTCGCGGCCCCGAGGACGCCGTCGAGCACGCCGTGATCACCTCCGGGCGCCAGATCCTGTTCACCGCCACCACCCTCGGCGTCGGCTTCTTCGCGCTGACCTTCGCCGACTTCGTTCCGGTCGCCACGCTCGGCTGGTTGATGGTCCTGACCGTCGCGCTCGTCGGCATCGCCACCCTGACCCTGCTCCCCGCCGTCGCCCTGGTCGCCTTCCGCGACCCGGGCGGGCGCGGGGCCGCGCTCGCCACCACCCAGGTCCCCAACCCCGGAGGTACCCCCACGTGAACCGAACCGATCACCCCACGCCCACTGCCACCACCGTCCACCGCCCCACGGCCCTGCTCGCGGCCGTCCTCCTGCTCGTCGCGGCGCTCGCCCTGCTCGGCGCCCCCGCGGCCGCGCAGACGTACGCCAGCGCCGACGAGCTGATGGCGGCCGTCCAGGCCCGACCCGAGCCGGCCAGCATCGAGGCCACCCTCGAGATGACCATCACCAACGCCGCCGGGCAATCGCTCACGCGCGAGATGCGCTCCTGGTCGACCGGCGACGAGCGCCGCCTGCTCAAGTTCACGGCCCCGGCCGACATCGCCGGCTCCGGCTTCCTGCGCATCGACGACGGCACCGTCGACGAGACGCTCGTCTTCCTGCCCGCGCTGGACCGCGTCCGCCGCGTCGCGGGCGGCCAACGCGGCGAGTCCTTCTTCGGCTCCGACTTCGCCTACGAGGACGTCGAGGGCATCGACCCCGACGACTACACCTACGTGCTGGTGCGCATCGACGACGGCCCGCGCTACGTGATCGAGGCGACGCCCACGGAGGCATCGGGCTCCACCTACGACCGCCTGGTGCTGGAAGTGCCCGAGGCGACCCTGATCCCCGAGCGCGTCGTCTACTACCGCGGCGACGTGGCGATCAAGGAGCTGACCGTGCACGACGTCCAGCAGGTCGGCGATTACCTGCTCGGGATGGAGCGCCGCATGGAGACGCTCGATCGCGGCTCCGTCACCGTGATCCGACAGCGCGACGTGACCCTGGACGCCGAGCTGCCCGACGAGGTCTTCACCGAACGCTTCCTGAGGCGCTGACGTGCGCCGCATCGTCCTCACCCTGGCGCTCGTCGCCCTGAGCGCTTCGGCGCTCGCGCAGGTGCGCACCGAGTGGAGCGGCTCGGTCACCGCACGCTTCGGCGTGGCCATCGATGGCGACCTCAGCGCCGCCGGCGCGCGGGCGCAGGGCGCGCTCGACGGCGCGTTCGGGAGCGAGTTCTATCCGACCGCCGCCTTCCGCGTCGCCCTCGACCTGGAAGCCGACGCCGCCCTCGACCGAACCGAGTTCCGCCTGGGCGAAGCCTGGGCGCGCCTGTTCCTCGGCGACGTCGAGCTCACCGCCGGCAACCAGACGCTGTCGTGGGGCTCGACCGACGCCGTCAACCCGATCGACCGCCTCAACCCGCGCGACCTGCGCGTCCCGATCGACGCGGTCAAGCTCGCCACCCCCATGGTCCACGTGCGCGCGTACCTCGAGGGCGACGTCGCCCTCGAGGCCGCGCTGCTCCCCGTCTTCACGCCCTCGTTGCCGCCCGAAGCGGCGTGGCGCAGCGATCCCGTCCCGACGCTCCCGCCCGGCGTGACCGTCGTCGAGACCCGCCCCGCCCGCGACGAGCGCCCGGAAGCGGCCCTCGCCAACGTCCAGTTCGCCGCCCGCGCGCAGTGGCGACCCGCCGGCTTCGACCTCGCGGTCAGCTACCTGCACCTCGTGCGCGACACCCCGACCGCGTCCGCCGAGGTCGTGCCGACCGGCACCCCCGGGCAGGTGGTTCTGCAGCCCGTGCTGCGCTACGACCGCATCGAAGTCGTGGGCCTCGACGGCTCCGTGGCGCTGGGCTCCGTGGTGCTCCGCGGCGAGGCGGCCTACACCTTCACCCGCGACCCGGGTGGCACCGACCCCACCATCGGCAACCCCAGCTTCCAGGTGGTCGTGGGCGGCGAGACCCCCATCCCCGGCGGCCCGCGCGTGGTGCTGCAACTGGTGCTCGACGGTACGACCCGCGACGCAGCGCCCGACGGCACCCCCGGTGGCGTCGAGCTCGGGTGGCGCACCATGGCGATCCTCAACCAAGCGGTGAACGCGCGCACGGATCTGCAAGCCGCCTGGGTCCAGGACTTCGATGGCACCGGTCTGGTGCGCCCGAGCGTCGCCTACGACTTCGCCAGCGGCGTCACCGGCACCCTCGAGGCCGTCGTCGCCTACGGCGCGGACGGCACCCGCTTCGGCGATTGGCGCAACCGGAGCGGCGCTACGGCGTCGCTGCGCGTCGCGTTCTGAGGGGAACCGAGGCGGGGCCCCGAGCCCCGCCTCACGCTTGCGTGTCCAACCAGCCCCGCGCCGCCTCCGCCAGCAGCGCCGCACCGAGCGGCAGCGCGGCCTCGTCGAGGTCGAAGCGCGGGTGGTGCAACGGATGGACGAACCCCCGCGCCTCGTCGCGCACCCCCAAGCGGCCGATCACGGCCGGGACCCGTTCGGCGTAGTACGCGAAGTCCTCGCCGCCCATGGTGGGCGCCAGGTGCGCGTGCGCGTCGGCGCCTACCACCGCCGCCGCGGCGGCGTCGAAGGTCGGCACCAGCGCCGGGTCGTTGATCGTGGCCGGGTAGCCCATGGTGTAGGTCACGCGCGCGGTGGCGCCATGCGCCGCGACCACGCCCTGCACCACCCGCTCCACCAACCCGGGGAGCCCCTGACGCAACTCCGCGTCGAAGCTGCGCACCGTGCCGGAAAGATTGACCGACGGCGCGATCACGTTGCGCGCGAAGCCGCCCTGGATGGTGCCGATCGTCAGGACGAGCGGCGCGAGCGGGTCGCTGTGCCGGCTCACCACATGCTGCAGCGCCGTGACCACCTGCGCCGCGACGGTCACCGCGTCGACCGAGAGGTGCGGGTACGCCGCGTGCCCGCCGGCACCGACGACCTCGATGTCGAGCCCGTCGGCGGCGGCGTGCGCCGGACCCACCACCACGCCGGTGCGCCCCGCCGGGAAGCGCGGGTCGACGTGCAGCGCGAAGACCGCGCCCACGGCAGGGCGCTCGAGGGCGCCGTCGGCGATCATCTTCTCGGCCCCGCCCCCGTCCTCCTCGGCCGGTTGGAACAGCAGCTTCACGTGCCCGTAGGCGGGCGGCAGCCGCCGGAGCAGCGTCGCGGCGCCGAGGAGCATCGCGGTGTGTGCGTCGTGGCCGCACAGGTGCGCGACACCGGGGACCGTCGACGCGTAGTCCGCACGGGTGTCCTCGGGGATCGGCAGTGCGTCCATGTCGGCGCGCAGCGCGACGGTGGGGCCATCGCCGCGACCGCGCACGAGCGCGGTCAAGCCGGTGCCCCCAGCCAAAGGCGCGCTCGCCTCGATGCCGAGCTCGGCCAGGCGCTCGCGGACGAAGTCGGCGGTCGCGACCTCGCGAAAGGCAAGCTCGGGGTGGCGATGCAGGTGGCGGCGCCACGCCACCAGGTCGGAGTGCAGCGCGCGCGCGGCGGCGTCGAACGGGGTCGTCGGCATGGGGGATGCTAACCGGCGGCGGCCGTCCCCTCCGCCCGCATCGGCCGCGTGCTAGCCTTCTCCGACCTAACAATCGAACGCCCGCCCCCCACGGGCGGCGTGCCCCCGTGGAGGCGACCCCCATGGCCCAGGAAGCACCCAAGCCCATCGCAGCGTCCGCGCTCGACGCGCTCGCGACCCGCTACACGGCCGCTTGGAACAGCGGCTCGCCGGAGGCCGTCGCAGCGTGCTACGCGCCCGACGGCGGCATCGTCATCAACCGCGGTCAGCTCTGGGACGGCCGCGCCGGGGTGGCGGCGATGGCGGCCGGCTTCTACGCGGACGTGCCCGACCTCACGCTCGCGTGCGACGGCGTCCGCGCCGCGGGCGACCACGTCGTCTACCTGTGGACCTTCACGGGGACGCACGCCGGCAGCGGCCGGCCGCTGCACGTGGTCGGTTGGGAAGAGTGGGACCTCGATGCGGACCTGCAGGTGACCGCGTCCCGCGGCTGGTTCGACGCCGCGGACTACGCTCGCCAGACGGGCGCGGGACCGACGGACGAGGCCAGCTAGGTGGTCCGCCCCTGGTGTTCATGGAGCGGGCGCTCGACGATGCTCCGATGGCTGAGCCGAGTCGCGGCGCGGACGCGTAAGTCCGGTCCCTACTGCCCGCGGGAGGGGCGAACGGCGTACCGGCCGTGCCGCATCGCCCAGCGGTCGAACGCGATCGTCGCGAACGGCACCAGTGCGGCCAGGAAGCCCCACGCGTACATGCTCGGCGGCCACCGGCGCGCCACCGCGAGCGCGATCCCGAGGCCCGCGAACGCCAGCACCAGCAGCCCGTGGACGGAGCCGAACCCGGCTACGAGCCGGTCGCCCAGCTCCGCGTACTGGGTGAGTACGCGCTCGAAGAGCATGCCGAGCAGCAGGCCGGTCCAGGAGACGGCCTCGAGGTGGGCGACGAAGCGGAAGATGGGCAGGAGGTCGGCGGCGGGTTCGCGCATCTAGGCGCGCAGGCTACCGCGCGCCCCGGACCCGGTTCGTCGCCGCGCCCCCCGTCCTGGCCGCAACGCGATTCCGCTGGTACCGTGGCCCATGAACCAAGACCCCGCGACCGCGCCGTGGTGGACCCGGGCCACCGTCTACCAGGTCTACCCCCGCAGCTTCGCGGATGCCGACGGCGACGGCGTCGGCGACCTGCGCGGCGCCCTCGAGCACCTCGACCACCTCGAGGCGCTCGGCGTCGAGGCGGTGTGGCTCTCCCCCGTCTACCCCTCACCCATGCGCGACGGCGGCTACGACGTCGCCGACTACCAGGGCGTGGACCCCCTGTTCGGCACCCTCGACGACCTCGACGCGCTGATCGCCGCGCTGCACGCGCGCGGCATGAAGCTGGTCCTGGACGTCGTCCTGAACCACACGTCCGACGCGCACCCGTGGTTCCAAGAGGCGCGCCGTTCGGCGGACGACCCGATGCGCGACTGGTACTGGTGGCGCCCGCCGCGCCCCAGCCACCGCGGCGGCGAGCCCGGCGCCGAGCCGACCAACTGGCGTGGGTACTTCGGCGACCCGGCCTGGACGTACGACGCGGCGACCGACGCGTACTACCTGCACCTGTTCGACACCTCGCAGCCCGACCTCAACTGGGAGCACCCGCCGGTGCGCGAGGCGCTGTACGCCATGCTCCGCTGGTGGCTGGCGCGCGGCGTCGACGGCTTCCGGATGGACGTGATCAACCTCGTCAGCAAGCAGCTGCCGCTCCGCGACGCCACCGAGATCGGCCCCGACGGGCTGGGCAACGGCTTCCCCTTCGTCGAGTCCGGCCCACGCATCCACGAGTTCCTCCAGGAGCTGCACCGCGAGGTGCTCGGC
>JAABRX010000164.1 GCA_011390675.1 Trueperaceae bacterium | reverse complement strand
GAGGAGCTCGTCGACCTCGCCGGCCCCTCGGTCAACCCGGCCAAGCGGATCATCCCGCGCACGATGGTGCGCACCGGCATCCCGATGATCGACGTGTTCAACACGCTGGTCGAGAGCCAGAAGCTGCCGATCTTCTCGGTCCCCGGCGAGCCGTACCACGAGCTGCTCGCGCGCCTGGCGCTGCAGGCCGAGGTCGACCGCATCGTGCTGGGCGGCATGGGGCTCAAGCACGACGATTACCTGTTCTTCCGCGACACCCTCGAGGAGGCCGGCGCGCTCGCGCGCAGCGTGGCCTTCATCCACACCGCCGCCGACCCCACCGTCGAGTGCCTGCTGGTGCCCGACCTGGCGCTGGCGGTCGCGGAGCGCTTCGCGCTCAGAGGCGAGCGGGTGCTGGTGCTGCTCTCCGACATGACCAACTTCGCCGATGCGCTCAAGGAGGTGGCCATCACGATGGAGCAGATCCCCAGCAACCGCGGCTACCCCGGCGACCTCTACAGCCAGCTGGCGGCGCGCTACGAGCGCGCGGTGGATTTCGACGACGCCGGCTCGATCACCATCCTCGCGGTGACCACCATGCCCGGCGACGACGTCACCCACCCGGTGCCCGACAACACCGGCTACATCACCGAGGGGCAGCTCTACCTGCGCGGCGGGCGGATCGAGCCCTTCGGCAGCCTCAGCCGCCTCAAGCAGCTGGTGAACGGCACCACCCGCGACGACCACCGGGCCCTGATGAACGCGATGATCCAGCTCTACGCCGCCTACCGCGAGACGCTCGAGAAGCGCTCGATGGGCTTCCGCATGAGCGAATGGGACGAGCAGTTGCTGCGGTACGGCGTCGGCTTCGAGGAGCGGCTGATGGACCTGGCCGTCGACCTGCCGCTGGAGCCGGCCCTCGATGCCGGCTGGGCGCTGCTCGCCGAGTGCTTCGAGCCCGCCCAGACCGGCCTCTCGACGGCGCTGATCGATCGCCACTGGCCGCCGCGCGCATGAGCCGCGTCACCGCCAGCAAGCACGAGCTCAAGCGGCAGCGCGACGCGCTCGCCCGCTTCGAGCGCTACCTGCCGACGCTGCGGCTCAAACAGCGGCAACTGCAAGTCGAGCTTCGTCGCGTCGAGGGGGCGGTGGCGGAGGCCGGCGAGGACGAGGCGCGCCTCCGCCGCGACCTGAGCGCCTGGATCGAGCTGTGGGTGGAGCCGCTCGACGTCGCCGCGCACGTGGCGGTCGAGTCGGTCGTGTGGGGCGAGGCCAGCGTCGCGGGCGTGACCCTTCCGACCTTGGAGGAGGTGCGCTGGCGCCGTCGCTCGCCGTCGCCCGGCGCGACCCCTTCGTGGGTCGACGACGGCCTGCTGGCTTTCGAGCGCCTCGCCGAGCTGCGCCTGCAGCGGCAGGTGCTCGCCGAGCAGCGGAGCCGGCTGGCCGCCGAGCTGCGCTTCACCAGCCAACGCGTGAACCTGTTCGAGAAGGTCAAGGTTCCCGAGGCGCGCGACGCGCTGCGCTTCATCCGCATCGCGCTGGGCGACCAGCAGGCGGCCGAGGTCGTGCGCGCCAAGATCGCCAAGGCCAAGAGCCTCGAGCGGGAGCGGTCGCTGTGATCGTCCCGATGAAGGAGGTGACGATCGTCGCGGCGCGCCGGGCGCAGGCCGAGACGCTCGCGCACCTGCAGGACGCGGGCGTGGTGCACATCGCCGAGGGGACGCTCGGCGACGACGCGGCCGCCGACGACCTGCGCGCGCGCATCCGCGCCGCGCGCCACGCCATCGACGTGTTGGCGCACGTGCCACCGCACGCCGGCGCGCCGGCGGACGCCGCGCCGGACGGGGCCCGAGGCAGGGCGTCCGAGCCACCCGACGCGGCGAGCGTGATCGCCGAGGTGGAGCGGCTCGCCGAGCGACTCGACGACCTGCGCAGCACGCGCGCCGAGCTCGAGCGCGAGCGCGAGCGCCTGGCTCCCTTCGGTGACTTCGACCCGGAGGCCCTGCGGCGGTTGCGCGGTCGCGGCGTCGGGGTCCGGCTGGCGCACCCGTCCGCGCGGTGCGTCCTTCCCGACGTGGCGCGCGCGCTGTGGATCGAGATGGGGGCGCCGCAGCGGCGGCGCGACGCCGGACGCCCGCGCACCGTGGCGCTGGTGGGGCCGGTCGACGCGGTCGACGCCGCCGACGTGCCCGACGAGGTGGCATGGCCGAGCGAGCCGCCGGCGCGGCTCAAGCACGAGATCGAGGACGTCGCGCGCGGGCTCGAGCGCACCCGGGCGCGCCTCGCCGCTCTGGTGGGTGAGCGCGACCATGTGCAGGACTGGCTCGACCGCACGCAGGAGGCGCTGCGCGCCGAGCAGGTGCGCGCCGGGATGGCGCGGGTGGGGGCGGTCGTGGTGCTGCGTGGCTTCGTTCCGTTCGACGAGGTCGAGCGCGTGCGCGCGATGGCCCACCGCCACGGTTGGGGGTTGTGGGTGGAGGACGTGCACGATCCCGACGAGGCGCCTACGTTGGTGCGCAACCCGCGGTGGGTGCGCCCCATCGAGCCGCTGTTCGGGTTCCTGGGGGTGGTGCCGGCGTACGGCCACGTCGACATCAGCGTGCCGTTCCTCGCGTTCTTCGGACTGTTCTTCGCGATGATCGTCGGCGACGCGGGCTACGGGTTGCTGTTCCTTGCACTGACCGAGTGGTGGGCACGCCGGGTGCCCCGGCGGGGGTCGCCCCCGTCGCGCCGTGTCGTCGCCCTCATGCGGCTGCTTTCGGCCGCCACCATCGTCTGGGGGCTCCTGAGCGGCAACGTCTTCGGGATCGCTGCGCTGCCGTCGGTGCTCGCGTGGTGGCGGCTCGACTGGTTGACGGTCGAGCACAACGTCATCGGTCTTACCTTCGCCATCGGCGCGGTGCACCTGACGGTGGCGCACCTGTGGAACGCGGTCCGCTACGCGAACTCGCTGCGCGCCCTGGCGGAGCTCGGATGGATCGCGACCACGTGGACCATGTACTTCCTCGCGCGCCAGCTGGTGCTCGACGACCCGTTCCCGGCGGCCGCTTGGCCGATCTTCGCCGTGGGGGTGGCGCTGATCGTCGCGTTCACGACCCCGTGGCGGCGGCTGCGCCGCGAGTGGTTCGGCCACGCCGTGCTGCCACTCTCGCTCGTGAACAACTTCGTCGACGTCGTGTCGTACGTCCGACTGTTCGCCGTGGGGGCAGCGACGTTCGCGGTCGCCGGCGCCTTCAACGACCTCGCCGCCGGCATCGGCCTCGGCGGTCCGGTGGGTGGCGTGCTCGCCGCCCTAGTCCTGTTCTTCGGGCACGCGCTGAACGTGTTGCTCGCCGCGATGGGCGTGCTGGTGCACGGCGTGCGCCTCAACACCCTCGAGTTCGCTGGCCACCTCGGGCTGCCGTGGACCGGCCACGCGTACCGCCCGTTGGCCCACACCGCCCCCGTCGGTGCGGAAGGAGATCGGTAATGGACCCGGAACTCATGCGTTCGCTCGGTCAGGCCGGTGCCGCGGCGGTCCTCGGCCTCGCCGCGGCCGGCTCTGCGCTCGGCACCGGCAGCGCCGGCCTCGCCGCGGTCGGCGCTTGGAAGCGCTGCTACGCCCTCGACAAGCCGGTCCCCTTCATCCTGGTTACGTTCGTGGGCGCGCCGCTGTCGCAGACGATCTACGGCATGATCCTGATGAACGCGGTCGTGCGCTCCGCCGACGAGGCGTTCGTGGCCGGCGCGGTCGTCGGTTGGCCGGCGATGCTCGCCGTCGGGCTCTTCGGCGGCGCCGCCATGGGGGCGTCCGCTTGGCTCCAGGGGCGCGTCGGGGCGGCGGCCGCGGACGCGATCGGCGAGACCGGCCAGGGCTTCGGCAACTACCTGATGGCGATCGGCGTGGTCGAGACGGTCGCGCTGTTCGTGCTCGTGTTCATGCAGGCGGTTCTGTAGCGCCCGGCCTGGAGCGAAGCGTCACGCGGGCCACGACGATGATCGGCGCGCCGGCACACCATGGGCGCATGCTGCGCTTTCGCCTGGCGGCGCTGGTCGTCGCGGTGGTGTTCGCGGCGCAAGTTGCCGCCGCCGACGGGTTCCCGGCGGTCCTCGACCGCCACCTCGACCCCTTCGTGACCGACCGCATGCGCGCCTGGGACACCCCAGGGCTGTCGTTGGCCATCGTGCACGACGGTGCGGAGGCCGTCACCCGTGGTTACGGCTTCGCCGACCGGGAGGCCGAGCGCCCGATGACCGACGCCACGCTCGTGGTGCTGGGCTCGACGACCAAAGCCTTCACCGCGTTGGCCGTGATGCAGTTGGTCGAGCGCGGGCTCATCGACCTCGACGCGAGCCCGACGCGGTACCTGCCGTGGTTCCGCACGCCGGAGGGCCGCCAAGACGAGCTCACGATCCGCCAGCTCCTGTCGCACAGCGCGGGCTACCCGTGGGGGATCCTCTTCACCGACCGCGTCTACCCCCAGGAGCTCGAGGCGTACGTGCGGTGGCTCGGCGGCGTGCGGCTGGCGTCGGCGCCCGGTGCCCGCTTCGGCTACAGCAACGACCCGTTCGTGGTCCTCGGGCTCGTCGTCGAGCGCGTGACCGGGATGGCGTTCGAGACGTACATGGACGCGCACGTCCTGACGCCGCTGCGGATGTCGAGCGCCACCTTCGACGCCGAGGTGGCGCGCGAACGCGGTCTGGCGCGCGGGTACCACGTCCCGTGGCGCAGCGCCGAGCCCCTCGACGTCGACTTCCAACGGAGCGAGCGGCCCGCCGGCACGCTGATGGCGAGCGCGGCCGAGCTCGCGCACTACCTCCGCATGCTGCTCGATGGCGGGCGCTTCGAGGGGCGCTCGCTCGTCTCGGACGACGCGCTGCGCTCGATGTGGACGCCGGTGGTGCCCGTCGACGGTTCCGGGCTCGGCTACGGCCTCGGCTGGTACCTCGATACGGTCGCCGGCATGCAGCTGGTGTGGCACCTCGGGAGCGTGCGCAACAGCGGTTCGCACGTCGTGCTCGTGCCCGAGGCCGAGGTGGCGATCGCCGTCGCCAGCAACGTCTCGCGCCCGCTCGATCCTCGGCGCGAGGTGGCCGAGAGCATCGCCGCCGCCGCCCTGGTGTTCGGGGAGGCGTTTTTGGAGCCGCCGCGCAGCGCCATTCTCGTGCCCACGGAGTCGGCGCACGACCTGCTGCGGGCGGTGCCGGGCACCTACGCGTCGGCCGCGGGCCCGGTGGTGGTGACCGAGCGCGACGGCGCGCTGGTCGGCAGCGTGGATGGCCACGCCTTCGAACTCGAGAGCGCCGGCGGCACGACGTTCCTCCTGCGCAGCGCCTTCGAGCGCCTCGATGGGTTGGAGCTCGCGTTCCGCGCGGCGGACCCGGGGTCCGGCGACCCGCTCGCGGCCACCGACCGCCTCGTGCTCATGGGGCTGTGGTTCGCGTTCCGAAGCGAGTGAGGCCGGGGGTAGCCAGCGTCACGGCAGCCGCAGCACGCCCTCGAACACCGCCACGGCTGCGCCGCCCACGCGCGCGCGGACGCCGTCGGGCGCGCGCCATGCCGATGCCGTCAGGCGGCTCGGGCGGCCGAGCTCCACGCCCTGGGTGATCTCGAACGTCGCGGCCTCGCCGCCGTGCACGTGCAGCAGGAGCGCGGCCAAGGCCGCGTTGGCGCTGCCGGTGGCCGGGTCCTCGACGGTGCCGCTCAGCGGCGAGAACATGCGCGTCGCCAGCCGTCCGGCATCGCGGTCGAGGTGGGCGTAGAGGTGGATGGGGAGCCGCTCGGCAGCGGGGGGCAACCCCACGGCCAGCGCCTGGAAGGCGCTCAGGTCGGGGTGCGCGCGCTGCAAAGCCTCTGGGCGCACCTCCACGAAGCAGAAGGGGAGCCCCACCGACGCGAACCGCGGGGGGTGGGCGGTGAGCAGCAGGTCGTCCCTGCTGAGGCCGACGCAGGCGGCGACGTCGGCGGCCGGCAGTTCGCGGCCGAGCGACAGGGGCTGCGGGGCGTCGACGTGGGCGGCCGTCACCGCGCCGTCGGCGCCGCGCTCCACGCGCACGGCGACCAGCCCGGCCGGCTCCTCGAAGCGCAACCAGCCCGCAGCGTCGCGCCCCAGCCCCGCGAGCACCACCGCCGTGCCGACGTTCGGATGGCCGGCGAAGGGCATCTCGGCCACGCGGTTGAAGATCCGCACCCGGGCGGTGTGCGCGGGATCGGCGGGCGGCAGCACGAAGGTGGTCTCGGAGTAGTTGGTCTCGGCCGCGATCCGTTGCATCTCGGCGTCGCCGAGCCCACGGGCGTCGTAGAAGACCGCCAGCGGGTTGCCGCCGAAGCGCGCGTCGGTGAAGACGTCGATCGTGACGTAGGGCAGCACCCGGCCGCCCACGGGCGCGGGGGCGATGCGTTCGACGTGCTCGACGGTGGGGAAGGGATCGTAGAAGCCGTGGAGCCGAGCGCGCCACTCGGGGTACTCCGGCGAGCGTCGGAAGCCGAGCTCGTGGTCGGCGACGGTGCGCCAGCGCACGTGCAGCGCGTAGCGCCCGGGGGCCTCGTGGCTGCGCAGGAGCTCGTGGCCGAGGTAGCCGGACTGGCGGGAGAGCAGCGTCTGGGCGCTGGCGAACGCCGCCTCGAAGGCGGCTTCCTGCCCGGCGCGAACGGAGAGCATCGCGATCTCGAGGATCATGGGGGCAGGGTACGGCGTCGTTCCGGGTCCGTCACGGCCGTCGGCACCCACCGCGGGTACCCTGGAGGCCCACGCGCACGCGCCGATGCCCGCATCGGCCGATCGGCCGTACGCCGCACCCATGGAGGTGCCCCATGTCCGCCCCCGACGACCGCCCCGACCTGAACCGCCCCGACCTGAGCCACCCCGACGAGGATCGTTCCAGACTCGACGTGCCCGACAAGGAGCACATCTACGGGAAGGACGGCCGCTACCCCTCGGGAGAGGGCGTCTCCGAGACCCCCATCCAGAAGGACTACGAGGCGATCGCGCTGCGCAACGACTTCGCGCGCCAGCTCGAGAACGTGCTCGCGGGTGCCCGCGCCTGGGCGCGCGCCGACGGCGAACCGGAGTCGGAGGCCATCGCCGAAGCGATCGCCGAGCTCTACGAGCGGGTGGGCACGCCGCCCCAGCCCTAGCGCACGGAGGTCCGACGATGCCCGATGCCTGGCGTTCGATCGTCGCTGCCGCGCTCGACGCGCGCGAAGCGCACGTGCCCTTCGACCGCGCGGTCGCCGACCTGTCTCCCGCGCACCGCGGGCGTCGCCCCGAGGGGGTGCCGTATTCGGCCTGGGAACTGGTCCAGCACGTCCGCTTGGGGCAGGCGGACCTGATCGCATACCTCGAGGACCCGGCGTACCAAGCGCCCGAATGGCCCGACGACTACTGGCCGACGTCCGCCGAGCCGCCGACGGAGGCTGCGTGGGACGAGGCGGTTGCCGCGGTGCAGGCGGGCCGGGAGCGGCTGAAGGCATGGCTACTCGAGGTGCCCGATCCGAGCGCGACCATCCCTTGGGGCGGGTCGCACACGTACCTGAGGACGATCCTGGTGGCGTTGGACCACGAGGCGTACCACGTGGGGCAGATCGTGCTGGTGCGGCGGTTGCTGGGGGTGTGGGCGGGCTGACGGGTGCCGACCGCCCGTTACCCGGACCGTGTCCGGTACCAAGCCACCGTCCGAGCGAGCCCCTCGCGCAGCGGCGTCGCCGACCGCCCGAAGGTGCGCTCGAAGGCGTGGGCATCGACGACGAAGGGCTCGAGGAACTGGTCCATCATCTCGACGGTGGCGCGCGCGACGGGGATGAACAGACCGCCCAAACGCATCATGAGGCGGCCCATCCCGCTCGCCTTGGGCGCCACGCCCGCTGCCTCGGCCGCCATCGCCACCATCTCGCGCGCGGTCGCGGCGGGGGCGTGCGGCGTGATCCAGACGCTTCCGAGCGCCTCGTCGCGCGTGGCGAGCACCGCCGCCGCCTGGCCGACGTCCTCGATGTAGGCGACCGAGTGGGGGACGTCGAGGCGGCCGGTCACCTGCGCCGCCTTGCCCGCGACCAACGGCGCGAAGACCCGCTCGCCCCACGCCGAGCCGGTGACGCCGGGTCCGTAGTAGTCGGCCGAGCGCAACACGGTGGCGCGCACCGCGCCGCGCTCGTGCGCGGCGAGCACCTCCTCG
>JAABRX010000163.1 GCA_011390675.1 Trueperaceae bacterium | reverse complement strand
GAGGACCTCACCGCCTCCGACTACCGGCGGGTTCGAGACCTCTGCGACCGGTACGCCGACGCCGACATCGGTTTCGTCGACGCGGCCGTACTCGCCGTGACCGAAAGGCTCGCCGAGCCGAAGCTCGCGACCCTAGACCGGCGCCACTTCGGAACGCTCCGCCCGCGGCACGTCGACGCGCTCGTGCTGTTGCCCCTCGACGCGCCCTGAGGACGCACGAACCGCGCGGCGGTCGAACGGCTGCCGGGCGCCCACCGGCCGGTCGGGGCGTGGCCGGCGCCTCGCGTCGCTACCTTCCGCCCGTCGTCGCCACGACCTCGTCGAGCAGAGCGGCGTACTCGGCCGGCCGCTCGAAGTTGGCGCGGTGGCTCGATGCCTCGAACACGACCCAGTGCTTCTCGGGCGCTCGAAGCGCCTCGAACCACTCCTCGGCCGGCTCGACGCGGCCGCGGGCCTCGTGCCGGCCCATGACCACCCAGACCGGCACCTCGAGCTCCGGGACCTGCGCGCGCAGGTCGAGCTCCTGGAGCTGCGGGTACAGGCGGGCGTAGCTATCGGCGAGCCCGCGCATGGCGCCGATCTGGTCCATGAAGCTGAACTCGGGCTTGAAGATGGTCGCGGTCATCTCGGTGCGGCCATCGAACTCCGGGTACGGGTTGAGCGAGCGTTCGGGGCCGACGATGTGGGGGTACGTGCCGACGGGCTCGGCGTACGGCGGCGGACCCATCGCCTCCAGCCGCCCGACCAGCGCGGTGTCGCCGCGCTCGCGCGCCCACCAAGGTGTCGTCGTAGAAGAGGAGGTCGGTCTCGCGGATGTCGACCATCTGCCCGGTCGTGATGAGCGCGTGGTAGAGCTCGGGCCGACGATGCGCGGCCAAGGTGGCGGGGATCGTTCCCCACGACTGCCCTGCGATGTAGATGCGCTCGCGCCCGAAGCGCGCCGCGAGGACCTCGCTCAGCTCGATGGTGTCCGCCACCACCTGCTCCAGCGTCAGCGTCTCGGCGGGGCCGAAGGCCGGGTAGGACTTGCCGCTCCCCCGCTGGTCCCAGGTCACGACCACGAAGCGCTCCTCGAGCCCGGTGTCGAGCCGCATCGCGCCGATGTCGGTGCCGCCCGGCCCCCCGGCGAGGTGCAACAGCACCGGCAGGTCGGTGCTGCGCCCGCGGATCATGAGCGCCTGCTCGTGCCCGCCGATCTCGGCGGTCGTGAGCTCGGCGATGCTCCCCGGTACGACGTCGCCATCGGTGCCCAGGATGGGTGCGGTCGTAGCCGGGCGCGCGACGACCACGGCCACGGCGACGACGACGATGGCGAGCGCGGACGCCGCGACCCAGCCGCCCACGCCCATCGGACGGGCGACCAGCACCCCGAACCGGGGCGCGAGGGCGAGCCCGACGAGAGTCCCGAGCAGCATCGGCACGACGGTCAGCAGCCATTGCGGCGCCCGGCCCATCAAGAAGGAGAGCACGTGCAGCATCCCGGCCGAAGCGGGGGCGTCGACCGTCGGGCCCCAGGAGCCCATGCGCGCCAGCTCGAAGACGGCGACGAACGCCGCGGGTGCGAGCAGGAGCGCCCAGCGGCTGCCGGTCGCGGCCCCGACGACGAGCCCGACCGCGAGCGCGACGGCCATCGTCGCGAGCGCATGGGTGGTGGTGACCGGCCCGCGCGGGGTGAGCCAGGCGCTCCCCAGGGCGAACGCGAGCACGAGGCCCGCGGCAACGAGCAGGGCGGGTCGTCCGAACAGGTTCATGGCCATCGTTCAGCCTCCCAACGCGGGCTCCGAGCGCGTCGCGATCGGCGACGCGCCGCGGGGTCCGCCGAGGCAATCCAAAGCACAGTTCGCCCTTCGGTGCCCGGGCCCAACGTCCCGCTCGGTGGCCGCCGGGTCTAGGGCGCCTCCCGACGGCGCCGCCCTACATCATCGTGTGGCGCGCGCGACCGACGCCCCTCCCTAGGATGCGTGGCGAGAGGGGGACCCACCATGAAGGTCCTGATCGTGTACGCGAGCAAGTACGGCAGCACCGAGGAGGTCGCCGAGGCGATCGCCGAGGCGCTCACCGCGCGCGGGAAGCACGTCGACGCGCACGACGCCGCGACGGCGCCGTCGCCGGACGGATACGACGCGGTGGTCGTCGGCAGCGGCGTCTACGTAGGCTCGTGGCTCAAGGCCGCCGCGCGCTACGTCGAGGCGCACGCCGCGGCGTTGCGGCAACGGCCCGTGTGGCTGTTCGGCGTCGGGCCACTGGGCGCCGAGAACCCGCAGCCGGCGGAAGAACCGGAGCAGGCGCGGAAGCTCGTCGAACGCGTGGGCGCGCGCGACTACGCGACGCTCACGGGCGCCCTGGACCGCGACCGCCTCAGCCTGGTCGACCGCATGATCGCTCGGGCCGTCAAGGCCCCCGACGGCGACTTCCGCGACTGGGGCGCGATCCGCTCCTTCGCCCACGGCGTCGCCGATGCACTCGAATCCGACGCGTCCGCGCCGATCGCGCGTGGCGCTTCCGTCGCGCCGTCGGCGAGCACGCTCGGTGGGCGCTCGTGATCGCCACCGCGGGGCGGCGCGCGGCTTCGAGAACCACGGGGGTGGCGCTCCGGCTCGCCGTGCTGTTCGCCTGGATGGCCGCCGCCGGGTACCTGCTGCTGGCCGCGGGCGTGCTCGGCACCGGCGGGTACCAGCCCGAGCCCGGCGGCGAGGGCATCGTCGTCGTCGCGGCCGTGGGCTACGCGGTCGGCGGGGCCCTGGTGCTGCTGCGCCGGCGCTGGTTGTGGATCGTCGGGGCCGTGCTCAACGCGCTGGTGATGCTGATGTTCTTCAGCGCCTACGCCTCCGACCCCTCGGTGCTGCTCTCCGCTGGTGGCCTCGCGACGAAGGTCGCCCAGATATCGCTCGAGGCGACGCTCCTCGTGCTGATCCTCCAGCGGCGCTGAGGAGGCCGATCGCCATGGTGCGGACCTACGAGATCCGGCTCGAGCGCCACCTCGGGCCGGCCGTGGCCGCGCTCTTCGCGGAGTTCGACGTGCGCCACGAGCCCGACGGCACCACCGTGCTGATCGGCGCCCTGCCCGACCAGGCGGCGCTGCACGGAGCGCTGGCGCGGGTGCGCGACCTGGGTCTGGTGTTGTGCGAGGTGCGGGCCGTCGACGCACCCGTCCCTGGCCGCTGACCCACCCGGCGCACGGCCCCCCCGCACGCCGAGCGCGGTTCGCAGTACCGTCCAGGCATGCGCCGCGTTCGTCCCGGCACCGAGCCGATCCCACTCGCGAAGCTGCGTCCACCCGAGCCCCAACCGGATCACGTCGTGCGCCCCGAGCTCGCGGCGCGCCTCGCCGACGCGTGGAACCATCCCGTCACCCTCGTGAGCGCGCCTGCAGGCTTCGGCAAGACGAGCGCCGTGGTCGCGGCGCTGCACGGGGTCGACGGGAGCGACGGACCATCGGCGCCGCCCGTCGCGCGCGGCTCCGTTGCCTGGGTCTCCCTCGACGAGGACGACGCCGACGCGCCGCGCTTCTTCCGCCTCCTGGGCGCCGCGCTCGCGCGCGCGACCGGGCTGGGGGCCGAGTTCCTGACCGCGCTCGCGGTCCCGCAGCCCCCTCCCGTGCGGACGCTCCTCACCCCGCTCCTGAACGCCCTGACCGAAGCCGACGCGCGGGTGCTGCTGTGCATCGACGACCTGCACCTGGTCGTGGACGCCGGCGTCCACGAGGACCTCGCGTTCGTCGTCGAGCACGCCCCACCCGGTCTGCGGCTGCTGGTGGCCTCGCGCGCCGACCCACCGCTGCCGCTCCACCGCTGGCGCGCCCGCGGCCAGCTCCTGGAGGTGCGGGCCGACGACCTGCGCCTGAGCGCCGAGGAGACGTCGGCCGTGCTCGCCGCGGCGCTGGGTCGTCCGCTCGATCCGGCGTCCGCGGCCGTGGTCCATCGGGCCACGGAAGGCTGGGCGGTCGGCGTCCGCCTGGCGTCGCTGGCCTTGCGCGGCGCCGCCGAGCGCGACGAGCGTGCGATGGTGGCCAGCCTCGACGTCGGCGAAGGCTTCGCGCTCGAGTACCTCGCCGAGGAGGTCCTGGAGCGCCTGCCGCCGCCCCTTTCCGCCTTCGTCCTCGACGCGGCGGCGCTGGACACCTTCACGCCCGACCTCGTCGACGCCGTACGGGGAACGAAGGACGCCGGCGCCCAGCTCGACCGGGCCCGAGCCGCGGGCCTCTTCCTCGAGTCGGCCGCCGCCCCCGCAGGGTCCCGTGGCGGGCGCACGTGGTGGCGCTTCCACCGTTTGTTCCAGTCGCTCCTGCGCGGCCACGCGCGCGTGGTGGACCCGGAGCGCGAAGGCGAGCTCCAGCGCCGCGCCAGCGACTGGTTCGACGCTCAGGGGGCGATCGCGACCGCCATCGAGTACGCCAGGTCGGCAGGCGACGACGAGCGCACCGCGCGGCTCCTCGACGCGTCCGCGTACGGGTTGGTCATGGACGGCCACGCCCGCCTGGTGGAACGCGCCCTGGAAGCCTTGAGCGAAGACGCCCGCGCGCGGGCACCGCACGCACGCCTCGCGCACGGGTGGGCGTTGCTCCTGCGCGGGCGCTACGACGACCTCGCCGACGTCCTGACGGACCTGAGCGGCACGGTCGATGGCTTCCAAGGCGCCGACCGCGCCCAACTGGCGGCGCTTCGCGCCGTGCTGGCGGGCACGCGCGGGCGCGCCGCCGAGGCCCTGGAACGGGCCGGCGAGGCGCTGGCGGCGGCGCCGGCGGGCGACGTCGTCACGCGCGCGACGGCGCAGATGGCGCTGGCCGGTGCGCATCGTGAGCAGGGCGACCTCGGGGCGGCGACCGCCGCGTACGAACGGGCGTTGCCGCTCTGCCGCGCTGCGCGCCTGGCGGTCCCGGAGGGTCTGGCGCGGGCGCACCTCGGCCTCCTCTATTCGCAGCGCGGCCGCCTCGGCAAGGCGCTGAGCGTGACGCAGCCGCTGGCGGGCAGCGAGGCACACCCGGCCGCGGCGGCGGCGCTCGCAGCGCGCTGTTCCGCGCTGCTCGAGCAGGACCGACGCGACGAGGTCCGGCGCGCGCTCCCCGGCGTCGCAGCGCTCGCCGTGCGCGCCGGTCAGCCGGCCGTGATCGCGAACGTGCACCTGGTGTGGAGCCGCCTGCACCGCGCGGAGGGGGAGGCGGAACGGGCACGCGAAGCGCTCGAAGCGGCGCAGGCCGCGGCGGCTAAGGGCGTGCCGACTTGGCTGGGGGCGCTGGTGTCCATCCGATCCAGCGAGGCGAGCCTCGCCGACGGCGACGTCGACGCGGCCGAGGCGCACCTGCACGCCGCCGAAGCGCTCGCTCCCCGCGGTCCTGTTGCGAGCGAGCTCGCCTTGGCTCGCGCGCGCGTCCACCTGCAGCACGGGACCCCGGACGACCTCGCGGCCGCACGTGCCCTCGTTCGCTCGCTGACGGACGCCGAGCACGGCAGCGATCCCGGCGACGGCGTGCGCATCGCCGCCCACATCGTGGAGGCTCTGGTCGATGCCGCTTCCGGAGAGGCGCACGGCGCCCGAACGACGCTCGCGCGCGCCGTCCGCGCGGCGGAGCGCGAGGGCTACGTGCGGGCGTTCGTCGATGCCGGTCCAGCGTGCGCGACGCTCCTGCGGGCCGTCGGCCACCCGTACGCGACGCGCCTGCTCCGGGCGTTCGGCCCCGACGGCCAAGGCGACGGGGCCGCGGCATCGGCGGACGGCGAGGTCGGCAGCCTGACCGATCGCGAGCGCGACGTGCTCGGGGAACTGGCTTCGGCGCGCACCTACGAGCGCATCGCCGAACGCCTCGGCGTCAGCGTCAACACGGTGCGCTTCCACGTCAAGAACGTCTACGCGAAGCTGGGCGTGCGCACGAGGCTGGAGGCCGTCGAGCGGGCGCGTCGGTGGGGGTTCGTGGCAGCGCCCGGTGGCGACGACGCGGATGGATCGCCGGCGTCGCACTCCTGACTCGGTTGGGCCCTCGCGACGCGGTCCCTGCGGCCGGACCGAACGGCACAGACGCCCCTCGTGATCGCGCGCACAATGAAGCATGACAAACCTTGCAACGGCCCCCGTCCGCGCGCGCGCCATCGTCGCCGTCGCGCTCCTTGCCGGAGTGCTGGCGCTCGCAGGCTGCACGGCGCGCGTCACCTTCGATCCGTCCGGCCTCGCCCCCGAGAGCGTCTCGACGACCGCCGGCGCGGGGTACCTGATCGTGCGCGTCCCGGAGTCGCGGCCGGCCTCCGGCATCGAGGTCCGGACCCCCGGCGCTGCCACCTTCCAGATCCCGGCGGACCACTACCCGCTGCCCGGCGCGTGCCGCGTCTGGCTTCCGGAGCTGACGCCACGGCAGCAGGATGCGCCCGGTACGTGCGACGACCTCGAGCGACAGGTGCCGCCGGGCGCGTACCTCGTCTACGGCTGAGTGCTGGACGCGCGCGCGAGCGCGCCTGAAGACCGCGTACGACCCCGCCCGTCCCGCCCCATGCCCTCCCCCGTCGAACTCGCCCCGAACGTCTGGCAGCTGCGGTTGCTGCCTCGCAGCGGTGTGAACGCGTACCTCGTCGGCGACGTCCTGGTGGACGCCGGACCGCCGTCGGCGCGGCGTCGGCTGCTCGCTCTCCTCGAGGGGCGACCGCTGCGCGCGCACGTCCTCACGCACGCGCATCCCGACCACCAGGGCGCGACCGCCGCAGTGTGCCGAGCACGAGGGGTGCCGCTCTGGACCGGCGCCCGCGACCGCGTCGCCGCCGAGCACGCGGCGTTCGCGTCCGCCTGGGAGGGGCGTCGACGGCACGCCCTGTTCCGCCTCGCCGAGCGGCTGGGCGGGCCCGGCTGGCCCGTGGCGCGGACGCTGCGCGAGGGCGATCGCGTGGGCGACTTCGAGGTGCTCGAGACTCCGGGCCACACTCCCGGCCACGTGTCGCTGTGGCGCGCCACCGATGGCGTCGTGATCCTGGGGGACGTGGCGTCGCACCGCAACCCGCTCTCGTTTGGCGCCGGCTTGCGCGAGCCGGCGTGGCTCATCACCCGCGACCCGCTCGAGAACCGACGGTCGATCCAGAAGGTCGCGGCGCTGCACCCCAGGGTGGTCTGCTTCGGGCACGGCCCGCCGCTCGCCGACGGTGCGCGCTTCGTTCGGTGGGCGGACGCGTTGTAACCGTGTTGACCGCCATTCCCCTGCAAGACCCCAAGGCGTACGCCGACCGCACCGTCTGACCGGCCCTTGCCCGGGCACGGCACCTACGGCCACAGCGCGCGCCGCATGCGCCACGATGGCCGTGGGAGGCCCCATGGAACCCCTGTTCTTCGACGGTTGGAGCGGCATCACGCGCACGCTCCTCGTCGGCACCCTCGCCTACATCGCCTTGGTGTTCATGCTGCGCGTCTCCGGGAAGCGCACGCTCTCGAAGATGAACGCCTTCGACTTCCTCGTCACCGTCGCGCTCGGCTCGACGCTCGCCACCGTGCTGCTCGACAACGCCATCACCCTGACCGAAGCGGTGACGGCCTTCGCGCTGCTGATCGGCCTGCAGTACCTGGTGACCTGGTCGAGCGTCCGCGCGCCGTGGGTGAAACGGCTCGTCGCGAGCGACCCGGAGCTCGTCGCGTTCCGCGGCCGAATGCTCGCCGACGCCATGCAGCGCATGCGCGTGACCGAAGACGAGGTCCGCGCCGCGCTGCGCGAGGCCGGTCACAGCGGGTTTGGCGACGTCGAGGCCATCGTCCTCGAGACCGACGGAACGTTCAGCGTCGTCGGCACTGGCGAAGGCGGCGGGCGCGCCGCGATCGAGGGGGTTCGGGGAGCCCCCTCGGACTGATGCGCCCACGGAAGCCCGCGTCGCCACTATCCTGGACGCGTCGAGCGGAGCCAGCCAGCGGCGGACCGCTCTCGAAAGCAGGTGGGCCATGGGCCGTCGCTTGGCGCTCTGGGCTTTGGTCGTTTCCGTGCTCTTCCTTTCCTTCGGTGGGTTGTACGGGGGCCTGTCGATGCTCAGGGACCCCAGCGGCGCATCGCTCGGCATGGACGTCGTCCTTCCGCGGATCCCGGTGCCGAACTACGTGTTGCCCGGAATCTTCCTCGTCCTCGTCATGGGCCTGATGCCGCTCGGGTTGGCGTACGGCCTCTTGGCGCGCCCGGCGCCCCCCTGGGCAGCCGCCGTCGCGCGACTCAGCGGCCATCATTGGGCGTGGACGGGCGCCTTGCTCCTCGGCGTCGTGCTCGTGCTCTGGCTCGCCGTCCAGGCGTGGATGATCGGGTTCTCCTGGCCCATCCAGTTCG
>JAABRX010000162.1 GCA_011390675.1 Trueperaceae bacterium | reverse complement strand
CGCCTCGCGCGGCGAGGTCGTCGAGGCGATCGGCGTCGCGGTCCTGATGGGCGGCGGCCCCTCGGTCATGTACGGGCTCGAAGCCTTCGAGGCGCTCGGGCAGTTCGAGGACGCCCTGGGCTGATCGCGCGTCGATCCGATCGCCCTGCGCCCGCGGTCCAGAGAGGAGCGACCATGTCCCTCCGTTCGTTCGCCCACCGTCCGGTCGCCTCTGCGATCACCTTGCTCGGCGCGGTGCTGCTGATCGTGGCGCTGGTCGATCTGATCGGCGCCCCCGAGCGCGCCCACCGGGCCTTCGACGCCTTGGTGCAGTCGCGGGGTGGGTCGATGAGCCATTCGCCGACCTACCCCGACACCTACCGCTCGCTCGCCGCTCAGGCCATCTACCTTCGCGATGCGCTCCTGGGCGGTGCGGGCGTGGTGCTGCTGGGGGTCGGGTCCGCAGCCTTGCTGCGCGACGAGCGCGCGTCCGCACCCGTGCGCTGACCGGCGCTGGCCGAGCGGTGCGCTCGGCTTCGGCGCCCGGCGGTGGGTTCAGTACCCGAGGCTCCGGTCGAGGAAGCCCAGCACCCGCGCCGCGTACGCCGCGTCGTCCTGCGGCCGCAAGAACGCCCCGTCGGCGACGATCAGGTGTTCGTCGCCCTCTCGGACCCAGGTCTCGACGTGGGGGGGCGCGTGGGCGACGAGCCGTTCGAAGCTGTCGAAGGGCACCTGCGTGTCGCCGCGCGCGTGCACCAGCAGGGCCGGACGGTCGCCGAGGTTCCGGATCTGTGCCTTGGGCGTGATCGCCCGACGGTCGAACCCGTACGCGAGGCTCGTGTACAGGTCGACGAACGGGCGCTGCACCGAGGCGAACGGTTCGGGCAGCCCCATCGACGCGACGAACACGTCGCTCCACGAGGAGAAGGCGGAGAGGCTGACGAGGACGTCGATCTCGGGCGTCAGCCCGGTGGCGTTGATCGCCGTCGCTCCGCCGAGCGAGAGGCCGTAGGCCACGATCGGCACGTCGGCGTACGCCGGGTGGCGACCCAGGTGGTCCACGGCCGCCTGCACGTCCATGACCTCCTCGAAGCCGAGGCCGATGCGCTCCCCTGCGCTCTCGCCGTGCGCGCGCATCTCGACGAGGAGCGAGGCGTACCCGTGCTCGCGCAACCACGCCGCATGGCCGAAGAAGGCGGTGACCGACGGGTTGTGCGTACCGGAGAGGAAGATCACGACGGCCTTCGGCGTCGGGTGGTGCACCGCGTGCGCGGCGAGCTCGAGGCCGTCGCTCGTGGTCAACCCGACGCGTTCGGACTCGATGCCGTACGCGTCGCCCGACCAGGTCTGCGAGAACGCCACGTGCCGGTTGGCGATGTCGCGCGTGACGACGATCGGGATCGCGGTGAGCACGATCAGCGCGACGACCCCGAGGCCGCCGACGATGCCGACGAGCCAGCGGATCGCCCGGCGGGGGCGGCGACCCGCCGCGACCGTCGGTCGAGGCGTGCGGTTGGCGGGATCGGTCATGCGCGGACCTGCTTCCCGACCGCCAGGAGCGGCGGGCTGCCTCGAGCATCGCCGACCGCGCGGCGACGAAGGTCCCGCGATCCGGCCGGACCGGGGCCGTCCGGGGGTCGTGGGGCCGGGTGTGGCGGTGGGCACGGTGCGCCTCCGCGCCCCTGGCGCTGACGGTCGCGCTGGTCGCGGCCGCCCCTCCGTCCATCCCTTCGGACCTGGTCGCTCATCCCAGATCGTCTCTAGCCTCGCTCCTAGGTCGCCGGACGGCGACCCGAAGCGAGGCCGAACCCCGATGACCGACACCCCCCACCCCTCCGCCGACGGCGCCCCCGAGGCGCGCTACGAGATCCGAGTCGAGGGCCACCTGGGCGACTCCCTGCTCGCCGCCTTCGCCGGCGCGACGAGCGAGTGCCGGGCCGACGGCACCACTGCGCTGCGCCTGCCCGCCGGCGATCAGGCCGCCCTCCACGCGGCGCTCCGAACCGTCCGCGACCTCGGTTTGACGCTCCGCTGCGTCGCGCGCTACCCACCCGGTCGTCCGACGACGCCCTGACGGCGCGGCCGTCCGCGCCGCGACCACGCCGCCCACCGTCGCCGCCCCCGTTCCCGCCCCGTCCGCCGCATGGCGGACCCGACCCCCAAGGAGCCCGCCCATGTCCATGCCGAACCCGAACCGACTCGCCCGCTTGGCCGCCGTCCTCTACCTCGTCATCGTCGTTGCCGGCATCTTCGCCTTCTTCGTCGTGCGCGGCAGCCTGGTCGTGCCCGGCGACGCCGCCGCGACGGCCGCGAACGTCGTCGCCTCCGAGTCGTTCTTCCGGCTCGGGATCGCGAGCGACCTGGTGATGATCCTGAGCGACGTCGCGCTCGCCGTCGTCCTGTACGTGCTGTTCCGCGCCGTGAACCCGATGCTCGCGACCTTCGCCGCCTTCTTCCGGTTGGCCCAATCGGCGGCGCTGGGCGTGAACCTGGTGAGCCTCTTCGTCGGCTTGCGATTGCTGGGTGCCGAGGCGACCGCGGTGCTCGGCGCCGAGCGGGCGCAGGGCCTCGCCCTCGTCTTCTTCGACGCCCACGCGGTGGGCTACACGCTTGCGCTGTTGTTCTTCGCCGCAAGCCTCTTCTTCCTCGGTCTGCTCGTGTGGCGGTCGGGTTTCCTGCCCAGGCTGCTCGGCGCCCTCCTCGTCTTCGCCGGCGCCGGGTACCTGGTCGACGGCTTTGCCAACGTGCTGCTGACCAACTACGCCGCGTACGCCGACGTCTTCGCGCTGGTCGTCTTCCTCCCCGCGATCGTCGGCGAGCTGGCCTTCGCCCTCTGGCTGCTGGTCCGGGGTGTGGGTCCGCTCCATCCTCGGCTGGTGCAGCCCATGCCCGGCTTCGCCTGAGCGCCCCCGACCGACGACCACCACCCCTCTCGCTGCGCCGCCGCGAAGCGGCGGCGCGCCGAACGGAGGCCCCCGATGCACGCTTGGATCGCCGACCGCTACGGTCCCCCCGAGGTCCTCGACTGGCGCGAGGTCGACCCCCGCGCCCTCGCGCCCCACGACGTCCGCGTGCGCGTCCACGCGGCGGGCGTCAACCCCGCCGACGTCCACGCGCTCCGCGGCGAGCCGTTCTTCCTGCGCCTCACCGGCCTCGGCCTGTGGCGCCCCAAACACCCCGTCCCGGGGACCGACGTCGCGGGGCTGGTCGAGGCGGTGGGCAGCGCCGTGCGTCGCCTGCAGCCCGGCGACGCCGTGGTCGCCGACCTCTCGGCCCGCGGGCGTGGCGCCTTTGCCGAGCACGTCGTCGCCCCCGAGGACGCGTGGACCCCCGTGCCGCCCGGCGTGACGCTCGAGGCGGCGGCGTCCACCCCGATGGCGGCGGTCACCGCCCTCCAGGGGTTGCGCGACGCCGGTGGCCTCGAGCCCGGCCAGTCCGTGCTGGTGCACGGCGCGTCCGGTGGGGTCGGGACCTTCGCGGTGCAGATCGCGGTGGCGCTCGGCGCCCGGGTGACGGCGGTCGCGAGCGCGCGCAACCTCGACCTCGTGCGTTCGCTGGGCGCGGAGCGTGCCCTCGATTACGCCACCGAGGACTTCACCGCCACCGGCGACCGCTACGACCTGGTCTTCGACACGGTTGGCAACCGGAGCGTGGCCGACGTGCGCCGCGCCGTACGCGCGGAGGGGGCGTTCGTGACAACCGCTTTCTTGCCGGCGCTCGCGCGGCCACCGCGACGCGTCGGACCGCGCATGACGAACCTGCTCGCCCGCCCCGACCCGGCCGACCTCGCCGTCGTCGCGGGGATGCTTGCGTCGGGCGCGGTCGTCCCGGTGGTGGAACGGCGCATGCCCCTGCACGCCGCCGTCGACGCACTCCGCCACGTCGCCACCCGGCGTGCGCGCGGCAAGGTGGTCCTGGTCGCCTGACGATGCGGTCGCCCCGTCGGGCGACCTCTCGGTATGGTGCGGGTGGACCCGACGATGGACGCGCCGATCCTCGCGACCAAGCTGTACGTGCCGCCGCTCCCGGCGGACGCGGTCGTTCGCTCACGCCTGTTCGAGCGCCTGGATGCGGCTGCGGACCGCAGGCTCGTCCTGGTGTGCGCGCCGGCGGGTTTCGGCAAGACGACCCTGGTTCGTGCTTGGCTCGCGACCCGCGACGAGCCGATCGCCTGGGTGTCGCTCGACGCGGCGGACGCCGACCCGCACCGCTTCCTCGCCCACGTCGTCGGCGCGGTGCGCGGTGCGGTTCCCGCGGCCGGCGAGGCCGCCGCCCGGCAACTCGCGTCGCCGTCGCCGCCCGAGCCCGAGGTCGTGCTCGCGGAGCTCCTCAACGAGCTGACCGCGCTCGACGTCCCGCTATCCCTCGTCCTGGACGACGTCCACGCGGTCGAGTCGCCCGCCGTCGACGAGGCGGCCACCTTCCTCCTCGAGCGCCTCCCGGCGCACTTCCGCGTGATCGCGACCACCCGCCAGGACCCCGCCTGGCCGCTCGGGCGCTGGCGCGTCCGCGGCCAGGTGCTCGAGCTGCGCGCTGCCGACCTGCGCTTCACCGCCGACGAGGCGGCGACGTTCTTCGCCCGGGCGGAGGACGTCGCGATTTCCGACGACGACGTCGCCGCGCTCGCGGCGCGCACGGAGGGTTGGGTGGCGGGGCTGCGGCTGGCCGCGCTCTCGTTGCGCGGGCGCGCCGACGGAGCGACCTTCGTCCGCGACTTCGCCGGCGACCACCGCTTCGTGGTCGATTACCTGGTGGACGAGGTTCTGCGGCGGCAGCCGCCGTCGGTGCGGCGGTTCTTGCTGCGGACGTCGGTGCTGGAGCGCTTGTGCGGCCCGTTGTGCGACGCGGTGACCGGCGACGAGGGGGGCGGCGAACGGCTCGTCGAGCTCGAACGGCAGGGGCTGTTCCTGGTGCCCCTCGACGACCGCCGCCTTTGGTACCGCTACCACCAGCTGTTCGCCGACGTCCTTCGGGCCCACGCGCAGCGCGAGGCCGGGGTGGCGCTGGCCGAACTGCACGCCCGCGCGAGCGCCTGGTGCGAGGCCGAGGGACTGGCGGCGGAGGCGGTCAGGCACGCGCTCGCGGGCGGCGACGTCGACCGCGCCGGCGACCTGATCGTGCGGGTGGGGCCTGGGCTCCGGCAGCAGTACCAGGACGCGCTGCTCGTGGGCTGGGTGCGGCAGCTCCCCGAGGCGCACGTGCGGTCGCGCGCGCCGCTCGCGGTGGCGTTCGCGCGCGCCCTCATGGGCGTCGGCGCCTGGGACGAGGCTGGCGCGCGCGTCGACGACGCGGAGCGGGCCCTCGCGGCGGTAGCGGGTGAGGCGTTGCGCGCGCAGCGTGCGGCCGTGGCGACCGCGCGCGCCTTCCACGCCCAGGGGGTGGGCGACCTGGAGGCGGTGCAGCGCCATGCCGGCGCGGCCCTCGCCGACCTGCCGGCCGACGACGTCTTCGAGCGGGCGACGGTGGCGGCGCTGCTCGGGTTGGCGGCTTGGTCGCGAGGCGACCTCGAGGCGGCGCTCGCGGCCTTCGGGGGCTCCATGGCGCGGATGGCGGCGGCGGGCTTCCGCCAGGTTGCGTCGACCGGCACCTTCGTCGTGGCCGACCTGCTGCTCGAGTTGGGGCGACTGCGGGACGCCGAGGCCCTCTACGCCCGGGCGTACGAGGAGGCGCTCGAGCACCCGGACGAGGTCGTCGTGGGGGCCCCCAACCTAGCGCTCGGCCTCGCCGAGGTCACCTTGGCGCGCGGCGACCTGGTTGGGTTCGACCGCTGGTGGGCCGTCGCCGAGTCCGACCCAGGCGCCCGCATCCCGGGCACGCTCGCCCGTTGGCACCGTCTGCAGGCCTTGCGGTGCGAGCGCGACGGCGACCTCGAAGACGCGCTTGCGGCCGTGGACATGGCGGAGCGGCACCGGGAGGTGGACGCCCTCCCCGAGCCCCGCCCGCACGCTGCGGTCCGCGCGCGGCTGTGGCTCCGGCGCGGCGACCTCGCCGAGGCGGAGGAGGTAGCCGACGGCACCGGCGTCGAGCCGGACGCGCCGACGACCTACCTACGCGCGTTCGAGTTGGCGACGTGGGCGAGGGTGCGGCTGGCGCGCCGCGCGCCGAACGGCGACGCGGCGATGGCCGACGAGGTCGCCTCGACGCTGACGGCGCTCGTCCGCGACGCGGCGGAGCATGGCTGGGCGGCGGTCGCCCTCGACGCGCGCCTCGCGCTGGCGCAGGCCCACGAGGCGCGGGGCGACCTCGCCTCCGCCCGCGCCGCCTTCGATCAGGCGCTCGCGCTGGCCGAACCCGAGGGTTGGGTCGATCCCTTCGTGCGCGAGGGGCCTGGGCTCGCCCGCCTGCTCGCCGACGCGTCCGCGCGGCGCGTGCGGCCCGCGTTCGTGGCGCGGTTGCGCGACGGGTCGGCGGCGGTGGCCGATCCGGACGAACGAAGGACCGAGGTCGCGGGAGGGCCACCGGCCGACGGCGGCGTCGAGCCGCTCCTGGAGCCGCTCACCGACCGGGAGCTCGAGGTGCTGCGGCTGCTGGCGGAGGGTCTGTCGAACGCCGCCATCGGTCGCCGCACCTTCCGGGCGTTGCCGACGATCAAGGGCTACAACCGCTCGCTGTTCGCGAAGCTGCAGGCGCGCAACCGCACGGAGGCGGTGGCGCGGGCACGCGCGCTCGGCCTCCTCTGATCGGCGCCCGCGGTCGCGATCGCCGTTCGCCGGTCCCCCGCCATCCTGGGCACCATCCCTTCGGACCTGGGCACGCATCCCGCGGCGACCGTACGGTCGCGACGGCTCGCCCTCCGGCGCGCCCCGGAGGAGGACCCCATGCCGCGACGTCCATCGAAGCGGCGACCAGCGCGCTGGCTGGTCGCGCTCCCCATGATCCTGATCCTGCTCGCTGCCGGCGCCCGCCTCAGCGAGGGGGCCGCCATGACCGCCGTCGGCGCGCGCCCCGATGCCGCCGGGTACGCGGCGCCCGGCCCGCACGCCGTGGGCGCCACTAGGACGCGGATCGCGGGCGACGCGCCGCTCGACGTCGCCGTCTGGTACCCGGCTGCGGTCGCCGACGAGGCGCCCGAGATCGCCTACCCCTACGCGCTCAAGTGGTTCGTGCGCCTCGACGGCGTCGCGCGGGTGGCGGGCCGCGCCCACCGCGACGCCCCCGCCGACGCCGCGGCCGGTGCGCGTCCGCTCGTCGTGCTGTCCCCGGGCTTCGCGATGGGCACGACCGCCTACGCCTGGCTGGCCGAGCGCCTCGCGGCGCACGGCTTCGTCGTCGCGGCCCCCGAGCACCGTGAGGTGATGGGTCCGTCGATGGCCGATTTCGGCCGCGCCTTCGTCGACCGCCCCGACGACGTGCGGGCGGTGCTCGACCACCTGGCGGTGGGCGGTGGGCCGCTCGCGGGTGCGATCGACCTCGAACGGGTCGCCGTGGTGGGCCACTCGTTGGGTGGCTTCACGGCGCTCGCCGCGGCCGGCGCCCGGCTCGACCTGGCCGCCTTCGAGGCCCGCTGCGCGGTCGATCGCGCCGGCGCGGCCGAGCACGCCTGGTTGTGCGACCTGGTCCTCCCGCACGCGGCCGACGTCGCCGCCCGCGCCGGCCTCGCCGCGGTCCCGACGGGCACTTGGCCGGGACGGGGCGACGCACGCGTGGACGCCGCCGTGTCGTTCGCGGGCGACGCCTTCTTGTTCGACGGCGCCGGGCTCGCCGAGGTCGCCGTGCCGCTCCTGGCGATGGGCGGCACGGCCGACGCCGCCGCGCCGTTCGCCTGGACGACGGCCCTGGCCTTCGCCCACGCGAGCGCCCCGCGGCGGGTGCAGGTCGCCCTCGAGGACGCCGACCACATGGTCTTCGCCGCCGGCTGCGAGGCCGTCCCGTTCTTCGCCCTGCTGGGCAAGGGCACCTTCTGCGGCGACCCGGCGTGGGCGTCCGAGCGGGCCCAGGACGTGATCGCCCACCTGACCGTGGCCTTCTTGCGCGCGGAGCTCATGGACGACGCGACCGCGGCGGCGGCGCTGGCGCCGGGCGCGGTCGCGTTCCAGGGCGTCGCGTACGCCGCCGTCGGCTATTGACCGCGTTCAGCCCTTCTCGACCACCCCGTGCCGCTCCAGGAAATCGCGCACGGTGGCCACCCACTTGGCGTTCTCCTCGATCTGCGGCGAGTGGCCGGAGTGCTCGAAGACCACGAGCTCGGCGTGCGGGATGCCCGCGGCGATCTCCTCGCTGGCGGCGACCGGCGTGATCCAGTCGTGGCGACCGACGGTGATGAGGACGGGCACCTGGATCTCGTGCAGACGGTCGGTGAGGTCGTAGTTCGGCAGGTTCTGCGAGAAGGCCTGGTTGTGGGTGTCGGCGCGCACCACCGCGGCGGCGACGCGCGC
>JAABRX010000161.1 GCA_011390675.1 Trueperaceae bacterium | reverse complement strand
GTGGAGGCCTGCAAGCGCGAGACGCCGGCGCTGCGCGAGTTGCAGCCGGGCCACTTCGTCGCGTGCCACCTCGCCGAGGACCTCGACCTGGCGGGCATCGGCGAGATGGACGTGGCGCGCGCGGCCGACGTCGCGGTCCCGGCCGCGGCCGGCGCCGGCGCGGCACCGTCGTGAGCGCCCCGACGGCCGCGGCCGCGGCGGAGCGCGTCGCGTGGCGCGGAGGCCGCCTGGTGCTGCCCGACCGGGTGGCCGACGATCGCGTGCTGCTCACCGTCGGCGGCCGCATCGAGGCGGTCTGCCGCGACGGCGACGTCACGGCCGACACCCGGCGGCGCGACCTGGACGGCGCGTACCTGCTCCCGGGCCTCGTGGACGTGCACACGCACGGCGCGCTCGGCCGCTCGTTCCTCGACGGCGACGACGTCGCCTTCGACGCGATCGTCCGCGAGCAGGCGCGACGCGGCGTCACCTCGCTGCTCGCCACCACCTCGACCGCGCCCTTCGCCGACATCCTCGCCGCGCTCGCCACCACCCGCGCGTGGATGGAGCCGGGGCGCCCCGGGGCCCGCGTCCTGGGCGCCCACGTGGAGGGCCCCTACTTCGCCGCCGCGCAGAGCGGCGCGCAGGACCCGGCCCACCTGCGGAACCCGGACGACGGCTCGGTCGACGCGCTGCTGGCGTACGCCGACGCCATCCGGATGGTGAGCTTCGCCCCCGAGCTGCCGGGCGCCGAGGACCTCACGCGCCGGCTCGTGGAGCTCGGGATCGTCGCGGCCGCAGGCCACTCCTCGGCCACCGACGACGTCCTCGCGCGCTGCGAAGGGTTGGGCTTGAGCCACGTCATCCACCTGTGGAGCGGTCAGTCGACCACCGTGCGCGAGGGCCCGTGGCGCCGGCCGGGCCTGCTCGAGGCCTCACTCGCCTCGAGCACGCTCACCGGCGAGATGATCGCCGATGGCAAGCACCTGCCGGCCACGCTCATGGCGCTCGCCTGGAAGGCCTTCGGGCCCGATCGGCTGTGCCTCGTCTCCGACGCCACCAGCGGCGCCGGCCTCCCCGACGGCTCCACCTTCACTCTTGGTGCGCTGACCTACGAGGTGCACGACGGCGTCGGCATGATGCCCGACCGCAGCGCCTTCGCCGGCAGCAGCACGCTGCTCGACGGCATGCTCCGGGTGGTCGTGCAGCAGCTCGGCGTGCCGCTGTTCGAAGCGGTGCGCGCCGCGAGCCTGACGCCGGCGCGCGTGGTCGGCGTCGACCGCACCAAGGGGAGCCTCGCCGCCGGCAAGGACGCCGACCTGGCGGTCTACGCCCCGGACCTCACCCCGCTCGAGACCCTCATCGCGGGCCGCACCGTCGCGCGCGGCCTGGAAGGAGCGCCCACATGAGCCCCACCCCCCTGCGCACCGATCGCGTCGACCACTTGCCCGTGCGCGTCTACGACAGCGAGGCCGACATGGGCCAGGCCGCTGCCGACGACATGACCGCCATCCTCCGCGAGGCCATCGAGGAGCGTGGCGTGGCGAGCGTCATCGTCGCCACGGGCAACTCGCAGCTCGCCTTCCTGCGGGCATTGCGCGTCGCCCCCGGGATCGACTGGTCGAAGGTCCACGTGTTCCACATGGACGAGTACATCGGCATCGACCCCGACCACCGCGCGAGCTTCCCGCGCTTCCTGCGCGAGCACTTCCTGAGCCACGCCGAGGGCGCCACGTTCCATCCGGTCTCGGGCGACCCCGAGCGCGTCGCCGCCATCTGCGCCGAATACGAGGCGGAACTGCGCGCCCACCCCGCCGACGCGGTGGCGCTCGGCTTCGGGGAGAACGGCCACCTGGCCTTCAACGATCCCCCCTTCGCCGACTTCGCGGATCCGGTGTGGGCGAAGGTCGTGCGCCTCGATCCCGTGAGCCGCCGCCAGCAGGTGGGGGAGGGGCACTTCGATTCGTTCGACGAAGTGCCCACGCACGCGATCACGCTGACCGTGCCGGCGCTGCTCGCCGCCAAGCGGGTGCTGTGCATCGTCCCGGAGGCGCGCAAGGCCGAGGCGGTGCGGGCGTGCCTGACCGAACCGGTCTCCGAGGACCGGCCCGGCTCCGTGCTGCGCACCGTCCCGCACGCCGCGCTCTACCTCGACCCCGACTCCGCCGCGAAGGTCTGACCCCCGTTGGCCGCGCACCCCAACGTGCTGGTGGTGATGGCCGACCAGATGAAGGCGACCGCCAGTAGCGTCTACGGCAATGGGTATTGCGCGACCCCGGGCATGGAGCGGCTCGCCGCGCGCGGCACCCGGTTCGACACGGCCATCACGCCACAACCGCTGTGCGTGCCGGCGCGCGTCGCGCTGTGGACCGGCGCGTACCCGCACGCCACCGGCGCGCGCCGCAACGAGACGCCGATGCCGCCGGGCGCGGACCACGCGTTCCACGTCTGGAAGGACGCCGGCTTCCACACCGCACTGATCGGCAAGGACCACTGCTTCGTCGACCCCGCCGACCATGCGCTCTTCGACGTCCGCTGCGTGATCGGCCACGAGGGGCTGCCCGCCGATGGCGGCGCGCACGGCATGCCCTGGGTCGTGCCCGAGGACGCCGTTCATGCCGCGCACGCGGTGCGCCGCGCGATGCCGCGGCAGGGCGCGGCGGTGAGCTACGCGGTGTCCGACGTCGACCCCGAAGCCACCTCCAGCGGCCTGGTGGCCGCCCAGACCGAGGCCTGGCTGCGCGAGCGTGCGGCGGCCGCCGCGGCCGGCGACGAACGCCCCTTCGCCGCCTGGATCAGCTTCCCCGATCCGCACACCCCGTACGAGGTGCCGCGGGTCTGGGCCGACACCGTCCCGCCCGACTCGGTCGATCTGCCGCCGCGCGAAGCGGAGGACGCCGACCTGCCCGAGCGCACCCGCGTCCTGCTGCGCCTAAACGGCGTCGACGACGTCGAGGAGGCCGACCTGCGCGCGTTGATCGCCACGTACCACGCGCAGGTGCGCTTCGTGGACGACGGCCTGCGCCGCGTGCTCGACGCCCTCGACGCCACCGGCCTCGCCGACCGCACGCTCGTCGTCTTCTGTTCCGACCATGGCGATTTCGCCGGCGAACACGGCATGACCCGCAAGGGGGGCGCCTTCTACGACTGCCTGGTGCGGGTGCCGCTGATCGTCGCCGGCCCCGGCGTGCCAGCGGGGGCGGTGGAGGACGCGCCGGTGTCGCTCCTCGACGTGGTCCCGACGCTGCTCGCGCTGCAAGGGCTGCCGGTCCCGGCGAGCATGCAGGGGCGACCGCTCCCCACCGCCACCAGCGCAGCCCCGCGAGAGGCGGCCTTCGCCGAGTACGGCGCCGGCGGCCCGGCGTGCACGCGCGCCGACCTCGACCGCGCCGGGCTGGGGGGCGGCCTCGAGGCCGGCAAGGCGACGCTGCAGTGGCGCGAGGCCGAGGGCCGCCGCAAGCTCGTGCGCACCCGCCGCTGGGCGTACGCCACCGACCCCACCGCCGACCCCGCCGAGCGCGACGAGCTCTACGACCTCGCCGCCGACCCCCACCAACTGCGCAACGTCGCCGCCGACCCGGCGCATGCCGCGACCATCGCCGACCTGCGCGCGCGCCTGCTCGCCTGGTCGCTCGCCACCGAGCCCGCCGTGCCGCTCCCCGAACCCCGCCTCCAGACCGCGTCGACGAAAGGGTCCACCTCATGAAGTACGTCTTCCCGACCGACCAGACCACCCGCTACCGCTTCCCCACCCACACGAACCTGCTGGTCATGGACCGCGCCGAAGCCACCGCCAGCGAGAGCTTCATCACCGTCATGGAGCCCGGCGAGGCACCGCCGCTGCACGTCCACCACGACACCGAGCAGGTCTTCTTCGTGCTCTCGGGCCAGGGGCGGCTGATCACCGGCGAGGACGAGCTGGACCAGGGCGCGATCGTCCCGGGCGATCTAGTGCGCATCCCGCCGGGCACCTGGCACAAGGTGCCGTGCGTGGGCGACGAGCCCTTGCGCTACCTGGTGGTCGACGTCTTCCCGGGCGGTCGGCCGACCGCCGAGCCGACGTGGGAGTCCCACGTCCGGGTCGTGTGCGAGGGCAACGGCTGGGACTTCGACGCCGTGAAACGCTGATCGGGCGCGCATGCGCATCACCCGCTTGGAGCCCTTCATCCTGCACGTCCCCGTCACGGGTGGCGCGATCGCCGACGGGAGCCATCAGGTGGGCCATTGGGGTGCCCCCGGCGTCCGCGTCCACACCGACGTCGGCCTGGTCGGCACCGGCTACACCGGCACCCACGCCCACCTGGCGACGGACCGAGCGATCGTCGACCTGATCGAGCACGCCTACGGACCGCTGCTGATCGGCCGCGACCCGCGCGAGACGCAGGCGCTCTGGACGACGCTCCACCGCCACCCGCCGCTGCAGTGGGTGGGGCGCAGCGGCCTGCTGCACCTGGCGCTCGCGGCGGTCGACGTCGCGCTGTGGGACCTGAAGGCGCAGGCGGCGGGCGAGCCGCTCTGGCGGCTGCTCGGCGGATCGGCCGACGAACCGCTCGAGGCGTACGACACCGACGGCGGCTGGCTCGACCGGAGCGACGCCCACCTGGTCGACGAGGCGCGCGCCCGCATGGACGCCGGGTACCGCGCCGTCAAGATCAAGATCGGCAGCCCCGACCCGGGCCGCGACCTGCGGCGCATCGAGTCGGTGCGCGCCGCGCTCCCGGAGGGCGCACGCCTGATGGTGGACGTCAACGGCGCCTGGGACCTGGTCACCGCGCTGCGCGTCGGCCGCCACCTGGCCGATTTCGACGTCGCGTGGCTCGAGGAGCCGATCTGGTACGACGACGTCGCCGGCCACGCCGAGCTCGCGCGCGCCCTCGCCACCCCGATCGCGCTGGGCGAGCAGCTCTACACGCTCGATGCCTTCCGCGACTTCCTCGCCGCCGGCGCGGTGCACTACGTGCAGGCCGACGCGGTGCGGCTCGGCGGCGTCACCGAGTGGTGGCAGGTGGCCGACCTGGCCTTCGCCCACCGCAAGCCGGTGGTGCCCCACATCGGCGACATGATGCAGGTGCACGTGCACCTGGCCATCGCCCATCCCGCCTGCGCGTTGCTCGAGCACATCCCCTGGATGCGCGACTGCTTCGTCGAGCCGGCGACCGTCGAGGACGGCCGCTTCGTGCCGCCCGAGCGCCCCGGCGCCGGCACCGCGCTGCGCGACGGCGCGCTGGAGGCCTACGACGTCCGACGCTGAGGCCCCGCTGACCACCGGCGAGGTGGCGCGCACCGGCGCGCCGCTCGCCGCGGGATGGCTCTTCATGACCTCGGAGTTGGTCATGATCACCGCCGTCGTGGCGCGCCTCCCGGACCCCGAACTGCAGTTGGCGGCGTGGGGCGTGGCGTTCGCCATCTCGACGCTCGTGCAATCGTCCTCGACCGTGCTGCTTCCGACCTCGACCGCGTTGGCCCACGACGGCGCCACGTACCGGCGCCTGCGCCGCTACGCCTGGATCGTCCTCGCCGGCCTCACCAGCCTCCATGCGCTGGTGGCGTTGACGCCGCTGTACGGCTTGGTGATCGATCGCGCGATGGGCATCCCGCCCGAGGTGTCGGCGGCGGGCCGGATCGCGCTGATCGTCATGCTCCCCTGGACCGTGGGTACGGGGTACCGGCGCTTCTTGCAGGGGGTGATGATCCGCAACGGACGGTCCTCGGTCGTCATCTGGGGCACGCTCGTGCGCTTGGCGACCGGGGCGAGCGTGCTCGCCGTCGGCTCCGCGTTCGACCTGCTGCCCGGCGCGCAGCTCGCGGCGGTGGCGATCATCGCCGCGGTGCTGAGCGAGATGACCTACACGCAACTGCGCGCCGTACCCGTCGTCCGCCGGCACCTGCCCCCCGGCCCCGAGCCCGAGCGGCCGCTCACCTTCGCGCGCTTCTTCGGCTTCTTCGCGCCGCTGGTGGTCATGGTGTTGCTGTCGACGCTCGTGATGACCCTGGTGACGGTCGGCCTCGGGCGGATGCCCTCGCCGCTCGCCTCGCTCGCCGCCTGGCCGGTGCTGTTCGGGCTGCTGATGATGCTCCAGAGCCCGGGGTTCGCCTACACCGAGGTGGTCATCAGCCTGCTGCGCCGACCTGGGGCGGTACCGGTGCTGCGGCGCTTCACGCTCGGGCTCGTCGTGGGCACGACGTTCGCCCTGCTCATCGTGGCCGTCACCCCGCTCGCGCGCCTCTGGTTCCTCCACGTCGCCGGTTTGCCGGAGCCGCTGGCCGAGCTCGCGCGCTTCGGGCTCGTCGGCGCGGCGGCGGTGCCCGCGCTGCGCGTGGTCCTCAGCTGGTACCAGGGGGCGATCATGTTCGGCGAGCGCACCCGCGGCATCATGGCGTCCGTGGTCGCCTACCTGGGGGTCGCGGCGGCCGTGCTGGTGGGCGGCGCCGCGTGGGCTGGGGCGCCGGGCATCTACGTGGGGGTGGCCGCGCTGACGCTGGCGATGGCGGCGCAGGCCGCGTGGCTCGCGCTGTGGGCGCGTCCGATCCTGGACCGGCGCAGCTCGACGAACGGCGCGGTGGGGGCGGCTCCGTGAGCGCATCGCTGCGACCGAGGGAGGAACCGATGACCGACGCTAACCCGGAGCGCCCACGGCGCCCCAACCTGCTGCTCGTGATCACCGATCAGCAGCGCGCCGATACCGTGGTGCCGGACGGCCCCTGCCGGACGCCGCACCTTCAGGCGCTCGCCGCCGCCGGCACCCGTTTCGACCGCTGCTACGCGCCGAACCCGATCTGCTCGCCGACCCGCGCCAGCCTGTTCACGGGCGTGCTCCCGCACGCGCACGGCATCACCGACGTCACCCACGCGGTCGACGCCACCCAGGCCGACCTGGCCCCCGGCATGCCCTTCTGGCCCCGGCAGCTGCGGACGGCCGGCTACCGCACCGGGTACTTCGGCAAGTGGCACGTCGAGCGCAGCGAACGGCTCGAGGACTTTGGCTTCGACACCTACGAGACCGAGCTGCGCCTCACCGGGGTCCAGGGGCACGACGGTCCCTTGGCGCCGCGGATCGCCGTGCACCAGGAGGGGTACCGGGAGTTCCTGCTCGCGGGCGTGCACGACGGCGCCGCCGCCGATGCCCCCGAGGCGCGGCTGGTCGACCTGGGGATCGGCTTCCTCGAGGAGGCAGCCCGCGCACCCGAGCGCCCCTGGGCGCTGGTGGTGGCCACCGAGGCGCCGCACGACCCGTACCTGGCCCCGCGGGAGCTCTACGAGCTCTACGACCCCGATGCCATCGACCTGCCGCCCAACTTTCGCGACGACCTCTCGGACCGACCCGCCGTCTACGGGCGGATCCGGGGCGCGTGGGACGACCTCACCGAGCGCGAGGTGCGCGAGGCGATCGCCTGCTACTACGCGACCTGCACGTTGCTCGACGACCAGGTGGCGCGACTGCTCGCCGCCTTGGAGGCGAGCGGCCAAGCGGACGACACGGTGGTGGTCTTCTGCTCCGATCACGGCGACTACCTGGGGGCGCACGGCCTCTTCCTCAAGGGCGTGCCGGCCTTCGAGGAGGCCTACCGGGTGCCGCTCATCCTGCGCGGCCCCGGCGTGCCCGAGGGGCGTGCGGTCGCCGCGCCGGTCGGCTTGATCGACCTGGGCCCGACGCTGATGCGGCTGCTGCTGGGCGAGGACTACCCGGCGCACGGGCGCGACCTGGCGCCGTACCTCGCGGACGGCGGTCCAGCGGCCTCCACCGGCGAGGCCTTCGCCGAGTTCCACGGTCAGCGCCTGCGCTACACCCAGCGGATCCTCTGGCGCGGCCGCTGGAAGTACGTGTTCAATGGCTTCGCGGAGGACGAACTGTACGACCTCGTGGCCGATCCGTTCGAAGGCACGAACCTCGCCGCCGACCCGCTGCACGCCGAGACCCTGAGGGCCATGGCGGCGCGCCTGTGGGGGATCGTCCGCGACACCGACGACCGGACCCTGGGCGACGCGCAGTACGGGATGTTCCGGTTCGCGCCGGTCGGCCCCGAGGCCGCCGATCGCTCCGTCCGAGGCGGCGACGCCCCCGGAACCGACGCCCCCACCGACGACGACCCCACCCACGACGAAAGAGGGACCCCATGAGCAACTCCGACTTCCGCCCCGACTTCCGGCTCGACGGCAAGGTCTGCGTCCTCACCGGCGGCACCGGCGTGCTCGGCAGCGTGATGGCGCAGGGGCTGGCCGCGGCCGGTGCCCGCGTCGCCGTGCTGGGGCGCCGGCGCGAGAAGGCCGAGGAGGTCGCCGACGCGGTGCGGGCGCTCGGCGGCGAGGCCGTCGCCACGCCCGCCGACGTGCTCGACCAGGGCGCCCTCGAGGGCGTGCGGAGCGGCCTGATCGACCGCTGGGGAAGCATCGACCTGCTGGTGAACGCGGCGGGCGGCAATCTGCCCGGCGCCACCCTCACGCCCGAGCAGACCTTCTTCGAC
>JAABRX010000160.1 GCA_011390675.1 Trueperaceae bacterium | reverse complement strand
CTCCGCCAGAAGCCCCATGCCGGGGAGCCAGCCGGTCCAGCCCCAGCCGCGGTGCGCGAACTCCAGGATCTCGACCTCGAGCGTGTCGCCCGCCTGGGCGCCGCGCACCGCGACCGGTCCGAGCAGCGAGTGGGCGCGCGAACCGTCGATCGCGAGCAGGTGTGCGGTCGTCGTCACGGGGGTCACCTGGCCGTCGAGCGGCTCGCGCAGCTCGAAGGTCACGGTGTCGCCCGGGTCGATCTCGAGCCGGGCGGGATCGTCGCGGTCGAACCAGGCGTGGGTCTCGCTGTCGTCCAGGACGTGGTGGGTCATGCCGTCGCCTCGCCGTACCCGAGCGCGACCGCCGCCCCCCGCACCGCCGCCTCCAGGCGCTCGCCGGCCATCGGCAGGTCGCGGTAGGCGTCCAGGCGCACGCGCGCCACGGCGTCGTCGACGGTGGCGCCGGCGCGCAGCAGGTCGCCCACCTCGGTAGCCAGCGCCTCGAGCAGCCGGCGCTGGTCGTCGAGCACCTCCGGACCGGCCAGCGGTCCGTGCCCCGGCACGACGACGCGGGGACCCCACGCGGCCAACCGATCGAGCCCGGCGAACCAGTTGTCGAGGTTCGTGCGCACGAGCGGGAAGGCGCCGTGGAACACCTGGTCGCCCGACCAGGCGATCCGCTCCTCGGGGCACCACCACAGCGTGTCGCTGTCCGAGTGCCCGGGCCCGACCGACACGCCCTCCAGGGTGACGCCGCCCAGGTCGACGGTCGCCCGCGCGTCGAACGCGACGTCGACCTCGGGCATGGCGAAGGCGGCCGGGTCGCCGCCGAGCCGCGCGGCCATGCCGGCGTAGGCGTCGCGCACGGCCGGGTCACGCAGCGTAGCGGCCGAGCGCGCGCTGCCCACGACCGCGGCCCCTTCGAAGGTGACCCGGCCGAGCACGTGGTCGGGGTCGGCGTGGGTGAGGACGAGCCAGCGAACCGGCCGGCCGCCGGCGATGCGCTCGGCCTCGGCCCGCACGGGCGCCGTCTGCTCCGGCGTCATCATCCCGTCGACGACTGCGGTGGCGCGGTCGCCCACCACGATCGTGGCGTTGGCCTGCCAGCGCTCGCCGGTGACCGGCCCGTAGGCGACGGTCACGCGCGGCGACACCGGGACGAGGCGGACCTCGGGGTGCGGGTCGAGCGGGTGGGGCTGCATGGAGCAGGGTAGCAGGCGGCCGCGCGGGCCGCCGCGCGCACGCACGCGCGCGCTGCCGAAGGCCGGGCCTTGCGGCGGCGGGTGACGGTGCCTGAGCGTGATCCGCGCGCGTCACGTCGCCGCCCGCCACGCCTGCGTACACTGCCGGCCACGACCGCAACGACCGTCAGCCCAGGTCTGTGCGACGACACCCGCGAACCCTGGAGGCCCATCATGGTCGACCCCGCCGAGATCACCGCCGCGCACGAGACCCTCGACCCCGCCGACATCGAAGGTCTGCGAGCGCTGGCGCATCGGATGGTGGACGACGCCTTCGATGACCTGGCCCGACTGCCCGAGCGACCGGTGTGGCGCCCGATGCCCGAAGCCCTCGCGGCGAGCTTCGAGGCCTCCGCGCCGCGCACGGGTGTCGGTGCCGAGGCCGCCTACGAACGCTACCGCGCCGACGTCCGGCCGTACCTGATGGGCAACGACCACCCGCGCTTCTGGGGCTGGTACGCGGGCAACGGCACCATGGTCGGCGCGCTCGGCGCCTTCCTCGCGGCGGCGTCCAACCCCAACCTCGGCGGCGGCAACCACGCGGCGGTGCGCGTCGAGCAGCAGGTGGTGCGCTGGTGCGCCGAGCTGCTCGGCTTCCCGCTGGACGCTGGCGGGCTGATGGTCGGCGGCGCGTCGATGGCCAACCTGGTGGGTTGGACCGTCGCGCGTCACGTGCATGCCGGCGTCGACGTCCGCGCGGAGGGCATCGCCGCCATCCCGGAGCCGCTCGTGGCGTACGCGTCGGTGGAGGTGCACTCGTGCCACCAGCGCTCGGCCGAGCTCCTCGGGCTCGGGGCCCACGCGCTGCGCCTCATCCCCACCGACGCCGCGTACCGCATCGACCTCGCGTCCCTGCGTCGAGCCGTCCACGAGGACCGCGCGGCCGGGCGCAAGCCCTTCCTCGTCATCGGCAACGCCGGCACCATCAACACCGGCGCGATCGACGACCTGAACGCCATCGCCGACCTGTGCGCCGAGGAGGGCCTGCGCTTCCACGTCGACGGCGCCATCGGGGCGATGATCGGCCTCGCGCCCGCGCTGGCACCCCTCCTGCGCGGCATCGAGCGGGCCGACTCGATCGCCCTCGACCTGCACAAGTGGATGCACGTGCCCTTCGAGGCGGGTCTGGTGCTCGTGCGCGACGCGGCGGCGCAGCGCGCCACCTTCGAGACGTCGCCCGCCTACCTGGCGCACGCGCCGCGCGGCCTCGCGGGCGGCGCGACGTGGCTCACCGACTTCGGCCTCGAGACCTCCCGCGACTTCAAGGCGCTCAAGGTCTGGCTGTCGTGGATGGACCGCGGCGTGGACGTGTACGGCCGGATGATGCAGCGCAACGTCGACCAGGCCCACCACCTGGCGGCGCGCATCGAACGCGAGCCGCAGCTGGAGTTGATGACGCCGGTCGGCCTCGACATCGTCTGCTTCCGCGTCCGCCCCGAGGGCTGGAGCGAGGATCGCCTGGACGTGCTCAACCGCGAGCTGCTCATGCGCATGCACGAGAGCGGGGTCGCGGTGCCGTCGTACACGACCCTCGACGGGAAGTACTGCCTGCGGGTGGCCATCGGCAACCACCGCTCGACGTTCGAGGACTTCGACGTCTTCGTGGACGCGCTGTTGGGGATGGTGGGCGAGGTCGAGGCGTAGTCACGGCGGGGCCGGACGCTCGTCAGCGCCCGGCCCCGCAACCCATCGAGCGACGATCAGCGCAGCTCGACGGTCCTCGTCTTGGTCTCGCCATCGACGATCACGGTCACCTCCGCCTCACCGCGAGTGAAGCGACCGGTGTCGGCGACGAGCGTGGCCATCCAGGGCTGGCCGCACACGGCACCGACCACGGTGGTGGAGGCCGAGATCGTCACGGGATCGCCCTTCTTGACAGGCACCACCTGGGCGATGGACACGTCGAGGTCGTAGCTATCGGACTCGCAAATCAGGGACCCCGACACGATGGCCGTGTTGCCGCGGAAGGAGCCCGTCGGGTCGATCGCGACCACCGCGCCGTTCAGGGCGACGAAGTGGGCCGTCAGCTCCACGTTCTCGCGGAGACGGAGGTCGAGGTCGGGCTCGATTCCCGTCACCGAACCGGTCCAGCGCAGGAACGCGGCGCCGTCAGCGGCCACGCCGAACAGCGTCAGCTTCGTGTTCTTCGGGAACGAGGCCACGCAGGTGCTGGCGCCCGACGCATGGCAGTCGATGCCGACTGGCTCACTGATGACGTAGCCATCGCCGTCGAGCTCGATGGTCACCATCGGGCCGAGGAGGGGCTGGAAGACCGCCTCGACCGAGACGCCCTCGTAGAGGGTGATGACCGTGGTCGCGGGCGCCCCAGCGAGATCGCCTGTCCACATCTGGAAGAACCAGCCCTCAGCAGGGGTCGCCGTGACGGTGACGGTGTCCCCGACGTCGTACGGTCCGGTCGGCGGATCCACGGTCACGACACCCTCGCCCTGCCATGTCGGCACGAAGTCGACGGTCTGGACGAAGTGGGCGGTCATGTCCATGTTGCCGCTCACCTCGATGACCGTCGGGTTGCCAACCCACGCGGCGTCATCGTTCCAGTGATCGAAGCGCCAGTCGGCATCGGGCTTCGCCGTCAGGGTCACCATCGTACCCGCCGAGTACGCGTCCTGGTCGGGCGACATTTCGACCGTGCCTTGGCCCACCGTGTACGAGGTGACGGTGAACAGGCTCTGCGCGAAGGTCGCCGTGACGGTCCGATCGGCATTCATCGTGACCGTCGCGGTGGTGCCGTTGGCGGCGTCGACACCGGCCCACTCGACGAAACTCCAGCCGGTGGCGGGGACCGCCGTCAACACGACGATCGCCCCGTCGCGGTAAGCGGCCAGCGCCGGGTTCGCGACGATGGCACAACCAAGGCAGTCGGTGGGGAGGGTTTCCAGCGTCAACTCATGCAGCGGCACGAAGTGCGCGGTGTACGTCGTCGCGCCCGTGACGGTGACGGTCCACGGATCGTCGTTGGCATCTGGGTCGGTGTTCCAGTACGAGAAGGCATAGCCCTCGGCTGCGACCGGGTCGAGCGTGAGGGTGGCGCCGTACGGGTACAACCCGTCGGCGGGTGCGGGATCTCGGAGCACCGACCCAGCGCCGACGGGGTCGATCGCGGTCTGCACCAGGTACAGGTCGGGGGCGAACGTCGCGGTGGCCCACTTGTTCCCGTCCATCGCGACGGTCACCGAGGCGTCGGTGCCCGCGGCGTCGCCGCGCCAGTCCACGAGATGCCAGTGGCTCGCGGGCGTGGCGGTGAGGTTCGCCGTGGTGCCCGCGGCGTACGTGCCGGCCCCGCTGACGCTGCCACCCTCGGGCGGCGACGCCGTCACGTCGAGGGCGTAGCTCGTGATCGCCTCGGTCGATTCGACGGCTCCGGCGTCGCAGTTGGTCCCGAAGGGGCGCGCTTCGCCGCGCTGGTCGCTTCCGAGGTCGGTGCCGGCGAGATCGGTGCAAGCCGCCGACGGAACCCGGCCGATCGCCAGGCTCGTCGCGGCGAGCGCGTGAGTGAGGGTGGGGCCGCCGTTGTCGGCGAGCGCTCCGAGGCCGCCGTCGGTCACGCCGGTGAGGTCGCCGGGCATCCGGAACTGCACGTCGAAGTCGACGCGTCCGCTGCCTGCGCCGATCAGGTTGTAGCCCAGGCTCTCGTAGTGGAGGTTGGTGCCGCCGCCGCTGATGTCGTCCGCCAGCTCGCCCATCCACCAGCTCGTGTTCCCGACGACGATCGATCCCTTGAGGCGCGTGCGGGTCGCGGCATCCTCGGACGCGTAGATGCCGCCACCGTCGCTGGTCTTGGTGGCCCGGTTGCCGGTGATCGTCGTGAACAGTAGGGTCACCTCACCCGAGTAGTTGTTCAGGGCCGCGCCACCCGACTCCGCGATGTTCCCACTGAAGGTGCTGTTGCGAATCGTGGCCGCCGCGGTGTAGGTCCACGTCTCGTCGAGGTCGGTACCGGTGTACTCGATGCCGCCGCCCATCGAGCCGGCGTAGTTCCCGCTCACGGTCGACGCGTCGATGGTGAGGTTGCCCTCGACGTACAGCCCGCCGCCCACGTGGGCGGTGTTGCCGCTCACCGTGCAGCGTTCGAGGCGCAGCGAAGGGGGCTCGGTTTGCGGCAAGGTCCACGCGCCGGGCCAATCGACCCGAATGCCGCCGCCGTAGGCATACGTGCCGTCCGCCTGCCCGCCCGTGATGGTCAGGTTGCGGAACACCACGTCCACGCCGGCGACCGGCACCCGCACCACGGTGTAGGCGAAGCCCTCGCCACCGCGGATCGTCACGGTTCCGGCCTCGGGCCCGGCGATCGTCACGTCCTTGGTCAGCTCGAGCGAGCCGGAGGTCAAGGTCACGACGGAAACGTCGCTCGCGAAGGTGATGGTCGCGCCCGCGGGCGCGTCGAGCACCATCTGGCGCAGCGAGCCTTCGCCGGCGTCGTTGCCGTTCGATACGACGTAGCCGGCCACCGGATCGGCCACCGTCGCGTACCTGAGCGTGTTGGCGGTCCCGGTGTCCAAGATGTAAGCGATGTGCGGCCGATCGAACGCGTCGACCGCGAGCGATGGGGCCCCCGCATCGCCCGCCTCGTCGACGGTTTCGGTGCTCCACCCGTTGTCGCCGCGAACGCCGTAGTGCATGGTCTCGGTCGAGGCTCCCGCCGGACGAACGAGGTACGCGACGTGCGGGTCCCCGCTGCCATCGAGGGCGATGGAAGGGTGGTACGAGTCCGCCGCGTCGACGAGCTCGGGCGCGCCCCAGGCCGAGCCGTCATGGGTGACGTACGTCAGGTGCCCGGACCCCGAGCGGTAGGCGACGTGCGGATGGTCCGAGCCGTCGAGCGCCAGGGCGGTAACACCCGCGGACGCGGCGCTCGCATAGGCGGCTACCACCGTCACCGGCGACCACGTGATCCGGCCGTCGGCGTCGTAGGCCGCCTCGGCGTACCCCAGCTTGGCCCAAAGGGTCGGGAACACGTACTCGGTCCACATGACCGCGACCTGCGGATGGCCCTCGCCGTCCAACGCCACGGCGCCGCTGCCGACGTTCCCGCTCGCCGGGTTCGCAAGCACGGTCGAAACGCTCCATCCGTCGCTCGTCTGCTCGGCGTGATGCAGCCCGGACGAATCCGTGAACACGACGTGGGTCGTGCCGTCGACGTCCACAGCGAGTGAGATGTAGGTGGCGTACGGGCTGACGACGTCGGCCGTGACCGGCCAGGCGCCATCGGCGCGGGTCGCGTAGGCGAGTGCGCCTCCAGGGGCGTAGTAGCCGATGCGTGGGACATCGTCGCTGCCGAGGACCATCGACACGGACCCGCTGTCCAAGACCGTGTCGTGGGCGCTTCCGACCGTCTCGGCATCGCTCCAGCTGGCGCTCTGGCCCGACACGTACCTCAAGACGTCGTCGACGTTCTCGTAGAAGGCGATGTGGTGCGTGCCGTCGCTTCCCGAGGCCATCGCCACGGGCCCGTAGGGCATGCCGCTGACGTCGAGCGTCTCGATGTTCCAGGACAGCGCCTGCGTCGCGACCTCCGTGGGCAGGAGCGCGTCACGCTGCTCGACGGACGTCGTCACCCGTCCACAGCCGGGGAGCAAGGCGAGCCATGCCGCGAGGACCAGAATCGTGCTTCGCTTGACACGCATGATGTTCTCCTGCACTCGTCAGAAGCGGCACGCCCGCTTGGGTAGAACCCACTGCGCCGGAACCAGCTTCGACATCCCCTGCGTGCCAGGCCTGTCGATCCCGGGCGCGTGCGAGAAAGAAGGACGACCCATCGCCGTCGATCGATCTCAGTCTCGGTCGCCGGTCCGCTCCTGCGCCATGACCCCGAGGGAAGCTCTCGGTCAGGCGGGGACAGGTCAGGTACAGGGCACGGACCGGCGGCCGTCAAGGGCCGCGTCATCGGGTGGGGCCGCCGGCCACGACGACATGACCGTCAACGAACGCGACGTACGAACGTCACCGCGGCCTACGCGCCCCCAACTCACCCTCCCCCGCGCCGCCACCCCGTATCCTGGGTGCGCCCGAGGCGACCGGCCGCGCCGGCGCCTCCCACCCACCCCTCCGTTCGGCAGGCAGAGCTCGTGCAGGCGAGCGGGGGACGATTGGAGCAACCGTGAGCGACGCAAGCAAGTGCCCGGCACACGGCAGCGCGATGCCGAGGACCCGATCGAACCGCGACTGGTGGCCGAACCAGCTGAACCTCGACATCCTCCGACAGCACTCGAGCCTGTCGGACCCGATGGACCCGGACTTCGACTACGCGAAGGCGTTCGCCGAGCTCGACCTGGCGGCCGTCAAGCGCGACCTGCACGCGCTCATGACCGACTCGCAGGACTGGTGGCCGGCGGACTACGGCCACTACGGCGGGCTCTTCATCCGCATGGCCTGGCACAGCGCCGGCACCTACCGCACCGGTGACGGCCGCGGTGGGGCGTCCTCGGGCAGCCAGCGCTTCGCGCCGCTCAACAGTTGGCCGGACAACGCCAACCTCGACAAGGCGCGCCGGCTGCTGTGGCCCATCAAGCGCAAGTACGGCAAGGCGATCTCTTGGGCCGACCTGATGGTCCTCACCGGCAACGTCGCGCTCGAGTCGATGGGCTTCAAGACCTTCGGCTTCGGGGGCGGCCGCACGGACGTGTGGGAGCCCGAGAAGGACGTCTACTGGGGCAAGGAGGCCGAGTGGCTCGGCGACGAGCGCTACACCGGCGATCGCGACCTCGAGGATCCCCTCGCCGCCGTCCAGATGGGGCTGATCTACGTCAACCCCGAGGGCCCGAACGGCAAGCCCGACCCGCTCGCCTCGGCCCGCGACATCCGCGAGACCTTCGCGCGCATGGCCATGAACGACGAGGAGACGGTCGCCCTGACCGCCGGCGGCCACACGTTCGGCAAGACCCACGGCGCCGCCAGCGCCGCGCACGTCGGCCCCGATCCCGAGGCCGCCCCGATGCACGAGCTCGGCCTCGGCTGGCGCAGCAGCTACGGCAGCGGCAAGGGCGGCGACACGATCACCAGCGGCCTCGAGGGCGCCTGGACGCCCAACCCCACCAAGTGGGACATGGGCTACTTCGACATGCTCTTCGGCTTCGAGTGGGAGGTCCACAAGAGCCCGGCCGGCGCCTGGCAGTGGCGCCCCACCGACCCGGCGGCCGCCACGCTGGTCCCCGACGCGCACGACCCCACCAAGCGGCACGCCCCGATGATGTCCACCGCCGACATGGCGATGCG
>JAABRX010000159.1 GCA_011390675.1 Trueperaceae bacterium | reverse complement strand
ACCTCGGCGCGCGTCGGCATGCCGTGCTTGGCCACCCCCTCGAGCACCTGCGTCGCCCAGATCGCCGGCACGTGGGCGGCCTCGCAGATCCACAGGAGCTCCTCCTGCACCTCCGCGAGGCGCTCGAAGCCCAGCTCCACCGCCAGGTCGCCCCGCGCGATCATCACGGCGGCCGGGCCGCGGCGCAACGCGGCGACGATCAGGGAAGGCAGGGAGCTCACGGCGAGCCGCGTCTCGACCTTGAGGACGAGCGCCGGCAAGCGCGCGGGCGCGAGCGCGGCGATGGCGTCGTGCAGGGCGTCCACTTCGCCCGGGCGCTGCACGAACGAGAACCCGATCGCGTCGGCGATCGACACGGCCGTAGGAAGCGCGGCCAGGTCGTCGGCCGTCGGCACCACCTCGGCGATCACGGTGTCGGGAAAGTTCACGCCCTTGCCGACGCGCACCCGCTGACCGCGGCGCAGCACGTGCGTGACGCGCACGAGCACGGCGACCTCGGGCACGCCGGGCGCGGCGCGCTCGTCGCGCGGCACCGCGGCGTCGATCCACTCCACCCGGCCGCCCAAGCGGCCGTCGTCGAACCAGACTTGGTCGCCGACCCGCACGTCCGCCAGCAGCCCGGGGAGGGTGAGGGCCACCGTGGGTTCGCCGAGGTCGTCGGCGGGACGCCAGCCCGTGCCGGCCAGCCACAGCGCGTCGCCGACGCGCTGCTTCCCGTCGGGTGCCCCCTCCGCGACCCGCACCTTGGGCCCGGCGAGGTCCACCTCGACGAACACCGAGCGGCCCTGGTCCGCCGCGGCGGCGCGGGCGTGCGCCGCCATCGCGCGCCACGCCTCGGGGCCGTCGTGGGCCGCGTTGATGCGGACGCCGTCGGCGCCGGCGGCCAGCAGGCGCGCCACCAGGTCGGGGTCTTCGGCCGCCTCGGACGGCAGCGTCGCGATCACCCGCACGCGCCGGTCGCGCGGCTGCGGCCCCAAGGCCTCGAGCGCCCGCGCGTGGAGCAGGCGATCGCCCTGCCACACCGCGTCCGCGTCCGGCCGCGGCGGCGCGTCGGTCCGTCCGGCGAGCGCGGCGAGCGTGGCCGCGACCGCGTCGAGTTGGGGCCGCACCCGCGCCTCCGAGCGCCCGAGGGACGAGAGGCCGAGCTCGACCAGGGCTCGTTGCAGCCCCGCGAGGTCGCGTCGGCGCAGCGCCAGGTACCGCGCCAGGTTCTCGGCGCTCGCGCGCACCTGCGGTTCGGCGTCCGCGACGCCCCAGACCGCGAGGCGGCGTGCGGCTTCCTCGTCGATCTCGCTGCGGAGTTCCAGCACGACGTCGAGCAGAGCGTTCGGGTCGCGGGCGAGCGCGTGGTCCATGGCGCTTCGTACACCGTTCGCGTCAGCAACAGGTCAGTTCGGCGGGCGACCCGGGCCGCTTCGCCAAGCGCTGACCGCCACCTGACGCCCCTTCCGTACCCTCATGGTATGCGGGTCAGCGCGATCGTGCCCACCTACCGGCGCCCCAACGGGCTGCGCCACGCCCTCGCCTCGCTGCGGGCGCAGCGCTACCCCGACTGGGAGGCGATCGTCGTCGACGACGGCGAGGGCGAGGGGCTCGACGCGGTGCGCGACTGGGGCGACCCGCGCATCCTCACCCTCCGCAACCCTGGCCGGGGGCAGGTCGACGCCCGCAACTGGGCGGTCGAGGCAGCCAGCGGTGCCGTGGTGCTCTGGCTCGACGACGACGACTGGCTCGAGGACACCGACCATCTGAGCTTGGTGGTCGATGCGCTCGCCGACGGCCCCGCCCTCGTGACCCGAGGCGGTTGGCTGGTGGAGGTCGCGGACGGCGACCCCGTGGTGCCGGTGGAGCGCGGGCGCATCCCGTTCGACCTCCCGGTCGACGCCGCGACCCTGCGCCGCGACAACACCGTCCTCACCGCCGGTCTGGCCTACCCCAAGGAGCTGCACCAAGCGCTCGGGCCGTTCGACCGCGAGCTCGACGGGTACTACGACTGGGATTGGCACCTGCGCGTCGTCGGCGTCGGCGTGCCGGTCGCGCGGCTCCCCGGGTTGGGCGTCGCGTACCGGCAGCACGCGGGCAACCGCTCGCGCCACGTCACGGCGGACCGACGGGCGCGCTTCGCCCGGTTCGCGAGCAAGCACGGCCTGGACGCGGAGCTCAAGGACCACGGGTCCGTGGCCGTGGAGCGCGCAGCGATCACGGCGCATCCGGTCGTCCACGCCCGCTGACGGCGTCGCTCAGCCCGTCGCTTCGCGCGCTCCGTCGCCCATCAGCTCCTCGAGCTGGAACGCGTGCCGCATCGGATGCACCACCGCGTGCTCGAGCATCGCTTCCACGCTGTGCGGCGTCCCCCAGTTCGACGGGTGCGCCTCTTCGAAGTCCTTCTCGGGTATGTCGCGCAGCGGCGACCACCAGCGGTCGAGCACGTGCTCGAGGTACGCCTCGGCCTCGGCGTCGATCGCCTCGACCGACGGCACCTTGTCGACGCCGGGGTCGGGAAGCTCCAGGACCTTGGCCGTCCACTTCAGGTACCCACCCGCCGCGCCGAGCACGTGCCGCAGCAGCGCCTCGAGCGAGGCGTAGTCCTTGTCCTCGGTCTCGGGCAGCGTCACCCCCCAGGCTTGCGCACGTCGGAAGGTGGCGAGGAAGGCGCGCAGCTCGCGCTCGTGCAGCAGCACCAGCGCACGCGCGCCACGGTAGCGGTATCCGGCGAGGTTGCTCATGGTGCGGTGACGGTAGGGCACGGCCATGGGCGGCGTCAAGGCGATTCCGCCCGATCGCCCACCCTCGACGTCGAAGCGACCCCGCCTCAGCCCACGGTTCCTCATCGGCCGACGCCGTACACCTGCGGTATGCCTCGCCGCCTGCTCGCCCTGCTCACCCTGGCCCTGCTCGCCTCGTCCTGGGCGCACGCACCGTTCTTCCCCGAGGCGGGCGAGCCGGTGCCCGTGGCCGCGCCGGCGGTGTCGAAGGCCTTCTACGTGCAGTCGATCCCGCGCGAGCCATGGACCTTCCACGTCGACCCGATCGACCGCGCTGTCCCCGTCCAGGTGCTGGTGCTCGACGACGACGCCGGCCGCGCGGCTCGCTTCACGGCGACGGTCGACTGCGGTGCTGGCCCCGAGCCGGTCCGCACGGTGGACGTCGCCTTCTTCGAACCCTTCTCGCGCCTCCACCACCGCGTCGTGGCCGCCGGCGCGCTCGGTCCGAGCGAGGCGGTCTGCGTCGTCACCGTCGTGCAGACCGGCGGCGGCGGGGTGCCCACCACCGTGGTGATCGGCGACGAAGAGCGCTTCTCCTTCGCCGACATCCTGGGGCTGCTCGACCTACCCCGAAAGCTCGAACGGTGGCAAGCGGGGTTCTGATTCGAGCACCGGGAGGCCCGGCCGGCGTCGTTGTCGTCAGGTGATCGCCGCCCGCACCTTCGCCGACACCCACTCGCTCACCAGCACCAGCGCGAAGATCGCCACCAGGATCACGCTGGCGTCGGCCCAGCGCAAGGAGTTGATCGAGGCATTGAGCTGCAGGCCGATGCCGCCGGCGCCGACCAGGCCCAGGAAGGTCGCCTCGCGGATGTTGATGTCCCAGCGGAACACGGTGATCCCCGCGAACGCCGGCAGCACCTGCGGGACGATGCCGTACGTGATCGTCTCGCCGCGACCCGCGCCCGTGGACCGGATCGCCTCGATCGGCTTGGGGTCGGTCTCTTCGATCGCCTCGTTGAGCAGCTTGGCGATGAAGCCGACCGAGCGCAAGGCGATCGCGAGGATCCCGGCGAACACGCCCGGGCCGACCACGAACACCAGGACCAGCGCCCACACGAGCGAGTGGATCGAGCGCGAGGCGACGATGACCAGCAGCGCGGCCGCCCGCACCGCCGGATGGGGGGTGGTGGTGCGCGCCGCCAGCAAGGCCACCGGCACGGCCAGGACCAGCGCCGCGAGGGTGCCGATGGTGGCGATGTTGAGCGTGTCCCAGAGCGGTCGCACCAGGACCTCGGCGTACGCCCAACGCGGTGGCAGCATCCGCCCGAACAGGTTCATCGCCTGCTCGGGTGCGTCCTGGACGAAGATCCAGATGGTCTGTTCGGCGATGAGTTGCCAGCTCCAGAGCACCAGGCCCAGCAGCGCGACGCCGACCGTGAAGGCGAGCGCGTTGGCGCGTCCGGTGCGGCGCTGCCACACCCGGCGTCCCGCGACGGTCCGGACGGGCATCACTGCACCGCCGATCGCACGTACCCCGAGAGGTACTCGAGCGCGAGGACGATGCCGATGACGATGATCAGGATGGCGCCGGCGCTGTCGAAGTCGTAGCGCGACATGGCGGTGGTGAGCGTCGCGCCGATGCCGCCCGCCCCGACGATGCCCAAGATGGTCGACTCGCGGAAGTTGATGTCGAGCCGGTACACCGACAGGCCGACGAAGCGCGGCATCACCTGCGGCACCACGGCGTAGGCGACGACCTGCCACCAGGTGGCGCCGGTCGCGCGCATGGCCTCGAGCTGGCCCGCGTCGATGTCCTCGATGTCCTCGGCGAGGAGCTTGGCGATGAAGCCGACCGAGGCGAACGTGAGCGTGAGCAGGCCGGCGAACGGGCCGAAGCCCATCATCACCACGAACACGATGGCCACGATCACCTCGGGGAAGGTGCGCGACAGGGCGATGTAGGCGCGGGTGAGGAGGTAGATCGGCAGCGGCGCCAGGTTGCGCGCCGCCCCGAGGCTCACCGGGATCGCGATCAGCACCCCGGCGGCCGTGGCGACCACCGTCATCGTGATGCTCTCGAGGATGCCGATGCGGATGTCGCGCCAACGGCTGCCGAAGTCGGGTTGCAGGAACTGACCCAGGAGCCGGCCGCTGCGCTCGATCCCCTCGGCGACGCGGACCCAGTTGACGTCCACCGTCAGGAGCACCGCGGCGAGGTACGCGAGCACCAAGAGCCGCACGAGCCAGCGGACGGTGGGGTTGGGGATGAGCGGGCGCGGCGTCCAGCGCCGGCGCCCGGCGGCGCCGGTGGCCACGGTCACGCGATGGCCCCGGTCGGCTCGGCGGGGTCGGCTTCGTCGACGTCGACTTCGGGCGTCTCGTCCCAGTCCTCATCGCCGTAGATGTCGGTCAGGCGCGCGGCGTCGAGCGCCGCCGGCGCGCCGTCGAAGACGACCTCGCCCTCGCGCAACCCGACGATGCGCGGCACGAAGCGCTTGGCCAGCGCCACGTCGTGGATGTTGATGATCGTGGCGACGCGGCGCTCCAGGGCGAGCTCGGTGATCAGCCGCATGATCTGGCGGCTGGTCTTGGGGTCGAGGCTGGCCGTCGGCTCGTCGACCAGCAAGAGCTTGGGGGCCTGCATCAGCGCCCGCGCGATGCCGACGCGCTGCCGTTGGCCGCCCGAGAGCGCGTCCGCGCGCTTGTCCTCGAACCCCCCGAGGCCGACGCGGTCGAGCAGCTCGAAGGCCTGGTCGACGTCGGCCTGCGGGAAGCGCCGCAGGGTGCTGCGCCAGAAGCCGACGTACCCCAGGCGCCCCGACAGCACGTTCTCCATGACGCTGAGGCGCTCGACCAGCGCGAACTCCTGGAAGATCATGCCGATCTGACGCCGCACGCGGCGCAAGGCCCGCGGGCCGAGGTGCGTGAGGTCCTCGCCATCGAGAGCCACGCGGCCCTCGGTCGGTTCGACGAGGCGGTTGACGCAGCGGATGAGCGTGCTCTTCCCGGCGCCCGAGGGCCCGATGAGCGCCATCACCTGGCCTTCGGGCACGCTCAGGTCGACGCCGCGGAGCGCGCGATCGCCGGTCGGGTAGCGCTTGACGAGTCCTTGGATCTCCAGCATGCCTTCCTCGATCGGATGCAGGGGGGCGGTACGAGCGCGTCCGGCCCGCGGGGAGCGGACCGGACGCGTCGACGTCTCGGGCTCGTTACTCGTAGACGACGCCGTTGGCTTCGTCGATCTGGCGGATGACCGCCCAGAACTCGAGGTAGGTGATCGGGATGAACTGCGCCTCGCCGCTCTGGGCGAACTCCTCTTCGAGCGCGCTGCCCGCCCAGTCGAAGCTGAAGAAGGCTTCCTGGATCTTCGCGGCCAGCTCGGGATCGAGGTCGAACACCAGGCCGTACGCGGTGGTCGGGAAGGTCTGCGAGGTGTAGACGACGCGGATGTCGGCCGGATCGAAGACGTCGCGCTCGATCATGCGGCTCTTGACCGAGTTCGCGATGCTCGCGGCCTCGTAGTCGCCGTTGGCGACGCCGAGGATCGAGGCGTCGTGGCCCCCCGAGAAGCTGGCGGTGAAGTCGCGGTCCGCGACCAAGCCGAACTCGCTGTCGAGCAGCGCGCTGGGCGCCTTGAAGCCCGAGTTCGAGGTCGGCGAGGTGAAGGCGACGGACCGGCCGGCGAGGTCGGCCGGCGACTCGATGTCGCTGTCGGCCGGCACGATGATCTCCATCTCGTAGCCGAACGAGCCATCGGCCGCGGCCATCATCGCGAACGGCCGGAAGCCGGCGGTGTTGACCGCGAACGGCACGCTGCCCGTGTTGAAGCCGGCGACGTGGAGCCGGCCCGCGCGCATCGCCTCGAGCTGGGCGGCGTTCGAGTCGACCGCGAAGAACTGGACCGACTTGCCGGTCACGGCCTCGAGGTGCTCGAGGAAGCCCGACCAGACGTCGCGGTAGACGGCGGGGTCCTCGACCGGGGTGTAGGCGAAGATCAGCGTGTCGGGGTCGATCAGGTCGGCCGGATCGGTCGGGACGTCGGCGAGCAGGTCGCCGTCGACGTCGCAGAAGCGGTCGGCGAGGGTGCCGCGCGGGCAGTCGGCCTGGGCGGCGGCGACGCCGAGCGTGGCGAGCGCGGCGATCGCGAGGAGCAGCGTGCGCAAGCGTGCGTTCATGGAGGTACCTCCGAAGCAGGGATCGCGGCCGCGCGAGCGGCCGCTGGTTCACTCCGAAGGTACGGGCCGCGTGTCAACGAACGGTCAGATGCTCGGGGGGTGGGGCGGCGCCGCGGGGCGCCGAGGCCTCAACCCTCGTCGTCCGCCGCGACCCGCGCCGTGATCCCGAACAACCCCTCCTCGGCTTCCTCGTCTCGACCCGTCAGCGACGCGTGGAACGTCACGCGATCGAACCCGGCGCTCGCCAACGACTCCCGGTAGGCCGCGTCGTCGTACCCCTGGAACGTCTGCGCGTGGCGCTCCACCGCGCCCGTGGCTGCGTCGACGACGTAGATGCGCACGGTCGCCGCCAACCGCTCGGCGTGCCAGGCGTGCTCCTCCAGCACGATGTGCGGGGTGTCGGCGAACAGCCCGGACGCCGCCGTCCACCAGGTCGAGGGCTTCGCCCCGATGGCCTCGATCGTCGCGAGCGGGTGCGGCTCCAGGAGGAGCCGCCCGCCAGGGCGCAGCGCCGCGCGCGCCTTGCGCAGGATCAGCCGGGCGTCGTCGAGCGCGAAGACGTTCAGCTCCCCGTAGAGCAGCATCGCGAGGTCGTGGTCGCGGCCGAAGTCGGCCGTGCGCACGTCGCCCTCGACGTACGTGCAATCCGACCCGTCCGCGGCGGCGCGCTCGCGCGCGTACCGGATCGAGGCCGGCGAGAAGTCGACGCCGTGGCAGCCGTGGCCGAGGGCGGCGAGGCGCGCTGCGTACAACCCCGGCCCGCACCCGAGGTCGAGCACGCGTGATGGGGTCTCGTTCAGCAGCGCACCGTGGATCCAGGCCACCTGACGGTCGATCTTGGCGCTGCGGCGGCTGGCGTGGTCGTGCGCCTGCGACAGGTGCTCGCGCAGCATCCGGGCACTGAAGCCCGGCTCGTTCCACGGGATGTTGTCGCCCTCCGCCCAGGGCTCGGGGCGGGGCGCACGGTGGACGAGGTCGAGCACCTGCATGGTCACGCCACAGCCACCGTCACAACAGCGGCGCGATCGCCAACGACACGATCGCCATCAGCTTGATCAGGATGTTGAGCGACGGCCCCGCCGTGTCCTTGAAGGGGTCGCCCACGGTGTCGCCGACGATCGAGGCGTGGTGCGCGGCCGAGCCCTTGCCGCCGAAGTGGCCGGCCTCGATGTACTTCTTGGCGTTGTCCCACGCACCGCCGGCGTTCGCCATCATCAGGGCGAGCAGCACGGCCGTCACCAGCGCGCCGCCGAGCATCCCGCCCAGGACCTCGGGGCCGAACGCGAAGCCCACCACCACCGGCGTCGCCACCGCGAGCGCGCCGGGGAGCACCATCTTGCGCAGCGCTGCCTGCGTCGCGAGGTCGACGCAACGGGCGGCGTCGGGCTTCCCGGTGCCCTCGAGAAGCCCTGGGATCTCGCGGAACTGGCGGCGGATCTCCGCGATGATCGCGAGCGCAGCGTCGCCCACCGCGCGGATCGTGAGCGACGCCACCACGAAGGGCACGGCGCCACCCGCAAGCATGCCGAGCAGGACCCGCGGGTCGTCGAACGAGAGCACGAAGCCGGGCCGCAGAGCGGCGACCGTCTGCACGTAGGCCGCCAGGATCGTCAGCGCCGCGAGCGCCGCCGCGCCGATCGCGAACCCCTTGCC
>JAABRX010000158.1 GCA_011390675.1 Trueperaceae bacterium | reverse complement strand
GTACCGGAGCGCGACCGGCCTCGACGCGACGGCGTACCCGAGCCGCGCTGCGGCAGGGGCCGGACCGGTCGCCTTGACCGAACCCTGACGACGACGCCGTACCTTCGGCGCAGCGCCCCGGACGCGGTACCCGGGTCGGTTCGCCGCGACGGTGGGCCCGCTCGCCCTCCCCGGGTGCCGCCCGACGGCTATCCTGGCTCGACCGCTCCGACCCGGCCGCGACCGGCGCGCCACGGGCGCGACCTGACCGGACCCTGACTCGGCGAACCGCGCCGCATCCCACGGAGGACCCATGTTCCGCACCCTCGCCCTACTGCTCGCCCTCGCCCTCGGCGCCGCGTTCGCGCAACCCAGCGGCACGCTCCGCCTGTACACGTCGCAGCCCGACGCCGACGCCGCGACCACGGTCGCCGCGTTCGAGGCGGCCTACCCCGGCGTGGACGTCGAGGTGTTCCGCTCCGGCACCGAGCAGGTGATCGCCCGCTTCCTTCTCGAAGTCGAGGCCGGCGCCCCGCAGGCCGACGTGCTGCTCGTCGCCGACGCCCCCACCTTCGAGCTCCTCAAGGAGCGCGACCTGCTCGAGCCCTACCGCTCGATCTCGGCGAACGCGATCGGTGCCGCGTACGCGGACCCGGACGGCTATTACTACGGCACGAAGATCCTGGCGACGCTGATCACCTACAACACCGACCTCGTGAGCGACCCGGTCGCGAGCTGGGCCGAGCTCGCCACGCTGCCCGCCGGCCAGGTCGTCATGCCGAGCCCCTCGTACTCCGGGGCCGCCGCGTACAACCTGGGCGTCATGACGCGCGACGCGCGCCTCGGCTGGGACTGGTACGCCACGCTCGCCGCCAACGACCCCTTCCTTACCCAGGGCAACGGCGCGGTGCTGCGCACCGTGGCCAACGGCGAGCGCCCGTACGGCATGGTCGTCGACTTCCTGCCTATTCGCGCTGCGCTCGAGGGCTCGCCGGTCGGCGTCCTCTACCCGAGCGAAGGCGTGCCGGTGATCACCGAGCCCGTAGGCATCGTCAAAGGGACGGCCAACCCTGAGGCCGCCCGCGCGTTCGTCGACTTCCTGTTGTCGGTCGAGGGCCAGCGCGTCGCCGTGGGCATGGGCTACATGCCGCTGCGCGCCGACGTCGCGCCGCCGGCGGGCTTCCCGGCGCTCGCCGACCTCACCCTCCTGACCGCCGCCCCGGCCGAGCTCGCCGCGACCCGCGACGCCGACAAGGAGCGCTTCGCCACGCTGTTCGGCGAGTAACGCCGAACCCCCGTTGAACCGATCGCACCCAGCGCGCTTCGTGCGCGCGGTCCTGAGCCCCGCCGGCCTCGCGCTGGCGGGGCTCTTGGTGCTGCTCGCCTTCACCAGCGCGCTGCCGCTGGTGCGCTTGGTGCAGCGCGCCCTCGACCCCACGGCCCTCGGCTGGCTCCTCGAGAACCCGCAGGCGCGCCGCGCGATCCAGCACTCGCTGCGCGTGGCCGCGACGGTGTCGGTGTTCGCCACCTTGGGCGGGGCGGTCCTCGTGTTCCTGCTCGAACGCCTCGCGCTCCCCGGCCGCCGCGGCCTGCGGCTGCTGCTGCTGGTGCCGCTGATCGTGCCACCGCAGATCCTGGCGATCGCCTGGCTCGGTTGGGCCGGCCCGGCCGGCATCCTGACGCGTTGGGTGCGCGCCGCCTTCGACCTCGCGGCGCCGCCCTGGACGCTGTACGGCGAGGGCGGGATCGTGCTGCTGCTGACCGTGTTCGCGCTGCCGGTCACGTACCTGACGCTCGGCGCGGGCCTCACGCGGGTGCCCAAGAGCCTCGAGGAGGCCGCGCGCCTCGACGGCGCCGGGCTCCTCGCGGTCGGCACCCGGATCCTGGCGCCGCTGCTCCGCCCGTACCTGCTCGCCGCCGCGATGCTCGCGTTCCTGGCGGCGCTGGGCAACTTCGGCATACCGGCGCTCCTCGGCATCCCGGCCCGCTTCCTGATGCTGACCACGCTCGTGTACCAACGCGTGACCAGCTTCGCGTCGGGCGGCTTCGCCCAAGCGGCCGCACTGGCGTTGGTGCTCGCCGTCCCCGCGCTGCTCGCGCTCTGGGGCCAACAGCGCCTGAACCGGCGCGCCGACGCGCTCGACTCCCAGCTCGAAGCACCGCACCGCTACCCGCTCGGCCGCTGGCGTTGGCCCCTGGCCAGCGCGGTGTGGTTCGTCGTGGGGGGCCTGATGACGCTGGGGCCGTTCGGCGCCATGGTGCTGACGAGCCTGGTGCGGGCCGTGGGGGTGGCGCCCACGCTCGACAACCTCGACTTCCGCCACTACGCCTTCGTGCTCACGAGGCTCGAGGCCTTCCCCCGTGCGCTCACCCACAGCCTGCTGCTCGCCGGCGGCGCCGCAGCCCTGGCCGCCCTGATCGCGCTCGCGCTCGGCTACGTGCTCGTCCGGTTGCGGGGCCGCGGCGTCGCGCTGCAGCTGCTGGTCGACCTCCCCTACGCGCTGCCCGGGATCGTCTTCGCGCTCGCACTGGTGCTCGCCTGGCTTCCGTCGCCCATCCCGGGCGTACGCCTGTACGGAACCGTCTGGCTGCTCGGGATCGCCTACGTCGGCCACTACCTGGCGTTCGCGCTGCAGCCGATCGGCGCAGCCTGGCGGCAGCTCGATCCGGCGCTCGAGGAGGCCGCGCGCATCGACGGCGCCGGCACGCTGCAGGCGATGCGCTTCGTGCTGCTCCCGGTCATGGCGCCGACGGTGCTGGTCGCGGGGCTGCTGGTGTTCCTCAACGCCTTCTCCGAGATCTCGCTCTCAGCTCTACTCGCCGGCTCGCGCTCCGAGACCCTCGGTTGGCTGGTCTTCGGGCTGGAGCAGGGGGGCGACACGAACCGCGCGGCCGCCCTGTCGGTCGTGCTCGTGGTGGTCCTCGCGGTGCTCGGGCTGGTCGTCGCCGGTGTGCGTCGGTGGGCGCGGCGCGACGCACCGGCGGGCCCCGACGCGGTCGTCCCGGGCGACGCCGTCGTCTGACCCGAGGTGTCGGCCTCAGCGCTCGGTGGCTTCGGCCGCTGCGCCGAACGCGACGTCGCCCGGCACCAACACCGGATGGTCCACCGACGCGCGCCGCACCGCGGCCGCGACGAGCGCCGACGTCGCGTCGTCGGCCCGGGGTGGGGTCGATTCGACGCGCGCCGCACCGGCCGGAACCGAGGTCGCGGCCTCGACGGCGGCCACCGCCACGGCCCGGATCGCGCCGAAGGCGCGCGCGGCGGGCACCGGCCCCGTGCTGTGTCCGAAGCGGTCGGCGATCGGGCTGAGCGTCGCCGTGTCGTTGAGGTCGTGGTGGCCGGAGCCCTCCAGCACCCAGTCGAGGACGGGCGCCGCGCCTGCCGCTGCGAAGCCTTCGAGCGCCGTGCGGTTCGCGCGCCCGAAGTAGCCGACCGCAGGGTCGGACGCGATCGAGACCACCGGCTTGGCCGGCCCCTCGGCGCGCCGGTCGGCGTCCAGCGGCAACCACCAGCCGTCGAGCGCCACGGCGACCGGGCATCCGGCCCACGCGTGGCAGACGTCGGCGGCGACCGCGCCACCGGTCGAGTGGCCGATCGCGACCACGCGGCCGAGGTCGAGCGCGGCAGCGAAGCGGGCCAGCGGCCCGTCGCTCGGCGAACCCGCGAGCGCCTCGAGCGCGGCGACGGTCTCGGCCGTCCAACGCGCGCCGAGCGCCTCCACCGCGGCATCGTAATCGGGGTCGTCCGCCCGCGGCAACGGCTCGAAGGGCCGCTCGCGGCCATCGGGCAGCACCGTGATCAGGCTCCCGCCTGGGTGCTCGACGGCGACCACGACGACTCCATGGCTCGCGAGCTCCTCGGCGAGGAAGGTGTTCTGGCTCCGGAAGCCCCCCAGCCCATGGTCGAAGGTGGCGACCGGCCAACCCGCGGCCCCCTCGGGGGCGGCCAGCGGCGCGCCCCACGCCGCGTGGGTGCGCACGAGCGCGAAGTGGCCGAAGGCCCAGCGCGGCAGCCCGCCCGACGTCGCCATCGCGGGCAGGACGCGGTCGGCGGCCTCGACCCACGAAGCGGAAGGTGCCGCGTCCATCCCCTCCGCCGGGTACCACAGCCGCACCATCGTGCGGCCGCCCGCGCCGATCGGCGCCCCGTCCTCACCCTCCAGGTCGAGGTCGAGGACGAAGCTCGCGCTCCCCACCGGCCACGCCCCCGTGGGCGCCGGCAGGCTCGGCACGGGGAGCGCCCAGGCGAGCACGGCACCGGCGGCCAGCACCAGCGCGCCCCCGATGGCACGCCCCCATGGGAGCGGATCGCGCCGACGTCGGTTGCGCCCCAGGCGCAGCCTGGGCGACTGCGGGTGGGGACGCTCGAAGGGCAGCAGCAGCACGAAGACCACCGTGAGCGCGTACGCCGCCGCGAGCGGCCAGCGCGGGCCCTCGAGCGCAAGGTGCGCGACCCACGCGAGGCCCGCGAAGACCGCCGTCACGCCACGCGCCACGGCCCCGGACGCATCGCGTCCGAGCACGGCGGCGAGGCGCGATGCGAGCGCGACGAGCAGGACGATCTCGAAGGGCCTCATCGGCCCACCAGGGCTCCCGTCGTCGACCCGTCCAGCGGCGAACCGAGCCGCACCGCGCCGGCCGCGGCCAGCGCCGCCAGCTCGGCCTCTTCGATCCCCAGGGCGTGCCGCAGCACCTCGGCCGTGTCGCCGCCGAGCAACGGCGAAGGGGCCGCTGGACGGGCCGCGGCGCCGAGGGGGCTCGCGACCGTGGGGATGGGCCCGGCGACGGGATCGTGCACCGTGGCCACCATCCCGCGCGCCACGACCTGCGGGTCGGCGAGCGCCTCGGCGAGGTCGAGCACGGGCGTCGCCGGCACGCCGGCAGCCACGAGCCGCGCCACCCACGCGTCGCGCACGTCGCCCGCGAAGCGTGTCGCCAGCTGCGGCACCAGCACGGCGCGGTGGACCACGCGCGCGGCGTTCGTCGCGAAGCGGACGTCCTCGACCCATTCGGGGGCACCGACGACCGCGGCGAGGCGCGCGAACTGCGCGTCGTTGCCGCAGGCGACGGTCAGCGGCGCGTCGGCCGCTTCGAACGCCTGGTAGGGCACGATGCTCGGATGGGCGCTGCCGAGCCGCGCCGGCGCCGTCCCCGTCAGCAGCGTCGCCTGCGCCTGGTTCACCAGGCTGGCGAGCGCCACGTCGAAGAGCGCCACGTCGAGGTGGCGGCCGACCCCGGTGGCGTCGCGCGCGCGGAGCGCCGCCAGGATCCCGACGGCGGCGTGGAGGCCGGTGAGCACGTCGATCCACGCCACGCCCAGCTTGGCGGGAGGGCCATCGGGGCTGCCGTTCATCGCCATCACGCCGGAGAGCGCCTGGATCGCCGCGTCGTACCCCGGCTCGGCCGCGCGCGGCCCGGTCGCGCCGAAGCCGGTGATCGAGCACGTCACCAACCGCGGTCGCTCCGCCCGCAGGGTGGCCGCGTCGAGGCCGTAGCGCGCGAGGTCGCCGGCCTTGAAGTTGTCGATCACGACGTCGGCACGGGCGGCGAGGCGGCGCACCACCTCGGGGCCACCGGGCGCCTTGAGATCGATGCAGACGCTCTTCTTGTGGCGGTTGACGCTCAGGAAATAAGCGCTCCGAAGTTCGGGAGCGGCGCTCCGAAGTTCGGGAGCGGCGCTCCGTAGTTCGGGAGCGGCGCTCCGGAGTTCGGAGGCCGCGTCGCTCGGCTCCGCGAACGGCGGTCCCCAGCCGCGGGTGTCGTCGCCCCGCGGCGGCTCGACCTTCCAGACGGTAGCGCCCAGGTCGGCGAGCACCTGGGTCGCGTAGGGTCCGGCGAGCACGCGCGAGAGGTCGAGGACGACGAGTCCTTGCAGGTCCATACGCCGAGTGTAGCCCGCGGGCAGCGTCGCCCCGAGGCGCGCGCCCACACGGAGAGCGTCGTCCAGCGCGCGTCTCAGGCAGTGTTCACGACCGCTTCATGGGTCACCCATCCGCGCCGAACCCGTGGTAGCGTCTCGAAGCAACCCAATGAAGGAGGCATACCCATGCGGACCCACAAGTGGATCCTCGCTCTGGCAGCCCTGCTGACGATCGGCCTGGCCGCCGGCCAAACCCAACTCTCGATCGCGACCGGCGGTACCGGCGGCGTGTACTACCCCGTCGGCGGCGGCTACGCCCAGGTCATCGAGCAGTTCGTCGATGGCTACTCGGCGACCGTCGAGGCGACCAACGCCTCGGTGGACAACGTCGCGTTCATCTCGCGCGGCGAGGCCGACATGGCCCTCGCGCTCGCGGACACCGTGCTCGCCGCCTACGCCGGCACCGGGCGCTTCGGCCCGGAGGGCAACCTGCCGCAGCTGGCCAACCTGCGCGCCCTGACGGTGGCCTACACCAACGCCGTCCACATCATCACCGTCGAGGGCTCGGGCGTCGAGAGCCTCGCGGACCTGCGCGGCAAGCGCGTGTCCGTGGGCGCCCCCGGATCCGGCACCGAGCTGTCGGCGCAGAACATCCTCGCCGCCGTCGGCATCACCTACGACGACTTCCAGGTCGAGCGCCTCTCGGCCAACGAGACCGCCGACGCGCTGCGCGACGGCACCATCGAAGCCGGCTTCTGGTCGGGCGGCGTGCCGACCGGTGCGGTCCTCTCGCTCGCCGAGAGCCGTCAGATCAAGCTCGTCCCCGTCACCGACGACGAGTTCGCGGCCATCAACGCCGCCAACCCGACGCTGATCCGGTACGTCTACCCGGCTGGCGCGTACCGCGGCATCGAGGAGACGGCCTCGGTCGGGACCCCGAACCTGCTGATCGTGGCGTCCGAGATGGACGAGGAGCTCGCGTACGCCTTCACCAAGGCGCTCTTCGAGAACATCGGCGTGGTCCGGGCGATCCACCCGTCGGCCAACGAGACCGTGGCCGAAGCGGCGCTCGCCTCGCCGATCCCGCTGCACGCCGGCGCGATCCGCTACTTCGAAGAGATCGGCCTCACCGTGCCCGACCGGCTCAAGGTCGACTGACCCTGACGCACGACGCGACCGGTCCTCGCAAGGTGGGCACCGGCACGAACCGGGGCAGGCGTCCGCGCCTGCCCCTCGTCGTGGTCGGGAGCGTAGCCGTCTTCCTCGCCATGGTCGGCTCGCTGCCGATGGCCTACGACATCCTGTGGCGACCGGGCCCCGAGCTGGTCGTGACGACCGATGCCGGTGAGGAGCTCGTCCGGGTCTCGCTCAAGACCGACCCCACCTGGGAGTACGTCTGGCTGCACTCCGTAGCGCAGGTCCGGGTCCGCGACGTGTTCGCTTGGAGGGACGGTACGATGCTGCTCACGGACCAGTTGACGCCGCTGATCGACATCGCGGGGCTCGGCCATACCCCCGGCCGGGGCGAACTGCGCGACGACGGCGACGGCGGCTATTGGATCGCCGGCATCGATGCGCCGATCGCGGGCAACGTGCACCGCTTCATCATCGGCACCGAGCGAGCGCCCACCACGCTCGTCCACGCCGGTCGTTCCTTCGAGCTATCCGAGACCCATCCGGGCGTGCACGCCCGCATCGAGGTGTTCGAACCATGAGCGACCCACGACCGGCGGTCACCATCGAGCCCGAAGAGCGCGTGAACCTGCCGGTCGCCCGGTGGGTGCTCGTCGCGGTCACGCTGCTGGGGGTCGTGCTCGGCCTGTTCCAGCTGTACACGGCCGGCTTCCGACCGCTCAACCTCTTCTATCAGCGCGGCTTCCACCTCACGGTCATCTTGCTCATCACCTTCTTGGCGTTCCCGATCGGCCGCACCAAGCGCAACTGGCTCGGCTGGTTGATCGACGGCGCCTTCATCGCCGGCGCCACGTACGCCGGCGGCTATCTGATCTACGACCTCGACGGCATCATCGGCCGCTCGGGGTTCTTCTTGCAGCGCGACATCGTCGCCGGCATCGTCATGGTCGCGGTGCTGCTCGAGGCCTCGCGGCGCGTGATCGGCATCACCATCACCGCGATCGCCTCGGTCTTCATCCTGTACGCGATGGCGGGACCGCGCGGGGCGCTGCCCTGGCTGGGCGAGTGGCTGCCCGGCATCCTCTCGCACCGCGGGTACACGACCGATCGCCTGATCGGGCAGTTGTTCTTGGGGCAGGAGGGGATCTTCGGCCTGCCGCTCGGCGTCGCGGCCACGGTCGTCTTCACCTTCGTGCTGTTCGGCGCCTTCCTGGAGATGACCGGCGCCGGCAAGTTCTTCATCGACCTGGCGTTCTCGCTCGCCGGGCGGCAGCGCGGCGGCCCCGCCAAGGCCGCCATCGTCGCGTCCGGCTTCCTCGGCTCCATCTCGGGCAGCGCCATCGCCAACGTGGTCACGACCGGCGCCTTCTCGATCCCGCTGATGAAGAAGCTCGGCTACAGCAAGGAAGAGGCGGGCGGCGTCGAGGCCGCGGCGTCGACGGGCGGTCAGGTGCTCCCGCCGATCATGGGGGCCGGCGCCTTCCTGATGGCCGAGTACACGGGCCTCCCCTACGCCGAGATCGTGCGCCTGTCGATCCTGCCGGCCTTCTTGTACTTCGCGACCGTGTACCTGTTCGTCGACATCATCGCCGCCAAGCGCGGCATGCG
>JAABRX010000157.1 GCA_011390675.1 Trueperaceae bacterium | reverse complement strand
AACATCCCGAAGAGCATGAGCGGGAAGACGACGTTCGCGCCCGGGAAGCGCCACTTCGACAGCACGTAGCCGTTCATCGAGCCCATCAGGGCCGAGGCGATCGTCGCCGCGATCGTCAGCGTGAAGCTGTTGGCGAGCTTGGGCGAGAACACCACCCACGCGTCCGCGAACGACCTCCAGTGCCACGAAGGGGGCAGCGACCAGGTGGACGCCAGGTTGATGTCGGCGGGCGCCTTGAGGCTGGTGACCACCACCAGGTACACGGGCAGCAGGAACGTCGCGCTGGCGATCGCCAGCAGCAGGTAGATCGCCCAGCGGTGACGACGCCAGGTGGTCATCGGCGGGTCTCCCCGCGGAGGCTCGTCCACAGGTAGGGCACGATCACCGCGGCCACCATGATCAGCAGCACCATGGCGATCGCCGCGCCCTTGGAGAACTGGTTGGCGCGGAAGGCCGTCAGGTACATGAGCAGCGCCGGGACGTCGGTCGTGGCGTTGTCGGCGCCGGCCATCGCGAACACCAGGTCGAAGATCTTGAGGCTGATGTGCCCCAGGATGATCATTGCTGAGAGGGTGATCGGCTGCAGCAGCGGCAGCACGACGTGGCGGTAGAGCTGGATCTCGTTGGCTCCGTCGACCCGGGCGGCCTCGCGCAGCTCACCGGGGATGCCGCGCAGGCCCGCGAGGTAGAGCGCCATCGTGTAGCCGGACATCTGCCAGACCGCGGCCAGGATGATGCCGATGAAGGCGATGTTGAAGCCGTGCAGCTCGGGGAAGGGGAGCAGGGCCACGCTGCGACCCAGCGTGAGGGCCCAGGCGCCGAGCACGACGCCCGACGCGAGCGCCACCGCCGCCCGAGGGCGACGGCCGCCACGCCACGACGAGAGGGCCACCACGAGGAGGATCGCGGCGACCAACAGGCCCGTCATTCCCGGCAGCGCGTTCCAGTCGAAGCGCCAGATCTGCGTGCGGTCGGTCAGCCAGCGGAACTCCCATGCCGGCAGGCCGACCGTGGTGGGCAGGACGTTGACGCCGCCCCGCGGCTGCAGCATCCAGCGCCAGATCGTGCCGGTGACGACGAACGAGAGGGACATCGGAAAGAGGAACAGCGTGCGAAAGAAACCCTCGCCCTTGACGTCCTGGTCGAGCAGGAACGCGAGGCCCAGCCCGAGCCCGAGGCAGCCGGCGAGGAAGAAGATGGTGAAGAAGAAGGTGTTGACCAGGTCCTGGCGGAAGCGCACGTCGATGAAGCCGGTGAACAGGTCACGGTAGTTCTGCCAGCCGACCATCTCGATCTCGGGGTTCACGGCCAGCGCCTGCGAGGAGACCCGACCCCAGTCGCTGAACGAGGTCCACGCCGTCTGGCCGATGAAGCCGTAGACGAACACGCCGATCAACACGACGGAGGGGAGGAGCATGAGGATGGCCGTCCAGCGGTCGCGCGTGAGTTTCATCGTCGGTGGCTCCGGCTCGTGGGTGAAGGCCGGGGGGCGGCCGGCGTGGCCGCCCCCCGGCGTCTCGAGGTCGAGGGGGGCCTACTGGCCCAGGCCGACCTGGGTGGCGATCGCCTGCGCGGCGTTGGCGGCGTTCATCGCGCTGCCGGTCGCGAGGTAGATCTCCATGACGGTGGCGAAGTCGCTGGCGAAGGCCTCCTTGGCCACGGTGCCGTGCGCCAGGCTGCCCACGACGCGGTTGTTCTGCCAGTCGGCGGCCGCGCTCTGCAGGTAGGCGTTGTAGAGGGAGAGGTCGGAGTCGAGGTGGGGGGCGATCGATCCCTTGAGCGGGTTGAAGATGTCCTGCGCCTCGGCCGTGCCGATGAAGCGCAGCCACTCCACCGTGGCTTCGCGGTTCTGGATGCCCTGCGGCAGGCCGAAGGCGTCGGAGAGCCACATGAACACGCCGTCCGTGCCGGGCGAGGCCGCCCAGCCGTAGCCGACGCCCGGCTCGAGGCCGAGGGTGGTCGTCAGGTAGCCGGCCGCCCAGTCGCCCATGATGTTGAAGGCGGCGCTGCCGCCGACGACCATGTCGGTCGCCTGCTGCCAGCTCAGGCCGGCCGCGTCGTCGTTGGTGCACGCCAGCACGTCGCCGAACACGTCCCAGATCTCCATGGCCTTGGGGTCGTTGAAGGGGAGCTCGGCCGTCCACAGCTTGTCGTAGTCATCGGGACCGAGAACGCCGAGGGCGACGGACTCCCACAGGTGAACCTGGGTCCAGTTCTCGCCGAGCGCCAGGGGGGTGACGCCGGCCGCCTGGATGGCGGGGCAGACGGTCAGGAACTCGGACCAGCTCGCGGGCGGGGTGATGCCCCACTCCTCGAGCTTGGCGGGCACGTACCACATCACGTTCGAGCGGTGGATGTTGACCGGGACGCTCCAGATGCCGTCGGCCGTGCTGGAGGCTTCGATCAGGCCCTGCGGGTAGTTCTCGAACCAGCCCATCTCCTCGTACAGGAAGGTCAGGTCCTCCATGCGGTCGGCGACCACCCAGGTGCCGATGAGCTCCTGGCCGGCGTGGACCTGGAAGGAATCGGGCGGATCGCCGCCGAGCATGCGGGTCTTGAGCACGGCGCGGGCGTTGACCCCCGAGCCTCCGGTGACGGTCGCGTTGATGACTTCGATGCCGGGGTGCAGCTCTTGGAAGCGCTCGATGAGGGCCTCGAGGGCGGGGCCTTCGTCGCCCGCCCACCAGGAGAAGATCTCGATCTGGCTCTGGGCGGCCGCGAGGCCGATGGCGGTCACGGCGAAGAGGGTTAGGAGACGTCGAAGCATGTGGCACCTCTGGTGATGTGAAGGGCGAGAGCGAACCGGACGGCGCTGGCCCGTGGACCACCGCCTCGCGGACGAGATGGACCGGCTGTGCTCCTCTCTCCCGGCGCGGCCGGGGCGGGACGTGTTGTCGTCCCATCATCATACGACCGGCGGGTCGGGAGGTCGCGCCGTCCGCCCGAGCATCGTGACCGACGTGATTCTCATGGGGCCCAGGTAGAATCGAGTCGTTGGAGGCGCCGCCCGACCCCGTGCCGAGCGGTTCGCAATCGGCCCTCTCGACGACTTCACGCCAGGAGGACCCATACCGACATGTTGACCCTCTTCATCGGCACCCTCGTGCTCACCCTCGGCGTCCAGTGGTGGCTCCGCAGCACCTATGGACGTTGGGAGCGCGTCGCCAACGCCTCGGGCCTGACCGGCGCGGACACCGCGCGTGCCATCCTGCGCGCCAACGGGCTGCACGACGTCAAGGTCGAGCCCGTCCCCGGTCAGCTCAGCGACCACTACGACCCGCGCACCAGGACCGTGCGCCTCTCGGAGGCCCATTTCCGCGTGCCCAGCGTCGCCGGCGCCGCGGTGGCCGCCCACGAGGTCGGCCACGCGCTGCAGCACGCCAAGGCCTACGCGCCGCTGCAGTGGCGGTCCCAGTTGGTGCCCGTCGCGCAGATCGGCCAGAACTTCGGCCCCTGGATCGTCATCGGCGGCTTCATGCTCGGCATCGCCGGCATGATCGAGGTCGGCATCCTGCTCTTCGGCGCGGCGGTCCTCTTCCAGCTCGTGACCCTGCCGGTCGAGTTCGACGCCAGCAAGCGCGCCGTGGCGGAGATGGAGCGCCTCGGGCTGGCGACCACCGCCGACGTCGGCGGCTCCAAGCAGGTGCTCAACGCCGCCGCGCTGACCTACGTGGCCGCCGCCGCGGCCTCCGTCGCGTACCTCATGTACTACGTGATGATGTTCATGGGCAGCCGCGACTGACGGCCACCTCGCGACGCACGACCGCGTGGGGCGCACCGTACCTTGGTGCGCCCCATCTCATGAGGGGCGCGGCTTGCGGTAGTGCGCGTTGACGGTCACGCGCGTGCCGCCGGCGGCCCTGCCGCGCGCGTCGCGGTGGCTCCCCCCGCCCGAGGCCGGCGCGACCACGGTGTCGCTCGGCACGATGGGCATGAGGCCCGCGGCCGCGAACGCCGCGTCGAGATCGCCGGCCTCGTGCAGCACCATCGGCAGTTCGGGGTCCTCGCCGAAGAACCCGCGGTAGGCGTGTGCGCTGCCCGCGACGCGGATGAGCGCCCGATCGGGCGGCCGCGATGCCGGCGAGAAGTGGGCGACCAGGACCGTGCCGCCGGGCCGCAGCACGCGCGCGATCTCGTGCACGCCGCGGGCGAATGCCGCGTCGTCCGTGGCGTTCTGCAGCACGCCGAGCGCCAGCACCAACTCGAAGGCGTCGTCCTGCACGCCCTCCAGGTCCTCGAAGCGGCCCACCCGCACGCGCCGTGCGGCCTCCTCCGGCCCGACGAAGGGCGCGACCCGCGCGCGCGTCGCCGCCACCATCGCCGGCTCCGCGTCGACGGCGACCACCTCGACGTCGAGTCCGGTCAGGTAGGCGGTGTTGCGCCCCCCGGCGCAGCCGAGGTCGAGCACGCGTGCGCCGCAGGGGAGGCCGCCCGAATCGACCCACGCCACCAGCCGGTGGTCGGGCGGTCGAGACGCGAAGAAGGCGACGGTGTCCGGGTCGTCCCAGCGCGCCACGGCGTCAGGCCCCGCGTGGCCGCGCGCCGGCGGTGGCGGACGCCGTGCCGCGGTGCAGCTCGTGCTCCTCGAGCCACGCCGGCAGGTCGGCCGCGCGCAGGGGCCTCGAGTACAGGAAGCCCTGCGCGACGCCGCAGCCGCGCCGCCGAAGCGCGTCCGCCTGGGCCGTGGTCTCGACCCCCTCGGCGACGAGCCCGAGCCCGAAGGCGCTCGCCAGGGCCGCGATGGTGTCGACCACCGCCGCGCCCCGGCCGCTGCCGCCCATGGCACGGACGAAGGAGCGGTCGATCTTGAGCGTGTCGATCGGCAGGGACGTGAGGCGCTGCAGTGAGGAGAAGCCCTTGCCGAAGTCGTCGATCGCCACCTGAGCGCCCGCGTCCCTGAGGATTCGGAGGGGCTCGAGCGCGTCCTCGGCGTCGCCGAAGGCGATCGACTCGGTGACCTCCAGCTCGAGGTCGCTCGCGTCGAGCCCGTGCCGGCGCAGCACGGCGTGGACCAGCGCCACGAGGTCGCCCTGCGCCAGCTGCTGGGGCTGCACGTTGAGCGCCAGCCGCCAGCCGGCCGTCAGGCCCCGGGCCCGCCAGTCCGCGAAGGCTGCGCACGCGTCGTCGTACACCCGCGCGCTCAGCGCGTGGACCATGCCGGCCTCCTCGGTCATGGGCGCGAAAACGGCGGGCGAGACGGGCCCGCGGTCGGGGTGGTCCCAGCGGGCCAGCGCCTCGGCGCCGACACAGGCGCCCGTGGCCAGGTCGACCTTCGGCTGGAACGCCACCCACACCTGGTGCCCGATCAAGAGGGCGTCCCTCAGGTCGTCCGTCAGCCGGCCGCGCTCGCGCATGCTGACGTCGACGGCGGCGGTGTAGAAGGTCACCTCCCCGCGGCCCCGCTGCTTCGCCCGCTGCATGGCCAGCGTGGCGTTCCGTAGCAGGCCCTCCGCGTCCCCGGCATCGTGGGGCGCGACGGCCACGCCGATCGAGCCGCCGACGTGGACGTCGACGGTCCCGAGGTCGAAGGCCGTCCGGCTCGCCGCGAGCGCCTGCTGCGCGAGCACGCGGACGTCACCGATGCGCTCGACGCCGCTGGCCACCAGCGCGAACTCGTCGCCGCCCAGGTGCGCGACGGTGTCGACGTCGTGCATCCGCTCCCGCAGCCGGTCGCTGAGCCGCGCCAGCAGCAGGTCGCCCACCTCGTGCCCATGCCGGTCGTTGACGCGCTGGAAGCCGTCGAGATCGAGCAGCAGCAGCCCGGTCACGCGCCCGTCGCGGGCGTCGCGGGCCAGAGCCTGGCGCAGGCGATCCATCAGCAGAACGCGGTTCGGCAGCCCCGTGAGCGGGTCGTGGTGGACGAGGTGGTCGAGCTTCTCACGCTCGGCGCGCAGGGCCACCTCGAGACGGAGCCGCTGCACGAGGGCACCCGTCAGCCGACCGAGGAGGGCGCCCAACTCGACCGCCCCGGGCGGGAACGCCTCGCAGCCGGCGCAGGCGTGGAGCAGGAGGTAAGCGATCGCGTCGTCCTCGACGACGATCGGGATCAGGAGGTGGGCCCGGCGCCGCCCGGCGCCACCGGGCGCAGCGGCCGGCGAGTCGGTCGCGAAGCCCGCCAGGTCGGCGTCGGTGAGCACCAACGGCATGCCGCCCTGCGGGAGCGCGCCCGGGCCGATGGCAAGGGGCGCTGCGTCCCCCGGGTCGACCCCCCAGGTCGCGACGAGGCGGTAGCGGTCGTCGACGCCCCTCTCCAGCGCGCTGCCGCCCTGCACGCCGGGGACGTGCCGGGTCGCCTCCTCGAGGATGCGGCGGTAGGGCACGCCGCTGCCGTCGGTCGCAGCGAGGACCGCGTGGGTGAGGGCGAGGACGCCCCGACGGAACGCGGGCGCGTCCCCTCGGTCGTCGGCGGGACGCTCGGGCATCTACGGCGAGTCTATGGCATCCTCGCGGCGCTGACCGTGGCCGCCCGAACGCGGGAGCCGCCGCGATCCCGACCGCGGCCGGCGCCTGGGGGGTGTCCGCCTCGGTGTCACAGGGCGCGTCGCGTGACCCCACCGGCGCCCGCCGGGACGGTAGGCTGCCTTTCACCCGCGGCCGCGGGACACGTGGAGGCCACCATGCGCAAGCTGCTCGTCGCTCTCGCGATCCTTCTCGGCGCGTCGCTCGCCGCCGGTCAGACCCTGACCACGGCCATCGGCGCCAACCCGCCCACGCTCGACCCGCAGCTGACCTTCAACGGCTTCTCCTTCCACGTCACCAACCAGGTCTTCGAGACGCTGGTGCGGGTGACGCCGGAGGGCGACGTCGTGGCCGGCCTGGCGACCGACTGGAGCTACCCCGATCCGACCACGCTGCGCCTCGTCCTGCGCGACGGCGTGACCTTCCACGACGGCTCGCCCTTCGACGCGGACGCCGTCGTCGCCTCGCTCGGCCGCATCCTCGACCCGGCGACGGCCGCACCCGGCCGCTTCGTGCTGTCGGCCATCCAGGAGGTCCGCGCCGTCGACGCGACCACCGTCGAGATCGTCACCGACCCGCCCTTCGCGCCGCTGCTGTCGCACCTGGCGCACCCCGTCGCCGCCATCGTGCCCGCCGGGCTGGCCGACACGCTCGGCCGCGAGCCCGTGGGCACGGGCCCGTTCGCCTTCGTGCGCTGGGTCGACGGCAGCGAGGTCGTGCTGGCGGCCAACGCCGCCTACTGGGGCGGCGCGCCGGCCATCGACGAGGTCGTGGTCCGCATCATCCCCGAGATCAGCACCCAGATCGTGGAGCTGCGCTCCGGCGGCGTCGACATGATCTTCAACGTGCCGCCCGACAACTTCCTCACGCTGCAGGCCGACCCCGCGATCACCACCGGCGCGATCGACGGCTGGAGCAGCACCCACCTGATCATGAACGTCGCGAGCCCGAAGCTCGCCGACCTGCGCGTGCGGCAGGCGCTGGCGCACGCGATCGACAAGGCCCTGATCACCGAGGAGTTGCTGCGCGGCCTGGCGAGGCCGGGCGTGGCCCCGATCCCGGGGACCGTCCGCTACGCCGTCGAGCTGGAGGAGCCCTACCCGTACGACGTCGAGGGCGCCCGCGCGCTGCTTGCCGAGGCCGGCGTGTCCGACCTCCGGCTGCGCCTCGACCTCTACCAGAACCCCGACCTCGAGGCCGTGGCGCAGGTGCTGCAGTTCGCCTTCGACGAGATCGGCGTCGACCTCGAGATCCGCGTCCAGGACTTCTCCGCCTACACGCAGGCGGTGCAGTCGGACGACATGGAGCTGGCGATGACCGGCTGGGGCACCGTCACCCTCGACGCCGACTACACGCTCTACGCCTTCTTCCACGCCGGCGAGATACCGGGCAACAACCGCTCGCGCTGGGCCGATCCGGAGATCGACGCCCTGCTGCAGCGGGGTCGCGACGAGCCCGTCGACGCCGTGCGCGCCGAGGTGTACGCGCAGGTGCAGGCCGCGGCCGCGAACGCGCTGCCGATGGTGACGCTGTACTACCCGCGCTTCACCTACGCCAAGCGGCCCGCGGTCCAGGGCGAGTCGATCGCGTTCTCCTGGATCCTGCTCGACCTGCGCAGCGCCACGCTGGCCGACTGAGCCTTGCTGCGCTACGCGCTGGGCCGGCTCATCGGCACGGTGCCGGTGCTGTTCGGGGTGACCCTGCTCGTGTTCCTGATGGCCTGGGTCACCCCGGGCGACCCCGTGGTCGCCATGCTCGGCGAGGCGTCGCAGGGCATCTCGCGGCAGGCGCTCGAGGACCTGCGGCGCGAGCTGGGCCTCGACCGGCCGCTCCCCGTGCAGTACGTCGACTACGTCGCCGGCCTGCTGCGCGGCGACCTCGGCGACTCGGTCCGCTCGCGGCGACCGGTGCTCGCGGAGATCCGCGACCGGCTGCCCGCGACGATCGAGCTCGCCCTCGCGGCCCTGGCCATCGCCGTCGCGCTGGGCGTCACGCTCGGCGTGCTGGCGGCCGTCCGCCAGCGCACCTGGGTCGACGGCGCCGCCATCGCCGTCGCCCTGGTGGGCGTGTCGATCCCGGTCTTCTGGTCGGGCTTCCTGCTGATGATCGTCTTCGCCCTGGAGCTCGGCTGGCTGCCGGCCAGCGG
>JAABRX010000156.1 GCA_011390675.1 Trueperaceae bacterium | reverse complement strand
TCACTGAAATTCCTCGCCCTTGCAGCCACGCTGGCCCTCGCCGGCATGGTCTTCGCGCAAGCCGAGACCCCCGGCGACGGCGTCACCGTCCAACCGGCCGTCGCCGGCTGGGACGATGCCCGCCCCGTCCAGGCGATCTTCGACCACCTCCTCGAGGAGCTCGGGTACGACGTCGAGCCGCCCGTGCTGCTCGACAACCCGATCTTCTACACCTCCGTGATGCAAGGCGACGTCGACTTCTGGACCGCCGGCTGGTTCCCGCTTCATAACGCCCAGCTCCCCGCGGGCTTCTTCGACATGGCCAGCATCCCCGGGACGATCACCCCTGCGGGCGGCACCGAGGGCTACCTGGTGACCAAGTCGGCGGCCGAGGAGTTCGGCATCACCTCGCTCGACGACTTCAAGCGCCCTGAGGTCAAGGAAGCCTTCGACCGCGATGGCGACGGCAAGGCCGACATGGTCGGGTGCCCCCCCGGCTGGGGTTGCGAGATCGTGATCAACCACCACCTCGACGTCTACGACCTGCGCGACCACATCAACGCCAGCAGCGCGGCGTACAACGCCGCCTTCGCGGACGCGCTCGCCGCGTACCGCGGTGGCGAGCCGGTGCTGTACTACACGTGGACCCCGAACTTCACCGTCTTCCAGATGGTGCCGGGCGAAGATTCCGTCTGGATCAACGTCCCCGAGATCATCCCGAACGAAGCGCAAGAGGGCCTCGAAGAGGCCATGGTCATCGAGGGCCTTCCGGGCGGCGTGACCGACACGGTGATGATGGGCTTCCCCGCCTCCGACATCCAGTCGGTCGCCAACAACGAGTTCCTCGAGGCCAACCCGGCCGCGGCCTACATCCTCGCGAACGTCACGCTCGACGTGGGGACCATCTCGGAGATGGTCGTGCGGATGGCCGAAGGCGAGGACTCCGACCGCGCCGTCGCCGCCATGGCGGCCGAGTGGGTCGAAGAGAACCGCGAGCAGGTCGACGCGTGGCTCGAGCAGGCGCGCGCCGCCGCGAACTGAGGACATAAGCCTCGGACGCTTCTCATCGAAACGCGCTAGACTTCTTCCACAAACGGTTCGACCGTGCGGCTTGCCCCTCCGGGGGCAAGCCGCTTCCTAACCACGAGTTCCCGGGCCCGGATGGGCCCCGATGGAGGCAAGTCATGGCCACGCGTTCGGTGCGACTGACCCAAGAGGGGTACGACCGACTCAAGACCACGCTCGAGCAGGAGTACGTCCGCCTGGACGAGGCGACCAAGATCCTGCGGGAGCTCACGGGTTCCAGCGACGACTACGACGACTCCGGGCTCGAAGAGGCCAAGCAGGAGAAGGGCCGCATCGAGAACCGCATCGACGACCTCGAGGATCAGCTCGCCCGCGCCGAGATCATCCAGGCGCACGAGGACGGCCGCATCGACCTGGGCGCGACCGTCACCCTTCAGGAGAAGGGCAAGGCCGAGATGAAGGTGCAGGTGGTGTCGCCGGTCGAAGCCGGGGTGCTCGAGGGCGACGTGCCCAAGGTCTCCGACGAGTCACCGCTCGGGCGCGCGCTGATCGGTCGTCGCGAAGGCGACACCGTCCAGGTGACGATCGGCACCAACGCCAAGGCCTACGTGGTGGTGGCGGTCGGCTGACGCTGGTCGAGTCCCACGAGGTCCGCGCGCCGCGCGCCCGATCGAGGGCGCGCGGCGCGTTCGTCGGTCGGGGGAGTCAGGCGGCGGGCGGGCGCTCCGTCAGCACCGTGAGCGCCGTGCGGGCGTCGAGCGAGCCCAGCACGCGACCCCGCTCGTCCACCACCGCCAACACCCCGTCGGTCCCCGCCAACGCCGTGAGCGCCTCTCCGAGGGGCGCGTCCGCCGAGATGCGCGGAGCGTCGTCCGGAGCCGCCGACCCCCGCGCGTCGTTCGCCAGCGCGTGGCGCACCTTCAGAACGCGCGAGCGGTCGACGTCCTCGACGAAGGCCCGGACGTAGTCGTCCGCCGGCGCCGTCACGATGTCGACCGGCGTGCCCACCTGCACCAGCCGGCCCCCCTTGAGGATCGCGACCCGGTCGCCGAGCCGAAGCGCTTCGTCGAGGTCGTGGGTGATGAAGACGATCGTCTTGTTCAACTCGCGCTGGAGCTTCGTCAGCTCACCCTGCATCTCGCGGCGGATGAGGGGGTCGAGCGCGCTGAACGCCTCGTCCATCAGCAACACGTCGGGGTCGGTGCACAGCGCGCGCGCCAGACCGACGCGCTGCTGCATGCCCCCCGACAGCGCCCGCGGTAGCGCGTGCTCGTAGCCCGACAGACCGACGCGCTCGATCCACGCGCCTGCGCGGCGCTCGCGCTCCTCGCGCGACGCCCCCTGCACCCGCAAGCCGAAGGCGACGTTCTCGAGGACCGTCCGGTGCGGCAGCAGCGCGAAGCGCTGGAACACCATGCTCATCTTGTGCCGGCGCACCTCGCGCAGCGCTTTGAGGCCGAGCGCCAGCAGGTCGGTGCCGTCCAGGGTCAGGGTGCCGGCGGTGGGGTCGATCAAGCGGTTGAGGCAGCGCACGAGCGTCGACTTGCCCGAGCCCGAGAGCCCCATGACCACGAAGGTCTCGCCGCGTCGGACGTGGAGGTCGATGTCGTCGAGCCCGACCGTGTGGCCGGTGCGCTCCAGGATCTCGTCCTTGTCGATGCCGTCGCGCAGGAGCGGCAACACGGACTCGGGGTCGGGACCGAAGACCTTGGTGAGCCCCTGGACGACCAGGTGGGGTGCGTCCTCGGCGTCGTGCGTGGGGGCGTCGGCGATGGCCACGTCAGGGCCCCTTGGCCGCGTTGGTGGCGGTGGGGTCGAGGCGCCGCGCGTAGCCGGCGGTGACGCGGTCCATGATCACCGCGACGAAGACGATCGCCAACCCGGCTTCGAGGCCGAGGCCGACGTCGCCGCGCTGCAACCCGCGCAGCACCTCCTGGCCCAGACCGCGCGCGCCGATCATCGACGCGACCACGACCATCGCGAGCGCCATCATGATCGTCTGGTTGACGCCCGCCATGATCGTCGGCAGCGCCAGCGGCAGCCGCACCCAGGTGAGCGTCTGGCGCTCCGAGGCGCCGAAGGCGTTCGCCGCCTCGATCACCTCGCGGTCGACGAGGCGAAGGCCGAGGTCCGTGAGCCGCACGATGGGGGGTACCGCGTAGACGAACGTCGCGATGATCGCCGCGACGTTCCCGAGGCCGAAGAACATGACCACCGGGACCAGGTAGACGAAGCTCGGCATCGTCTGCATCCCGTCGAGCAGCGGGCGCAGCGCCCGTTTGAGGCGGTCGCTGCGCGCCATGGCGACGCCGACCGGGATGCCGATCACGATGGTGAACAGCGTGGCCACGAGCATGATCGCCAGCGTCGTCATCGTCGCTTCCCACAGGCCGAAGCTGCCGACCACCACCATGAGGCCTGCGAGCAGGGCGGCCGTGGGCCAGGATCGGCCGCTCGCGTGCCAGACGAGCAGGGCTACCGCCACGATGATCAGCCACCATGGCACCGCGATCAGGAAGCGTTCGACGCGGATCAGCAACTGCAACAGAGCGTCGGTGAGGCCTCGGAAGGCGTCGCCGTACTCCAGGAGCAACCAGCTGACCGCGTCGTTGGTCCAGCCACGCAGCGGAAAGCGCCACGTGGCCGGGAACGGTTGGGTGAGGAACTCGAGCATCGACCTGGGATGCCCGCGAAGGTCAGCGCAGGGCCGTGCGGACCCGTTCGGTGACGGCTGGATCGACGTCCGCGAGCCAGGGGCCCCAGACCTCGGGGTAGTCGCTCAGGAAGGTGAGGGCCGCCTCGCGGGTGGTGGCGTCCTCGGCCTCCATGTAGGCGAGCAGCTCGTTGATCGTGGCGGTCTGCAGGTAGAAGGCGTCGAGGAAGGTCTCGAGCGGCGCCGGAATCGTGTCGGCGAAGCGCGAGCCGAGCCCGACGGCGGCGACGACGATCGGGTAGTCGCAGGCCTGGGTCGCGAGCTCCGGCGTGTCGGCTTCGGCCATCGCGTTCATGTGCGCGAAGCACTCCTCGCCGTACGGCGGCTCTTCGAGGCGCAGCATGTCGAGGCGGCCGAGGATGCCGGTGGGTTCCCAGTAGTAGCCGAGCCACGGCTCGCCCAGCGTGTAGGCGGTCTGCATGGTCGTCTCGATGGCGATGCCGGTGCCGGGGCGGAAGTTGCTGAAGTGGTCCTCGAGCCCGTACACGACCATCTTCACGTTGTTGATGCCCTCGCAGTACCAGCCGATGACGCAGTTGTAGAGGCGCCCCTTGTCGGGTTGCTCGGGGTCGCGGAACAGGTCGGCGTATTGCGGCAGGTCGGACACGCTGCGCAGGTCGGGCGCCAGCGGCTCGATGCCGCGCTCGGCGTCGCCCTCGACCAGATAGCGGGGCACGTAGAAGCCCTGCGCGGCGTCGTCGAACACGTGGCTCAGCTCGCGGACGTTGCCGGCCTCGAGCGCCTCGATCCAGAACTCGGGGGTGTTGTCGACCCACAGCTCCATGTCGACGTCGACGTCGCCGCGGATCATGCCTTGCAGGATCGGCAGGGTCGCGCCGGGGAGGGTCGTGGTGGTGCAGCCGAAGCCCTCGTCGAGGACGAAGCGGGCGATGTCGGTCATGATGTCGGCGCTGCCGTAGCCGAGCTCGGCGAAGACGATCGTGCGGTCGAAGCCGGCGCAATCGTCGGCCTGCGCGAGCGCGGGAACGCCGGCGAGCAGGGCGACCGCGAGCGCGATGGCGGTGCGGCGGAGGGCGTGGTGAAGATGCATGGGGAACCCCTTCCGGGTGCCCGCGTCCCGAGGACGGACGCGGATCGGTGACGTGGCGCTGCCCGTGGCGGCCCGAGAGCCCGGGCGTGGCACTGGATGGTGCGCGACGTCGGTCCCTTTACCGTACGCCGTGGCGCGGGTCGTGTTCGTCGGTTCGCGCACGGTCGGGCAGGTCGAGGCGTGCACCGAGCGTTCGGCCTGCCCGCCCTGCCGACCCCCGCGGGTAGACTGCCCGGCATGGCCGAGAAGAGCCTCCAAGAGCAGCGCGAGCAGCGCCTACGGAACCTCGCGAGCCTCGAAGAGCGCGGGTTCGAGGCCTACCCCTATAGCTTCGCGCCCACCACCACCGCGGCCGCGCTGCACGCCGCCCACCCGGACGGGCAGCCGGGCGACGTGTGGCCCGACGAGCGGGTGGTGGTCGCCGGTCGCGCGATGACCGTGCGCAACATGGGCAAGGTGGCCTTCGCGACGCTGCGCGACGCAAGCGGCGACGTCCAGGTCTACCTGCAGCGCGACGCGCTGGGCGAGGCGTACCAGGGGGTCAAGAAGGTCGACCTGGGCGACTGGCTCGAGGTGACCGGCCACCCCTTCGTCACCAAGACCGGCGAGCTGACCGTCGAGGCGACCGCCTGGCGGCCGCTGGTCAAGTCGCTGCGGCCCCTGCCCGACAAGTTCCACGGCCTGGCCGACAAGGAGGCGCGCTACCGGCAGCGCCACCTCGACCTGATGGTCAACCCCGAGGTGCGCCGCGCCTTCGTGCTGCGCAGCAAGGCGATCGCCTTCATCCGCCGCTACCTCGACGACCTGGGCTTCCTGGAGGTCGAGACGCCGGTGCTGCAGGCGGTGCCCGGTGGCGCCGAGGCGCGCCCGTTCGTCACGCACCACAACGCGCTCGACCACGACTTCCACCTGCGGATCAGCCTCGAGCTCTACCTCAAGCGCCTGATCGTCGGCGGCTTCGACGCGGTGTACGAGATCGGCCGCAACTTCCGCAACGAGGGCATCAGCTACAAGCACAACCCCGAGTACACGATGCTCGAGCTCTACTGGGCCGGCAAGGACTACTTGGACGTCTTGGCGTTGGTCGAGGACCTCTACGCCAAGCTGGTGCTCGAACTGACCGGCTCGATGACGCTCCCGTACCAGGGGCGCACGCTCGACTTCACCCCGCCGTGGCCGCGCGTCGACTACACCGGTGAGCTCGCCCAGCGCGCCGGCATCGACTTCGACGTCATGGACGAGGCGCGCTTGCGGGCCTGGGCCGCCGAGCACCACCCGGGCAACGCCGACGGCGCGACCGTGCCGCTCGCCGAACAGCCGTTCCATCAGCTGCTCGCCAAGCTCTACGACGTCTACGTCGAGCCGCACCTGCTGCAGCCCACCTTCGTCATGGACCACCCCGAGGCGATCAGCCCGCTCGCGAAGCGCCACCGGAGCCGGCCCGGACTCGTGGAGCGCTTCGAGCCCGTGGCGGTCGGCATGGAGCTCGGCAACGCCTTCAGCGAGCTCAACGACGCGATCGACCAGCGCCGGCGCTTCGAGGAGCAGGCGGCGCGGCGCGAGGCGGGGGACGACGAGGCGCAGCCGCTCGACGAGGAGTTCCTCGACGCGCTCGAGTACGGGATGCCGCCGACCGGCGGGCTCGGACTCGGCATCGACCGGCTGGCGATGCTGCTCGCCGACGTGCCGTCGATCCGCGACGTGATCTTGTTCCCGCTGCTCAAGCCGCAGGGCTGACGCGGTGGATTCGGGCCCGATCTGGCTCGTGTTCGCCGCGGTGCAGCTCGCCGTGGCCGGCTACCTGCTCGCGGCGGTGGGGAGCTGGCGCGGTGCGCGCTTTCGACCGGCGCCGGGGCACCCGATCAAAGTGGTGCCGACGGCGCTGCTCGGGGTGGCTTGGGTCGCCGTCGTGGCCGTGATGGTGGCCGTGGGCGACGGGGATTTTTCGCGCTGGGTGGGCACGGGCGGGTTGATGCTGGCGGCGTTCGTGTTGCTGTTCGTGCTGTTGCGCGAACACGAGCGGCACGGTTGACGCAACGGGCCGGACGATCTGGCGGCTCACTCGTCCCCTGACCCGACCCGCTTCACCTCGCCCTGCTCTTTCGATCGTCCGGCGCAGCGGCAGCGCCGCCTGCGCCGTGGCGATTCGTAAGTGTTCCGTTACGACCCGCCGGTACCATGCTTTCGGGTAGCCGGTATCGGCGGCCCATGCTTCGGAGGCTTTGATCCCCACTCCCGTATTTGGGCGCTTGGGATGGGTGGAGCCAGTAGCGCAACCGGCCGAGGGTGCGAACGCAGGAACTCCTGAACGCGTTCCTTGAACACCTTCGTCAATCCGCAGCACGCCGAGTTGGGTCGGCCCGATCGATGGCCGTTCCGACCAGCGAATGACGAAGGGGGGATAGGTTCGGGCGCCCACCGCGCCAAGACGCTGGCACGCCACCGCCTCACGCGAGGCGCCGGGCCGAACGCACGACGTCTCGCTGGCACCCTGGGTGCCGCAGGAGTTCCCATGATCAAGCTACGCAACCTCGCTGGTACTGCCCTGGCGCTCGCGGCCCTGTTGGCGGCCTGCGCAGGTCAGAACGTTCCCATCGACGCCGAACCGAGCGTCGTGGACTACACCGTCGTCTACGATGGGCAGCCGCAGACGCCCGAGATCACCTTCGATCCTCCGGGCGCCGAGATCGGCGCCGAGGTCGTGATCACGCCCGAAGACGGTCCGCCGCTCGAGTCCGGCACGTGGCCGACGGACGCCGGCGTCTACGCGGTCGTGGTGCGCGCGAGTGCCGAGCAAGGCGGCCGCGAGGCCGAAGGCACCCTGACCATCACGCCGCGTCCGGTGTCGGTCGTGCCGAGCGCTGATCAAGCGAAGGCAGTGGGCGACGCGGATCCGGAGCTGACCTTCGCTGCGTCGGGGCTGGTCCTCGAGCACGAGTTGTCGGGTGCGCTCGAGCGCGAGCCGGGCGAGGTCGTGGGTTCGTACGCGTTCGAGCTGGGGTCGCTCGACGGCGGCCCGAACTACGCGGTGTCGTTGGCGGCGGATGCGCCTTCGTTCGCGATCGTGACGGCGGTGCTCGGCGACGGGGCGATCTCGGTCTCCGGCACCTCGGTGGTGTACGACGGCCTCGCGCAGGACGTGATGGTCGTGTTCGATCCGCCGGCGGCGGGTGCGGACGCGGTCGTCTCCTACGAAGGTCTCGCTGCGGGCGTGCTGCCGGTGGACGCTGGCACGTACCCGTTCGAAGTGGTGGCGGGTCCTGGGTACGACGGTTCGGTGTCCGGAGAGCTCGTGATCGCTGCGCGTCCGGTGTCGGTGTTGCCGGCGGCGGGCCAGTCGAAGGCCTTCGATGAGCTGGATCCGGTGTTCGTGTACGTGCCGTCCGGTCTTGTCGGCGACGACACGCTGTCGGGCGCCCTCGAGCGTGCGTCGGGCGAAGTCGTCGGTTCGTACGATTTCTCGTTGGGCACGCTCGCTGGTGGCCCGAATTACGACGTCTCGTTGGCGGCGGATGCGCCTTCGTTCGCGATCGTGACGGCGGTGCTCGGCGACGGGGCGATCTCGGTGTCGGGTACGTCGGTCGTGTACGACGGTTCGCCTCTGGGCGCCGTGATCACCTTCGATCCTCCGGCGGCCGGTGTGGGTGCGGTCGTCACCTACGCGGGCTTCGAAGCGGGCGTGCTGCCGGTGGACGCGGGTTCGTACCCGTTCGCGGTGGTGGCGGGTCCTGGGTACGACGGTTCGGTGTCGGGCACGTTCGTGATCGAGGCGCGTCCGGTGTCGGTGGTGCCGACGGCGGGCCAGTCGAAGGTGTTCGATGAAGCGGATCCGGTGTTCGCGTTCGATGCCTCCGGTCTAGTCGGGAGCGACCAGCTCTCCGGTGCCCTCGAGCGTGAGCTGGGCGAGGACGTGGGTTCGTACGCGTTCACGCTGGGTTCGCTCGAGGCTGGTTCGAACTACGCGGTCGCGTTGGCGGCGGATGCGCCGTCGTTCATGATCCAAGCGGTCGTGCTGGGCGACGGGGCGATCTCGGTGTCGGGTACGTCGGTCGTGTACGACGGTTCGCCTCTGGGCGCCGTGATCGCCTTCGA
>JAABRX010000155.1 GCA_011390675.1 Trueperaceae bacterium | reverse complement strand
AGCGTCAGGAGCGCCTCGTCCGGCACCTCCAGCGCGGCGCGGGCCGCTGCCCGCGGAACGCGGTGCTCGCGGACCGGGAGCGGCACCACGGCGGTGCGGGCGCTCGGGAGGCGCGCCGCGGTCTCCGTTTGGGTGAGCACGACGAGCTTCGCGGCCCGCGCGAAGGCGCGCGTCACGAGCCCGGGGAACGCGTTCGTCTCGTGCAGGACGTATGGCGTACGGGTGAGCCAAGCGGCCGCGATGGCCGGCAGGCTGGCGAAGCCGCCGAAGCCCACGACCAGATCGGGCCGCTCGCGCCGCAGCGCGGCGACGCCGGCCGCGACGCCGCGCAGCGCGCGCGCGAGCGCGCGCGGGTCCGGGCGGGCGCGGTCGAGCTTGCCGGCGGGCAGCCCCAGGAACGGGACCTCTGCGGCCGCCGCCCAGGCCGCTTCCGGTCCACCCTCGGCGCCGACGAGCGTCGTGCGCCATCCGGCCGCGCGCGCTTCGGCGGCCAGCGCCAGCGCCGGGAAGACGTGCCCACCCGTCCCGCCGGCGGCGAGCCAGACGTGTCCGGCCGTCGCCGTCGCGCCGGTCACAGCGGCGCCCCGCGGGCGCGCGCCTCGCGGTACGCCATGTGGACGAAACCGAGCGCGATCGACACGGAGAACGCCGAGTTGAAGCCGTAGCTCACGAGCGGGAGGGGCACGCCGGTGACGGGGAGCAGCCCGGCCGCGACCAGCAGGTTCAGCGACGCCTGACCCGCCACGTACAGGCCGGCGCCCGCGGCGAGCAGCGCGCCGGGACCGCGCGCCGCGCCGGCGATGCGGAAGGTGCGGGCGACGAGCAGCACGAACGCCACCACCAGGACCGCGATGCCGACGAAGCCGAGCGCCTGGCCGATCGAGATCGCGATCATGTCGGTCTCGCCGGCGGGCACGAAGCGTGGGCGGCTCGGTCCGACGCCGAACAGGCCCGCGCGCCCGAGCGCTTGGCGGGCTCGATCCGCCTGGTAGCCGATGCCGGTGACGTCGGCGTTGCCACCGAGCGCGTCGGCGAACCCCTGCAAGCGGTCGCCGAGGTAGCCGAGGCGGCTGAGGTAGGGCGCGCCGATCGCCACCGCGATCAGGGCCGCGGCCGTGCCGATCGCCACCAGCCGCTGCAGGCTGGTGCCGGCGGCGATCATGATGGCGAAGGCGAGCACGAACAGGAACAGCGCGGTGGAGACGTTCGGTTGCGCCACGATCAGGCCGGCGGCGATGCCGACCACGAGCATCGGTCGCCAGATCTGCCAGTCGCCCAGGTGGTTGTGGAAGAACGCGGCCAGGTAGGCGATCACCGCCACCTTCATCAGCTCCGAGGGCTGGAAGGTGAACCCGCCGATCAGCAGCCAGCGGCGGGCGTCGCCGGTGTCGGGCGCCACGCCCGCGAACAGCACCACGACGAGCAGCACGAGCGACAGGACGTAGAGCGCGGGCGCGAAGCGCACCACGACGCGCGCCGGCACGCGGGCGACGACGACGGTGAGCGCGAACGCCGCCGCGAACCGGAGCGCCTGATCGAGCGTCTCGGTGGGTTCGGCCGTCGCGACCCCGAGCACCCCGAAGGCGCCCAGCAGCAGCTGCAACGTCACCAGGAGGGGGTCCACGCCACCCCCTTCTCCGAAGCGACCTCGGCCTCCGTGGCGACCTCGGCCGCGAGCGCCGCCACGGCCGTCCGGAACTCCGCCCCGCGGTGGGCGTAGTCCCGGAACTGGTCGAACGAGGCGGCGAGCGGGGCGAGCAAGACGGTGCCGCGGCCGCCATGGGCGTCCCGGAGTTCGGCGTACGCCCGGCGGACGGCCCACGCGAGGGTCGCCGGGCCGTCGCCGGGCGGCGCGACCTCGGCCGGCGCGAAGGCCGCAGCGGCGCGGGCGTACGTGGGCCCGCTCGCCCCGATGCCGAGCGTCAGCACGACGCGGTCGCGCAGCGCGTCGGCCAGGGCGCCGACCTCGGCCCCCTTGTCGACGCCGCCCGCGAGCCACACGACCGGCGCCTCGCACGCCTGCAGCGCGGCTTCGACGGCGAGCGGACGGGTGGCGATGGAGTCGTCGACGAAGCGGACGGCACCGAGCCGTCCGATCTCGACGTGGCGGCCCGGGAGGCCGCGGAACGCGCGCAGGCCCTCGGCGATGGCGTCCCGTGGCACGCCGAGGGCGTCGGTCGCGAGCGCGACCGCGAGCGCGTCGGCGATCAGGTGCTGGCCGCGCACGCGCAGGTCGCCGGCGCGCAGCAGCGGCCGGCCGTCGAGCAGCAGGTGGTCCGAGGCTCGGTCCCAGCGGGCGTCGGCCTGAGCGCCGAGCGCGAAGGTGCGGACGCGCGCGCGGCTCGCGAGCGCCCACGCCGCCACCGTCGGGTCGTCGGCGTTCGCCACGAAGGTGGCGTCCGGGCCGAGTTCGGCGATCAGGTTGCGTTTGGCCGCGTGGTAGGTGGCCACGTCGCGGTGCCGATCGAGGTGGTCCACCCCGAGGTTGAGCACCACCGCGACGTCGGGGCGCAGGCCCGGGGCGCGTTCGAGCTGGAACGACGACAGCTCGACGACGAGCGTCGCCCCCGGTCGCGCCACGGCGGCGAGCGCGGGGTCGAGGTTGCCGCCCGCCACCGCATCGACACCGGCCGCGACGAGGACGTCGGCGGTCCAGCGAGTCACGGTCCCCTTGCCCGCGGTGCCGGTGACGCCGACGGTGCGCGCCGGCGCGCGCCGCAGCAGCCACACCACCTCGCCGATCACCTCGACGCCGCCCGCCTGCAGCAGCCGAAGGTCGGGGTGGTCGATCGGCACGCCCGGGGCGGCGACGCAGACGACGGGCCGCGGGGCGAGCGCCAGGGCCGCGGCCGCGTCCGGGACGCGGCGGGCGCCGAGCGCCTCGGCCGCGCGCACGTCGTCGCCGTCCGGGCGCGCCTCGACGAACACGACGGCGTCGCCTTCGGTGCGGGCACGGGCCACGACGGCGCCACCGCTTCGGCCCAAGCCGTAGACCAGCAGCGGTGGCGTCGTCACGCGCCGAAGCCGCCCGACAGCCGATGCACCAGCGCCACGACGACCGCCGTGACGATCCAGAAGCGCACGACGACCCGCGTCTCGGGCCATCCGGAGAGCTCGAAGTGGTGGTGCAGCGGCGCCATCCGCAGCAGCCGTTTGCCACCGGTGGCACGGAAGTACGCCACCTGGGCGATGACCGAGACGACCTCCAGGACCGGCAGCAGCGCGATCAGCGGCAACCACCACACCGCGCCGGCGAGGATCGCGAGGCCCGCGATCGCCGCGCCGAGCGCCTCGGCGCCGACCCCGCCCATGAACACGCGCGCCGGGTGGGCGTTGTACCAGAGGAACCCGAGCAGCGCGCCCAGCAGGGCGGCCGCCAGCGGCGAGCCGAGGAAGAGCAGCAGCGCTGGCAGCGCCACCCCCACGGCCAGCCCGTCGAGGCCGTCGGTGAAGTTGTAGGCGTTCACGCTGCCGACGATCGCGAGGACGAAGAGGAGGACGTCGAGGATCGCGATCCCGAACGGTCCATGGCCCGCCTGAACGGCGTACGTGGCGAAGCCCAGCGCGATGACGGCCTGCCCGAGCAGCCGCCAACGAGCGAAGAGGCCGGTGGCGGCGCTGACCTCGGAGGCGTCGCCGCGGCGCGCGGCGCGCTTGCGCGCGATCGCGGTCGCGTCGTCGCCCAGCCCGAGCAGGCCGCTCGCGAGGACGAGGCCGGCGAGCGCCCACAGGTCGGCGTCGCGCGGGCCTGCCGCCAGCGCCGCGCTCAGCGCGACCGCGAGGAACGCGACGCCCCCCATGGTGGGCGTGCCGTGCTTGGGGCGGTGGCTCTCGGGTCCATCGTCGCGGACGACCTTGCCCCAGCCGCGGCGATGGGCGATCTGCACGAACGCGCCGGTGGCGAGGAGCGAGGCGAACGCCGCGAACGCGATCAGACCGCCGGCGAGCACCGTCATCGCGCCTCCTCCGCGGTCGCCGCAGGCGCCGCGGTGGCGCGCAGATGGGCGACGAGCGCCTCGAGCCCGATCCCGCGCGAACCCTTGACGAGCAGCGTCCCGCGCCGCGGCAAGGCGTCGGCCCGAGCGATCGCCGCGACGACGTCCGGGAGGTGGGTGGCGCCCGGGCAGGCGTCGGCGAGCGGCTCGGCCGCGGCCCCGATCGCCCACACGGGCGCCAGGCCACGCTCGGCGCAGGCGCGCCCGACCGCCGCGTGGTGCGCGGCGCTCTCGGACCCGAGCTCGAGCATCGAGCCCAGCACGACCGCGTGCGGCGTCGGCGCCCGATCCAGGACCTCGAGCGCCTCGGCGACCGAGGCCGGACTGGCGTTGTAGGCGTCGTCGAGGAGCGTCCAGTCGCCGAGGTGGTGGCGCGTCAAGCGGCCGGTCTCCAGCCGTGCGTGCGCGATCCGTTCGGCGGCGCGCTCGGGGTCCACGCCGAGCGCGACCGCCATCGCGAGCGCGCCGAGCGCGTTGGTCGCGAGCGCGCGGCCGGTGCCTGGGAGGTCGACGCCCACTTCGACGCCCACTTCGACGCCCTCCGTGCGTGCGAGCACGCGGTCGTTGGCCTCGCCGGCCACGAAGCGTCCGGTCCACGCGGGCGGCGGGCCGTCCACGGGTTCGGCTTCGAGCGCGTACCGCTCCGTGCGCGAACGAAGGTCGGGCGCCAGCTGCCGCCATGCACCGTGCGCGGCGTACCGGACGCCGGTGGCGACCTCGAGGAGGAGGCCCTTCTCGCGCGCCACCGTCGCGACGTCGCCGAGCCGTTCGAGGTGGGCGGGCGCGATGGCGGTGAGCAGTCCATCGGTCGGCCGCACCAGGTCGAGCAAGCGCTCCATCTCGCCGACGTGGTCGATGCCGAGTTCCAGCACGAGCGGCCGGTCGAGGTCGCCGTCGATCCAGCTATCGATCAGGACGGTCGCGAGGGCGTGCGGGGTGTTGAGGTTCCCGGGCGAGACGGCGGCGTCGAGCGCGGAGGCGAGGAGCGCCTTGGCGGTGGTCTTGCCGACGCTTCCGGTCACCCCGATCACGCGTCCGCGCCGTGCGGCGCGCGCCGCGTGGCCGAGGTCGAGGAGCGCCGCGCCGGCGTCGTCCACGAGCACGGCACCGGGGCGCGGTCGATCGCTGACGACGAACGCAGCACCGCGCGCGAGCGCGTCGTCCGCGAAGCGCTCGCCGTGCGTGCGCGCGCCCGCGAACGCGAAGAACGCGTCGCCGGGGCGCACCCGGTCGCTGTGGAACCGCACGCCCCGCGCGCCGCCGTCCGGCAGCGGCGGCAGCTCGCGGATCCGAGGTCCGAGCCAGCGGCGCAGGGTCGGGGCGTCGAGGTTCATGGGCGTGCCTCCCAGAGGTGCGTGGTGCGGTCGATTGGGCGCGCGCAGCGCCGGCTCACGTGTGCAGCTTACACAACCTACACACGATGCGTGTGTGCGGCGGTGGTTGGGGTTCCGTGCGGTGCACGTCCGCCAGCCCGCGCGGTGCACGCCTTCCAGCGCACCGCAGCGCGCCGCGGTGCGCGCGGTTCAGCGCACCGCGGCGCGCGCCCATTCAGGCGCATCCGCCGCCACCGCCCAGTGCGCCACGACCTCCGCGCCGATCGCGCGGAAGAGGGGGGCGGCGATGAGCGTCGAGGACGACGCGAGCGTCGGCTCGTGCACGGTGACGACCATGACGACCTCGGGGCGCTCGGCAGGGAACATGCCGGCGAAGGTGAGGGCGTACACCCCGGGGACGTAGCCGCCGCGCGCCGCGTCGTAGACGTCCGCGGTGCCGGTCTTGCCGGCGGTCGCGATGCCCGGGAGGCGCGCGCTCCTGAGGCTGCCCGCGTCCACGGTGTAGGTGAGCATGCTGCGGACCTCGCGGGCGACCTCGGGCGACAGCACGCGGTGCGAAGCGGGGACGACCTCGTCCTCGACCAATCGCGGTGGCACGTAGACGCCGTCCTGGGCGAGGACGGCGTAGGCCGCAGCGAGCTGCAGGCTGGTGGTCGAGACCCCCTGGCCGATCGCCATGGTGGCGTGGTCCTGGGGCACCCACCGCTCCGGGTCCGGCAGCGCCCCCGAGCGGGTGAAGGCCGAGCGCATGGCCATCGGTTGGCCGAAGCCGAACCCAGCGATCCAGGCGTGCCATTCGGTGCTCGCGAAGCGCTCCGAGAGGGCGATGGTGCCCGTGTTGCTGGAATAGCGCAAGATGTCGGCGGCCGTGAGTTCCGGGTCGTGCGCGGCGACGTCGCGGAAGGTCTGCCGACCGACGCGGACGGTCGGCGGCGTCGGGATCATCTCGGTGGTGGTCAGGCGCCCGGTCTCGAGCAACGCGGCGACCAGGAACGGCTTCATCACCGAGCCCGGCTCGAACTGCTGCAGGAGCGCGCGGTTCTGGCGATCGGCCTCGGGCGTCTCGGCGAACGCGTTCGGATCGAAGGTGGGGGAGCTGGCGGCGGCGAGGATGCGCCCGGTGCCGACCTCGAGGAGGACGGCGGTGGCGGCGACCGCGCCCGTGTCGGCGACGGCGGCCGCGAGGTGCGCTTCGGCGGCGGCCTGCACGGCGGCGTCGAGCGTGAGCGTCACGTGTTCTCCGGCCTGCAGGCGTGCGTCGAGGCTGAGCTCGAGGCCCTCGAGGCCGTAGTTGCCCGTCGCTTGCAGCGCTCCCGTGAAGCCGACGAGCGAGCCCGCGAGGCTGGCTTGCGGGTACCGCCGCGCTTCGACCGGCCCCTCGGCCAGGACGGCGCCGTCGCCCGTCGCGATCGTGCCGCGCACGGTCGGCTCGACGACGCCCCCAGGCCAGGTCGGCGCGCCGTGCTGCTGGGCGGCGAAGCCCCAGAGCGCGGCGAGCAGCGGCACGACGGCCGCGAGGCCGACGAGCACGCTGCGGTGCATGCGCAGTTCGGCCGGTGCGTCGCTTCGGGGCGCGCGCTTCGAAGCGGGTCGGGCGTCGGCCCCACGCGGCGGCGTCATGGTGCGAGGGCTCAGCGCCATACCGTTCGAACCTCCAGGGCGGGGGTGGGAAGGATCGGTGGATCGATCGGGGGCAGCCCGGGTGCGACCGCGATCACGTCGGCGGCGTCCGGGGCGGGCACCATCCCGGCGGCGCGGGCCCACGACGTGACGGCGAGCGGCCCGTTCACCGCGGCCGCGTCGGAGCGGCGGGCGGCGAGGTCGACGAGGGCGTTCTCTTTGTCTGCCAAGAGGTCGACGTGGCGGTCGAGTCGGATCTGGGACGCGGCGCCGACGGCGGCCAGCGCCAGCAGCAGCACGCCGAAGACGCTCGCGGCCGCGAGCGCGAGCCGGCTCACGTGGGGTCACCACCGGTGGCGACCTTGACCGCCAGCCGGAGCTTGGCGCTGCGCGCGCGCGGGTTGGCGTCGATCTCGGACTCCGTGGCTTCGAGGGGTCGCTTGGTGCGCGCCTCCACGTCGGCCCGGTCGCGCAGCGCGTGCTTGACCACGCGGTCCTCCAACGAGTGATAGGCGAGCACCGCGATGCGGCCACCCGGCGTCAACGCGTCGACGGCGGCGTGCAGGCCGGCTTCCAAGGCGCCCAGCTCGTCGTTCACGACGATGCGCAGCGCCTGGAAGGTGCGGCGTGCAGGGTGGTCGCGCCGCGGTCCGGGGGGGTAGGCGCGCTGCAGGATCTCGACCAGCCGGCCGGTGGTCTCGATCGGCGCCTCGTCGCGCGCCGCCACGATCGCGTGGGCGAGGCGCCGGCTGTGGCGCTCTTCGCCGTACTTGTGCAGCCACGCCGCCAGATCGGCGACGTCGGCGTCGCGGATCAGGTCGGCGGCGCTGGGTCCGGCGCCGCTCATGCGCATGTCGAGCGGGCCGTCGTGCCGGAAGGCGAAGCCGCGTGGCCCCTCGTCGAGCTGCATGGAGCTGACGCCGAGGTCGAGCAGCACGCCGTCGACGGCCTCGAGCCCGACGGCGCGCAGATGGTCGGCGAGGTCGCGGAAGTTGCCGGCGACGAAGCGGAAGCGCTCGCGCGGATCGGCGACGCCGGCGGTGCGGAGGTCGGCGTCGAGCGCGTGGGCGTGGGCCAACGCGGTGGGGTCGCGGTCGATGGCGACCACCTTGGCGCCGCGGGCGAGGAGGGCGCGCGTGTGGCCGCCGGCGCCGAAGGTGCCGTCGACGAACCAGCGGTCCTCGAGCGGCGCCAGCGCCTCGAGGCAGCGTTCGAGCATCACGGGGACGTGGGGCACCTCGGTCATCCGACGAGCTCCCGGAGCAGGTCGGGGGCGGGCGGGCTCGCCTGCACCTCTTCGAGGACCGCGTGCCAGCGCGGTTCGCTCCAGATCTCGAGGCGGTTGGGGGCGCCGGCGACGACGACGTTGCCCGACGCTTGGGCGAAGTCGCGGAGCGCGGGCGGCAGCGTGACGCGGCCCGCGGCGTCGAGCTTGGCGCGGCTGGCGCCGGAATAGAAGAAGCGAACGAACGAGCGCGCCGCGGGGTCGGTCAACGGCAACTCGGTCAGGCGTTCCTCGATCCGATGCCAGGCCGACATCGGGAAGACGTAGAGGCACCCCTCCATGCCGCGCGTGATCACCATGCCGTCGTCCACGAAGTCGCGGAACGAAGGGGGCACGACGACGCGCCCCTTGTCGTCGACGGTGTAGGAGAACTCGCCGAAGGGCACGCCCCCACCTCACCCCACCCGGCCGAGCGCGGCCACGCGGGTGGCGGGCCACCCGGGGGTGCGTCGGGAGAAGCGTGGGGAACGGCCTTGCATGGAGATGGCGGGCCTCCTCGGCGGGATGCTCGAGGATACCACGTATTCCCACAAATTCCCACCCTTTCCCCCAAGTCCCCCAAACTCCCCCTTGGCGCCCCCCTTGGACCCCGATCGGCCCCCAACGAAGGCGGCCCCCGTGAGGGGGCCGCCGACGGCAGGTGGGCCGGTAAGCCGGGTTCTGTCTCCTCTTCGCGCGCAGCGCGAAGAGGGTCTGGCCATCTTTCTAGGACGCACGTCGCCGCGCGCCTCGAGCGGTCAACCCGGAGATGTTGGCGGGCCGAGCAGGCCCTTTCTCCCTATCGGACCTTGCACCGGATGGGGTTTACCTAGCTGCCCACGTTGCCGCAGGCACTGGTGCGCTCTTACCGCACCGTTTCACCCTTACCTGGGCCGCCGACCCCGAGGGGCCGCCGGGGGTTC
>JAABRX010000021.1 GCA_011390675.1 Trueperaceae bacterium | reverse complement strand
CGCGGAAGATCGTCAGCCCAGCGAGCGTCACGATGAAGGGCGCGATGCCGGCGTAGGCGACGAAGGCGCCGTTGAAGACGCCCATCGCCAGGCCGAGGCCGAGCGCCGCCGCGATGGCGATCCCGGCTGGGAGCCCGCCCACGGCGAGCGCCGCGCCGACCACGCCGGTGAGCGCCAGCAGCGAGCCGACCGAGAGGTCGATGCCTCGACCGATGATGACCACCGTCATGCCGGCGGCGATGATCGCGTTGATCGAGATCTGCCGGAGCACGTTGATGAGGTTGGACTGGGTCATGAAGCGGTCCGACAGCAGCGACAAGACGATCACCAGCGCGATGAGCGCCAGGACCAACCCGAAGCGGGCGAGCAGCTCACGCCAGTTGACGCGCGCCAGTGACATGGGCGACGACCTCCTCGTAGGTGAAGGGGGGGCGCAGCTCGGTGACCACACGCCCGCCGCGGAAGACCAGGATGCGGTCCGAGAGCCCGATCAGCTCCTCGGTGTCCGACGACGACAACAACAGCCCCAGCCCCTGCGAGGAGAGGCCGTCGATGACGTCGTAGAGCTCGGCGCGCGCGCCGACGTCGACGCCGCGCGTCGGCTCGTCGAGCAACAGCACCTTGGGTTCGATGGCCAGGGCCTTGGCCAGCACCACCTTCTGCTGGTTGCCGCCGGAGAGCTCCCGTACGGGCTTGTGCGGAAGGGGGGGTCGGAGCGAGAGCTTGTCGATCCAGTACCGCGTCTGGGCCGCCTCGGCGACGGGACGCATGAAGCCGAAGCGCTGCAGCCGCGAGAGCGTGCTGAGCGAGACGTTCTCCTGGACGGACGACTCCAGCACCAGCCCCTGGCTCTTGCGGTCGCTGGGGACCAACATGATCCCGGCGCGGATCGCTTCGCGCGGCGAGCGGAGCGGTCGGTCGCCCCAGCGAGCGCCACCGCTGAGCCCGAACGCGCTGGGAAGCACGCGCTCGCGCCCCGAGCCGATGACGCCCGCGAGGCCGACGATCTCGCCTGCGTGGACGGTGATCTCGATCGGCGCGTCTCCGGCGAGGTCGAGCTCGAACCGGCCCAGGCGCTCGTCGCGGTGGCGGTCGGGGCGCTGGTAGCGATGGACGGCCGAACCGACCATCATCTCGACGACCTCGTCGGGCGTGATGTCGTCGAGGGCGCGGGTGCCGACGAGCCCGCCGTCGCGGAGCACGGTGACGCGGTCGGCGATCCGAAAGACCTCTTCGAGGCGGTGGCTGATGTAGACCAAGCTGACGCCGGCAGCCTTGACCTTGGCGATCAGCTCGAACAAGCGCTCGGTCTCGCTCGACGACAGCGCCGCGGTCGGCTCGTCGAGGACGAGCACGCGCCCTTCGCGGGCGAGCGCGCGCGCGATCTCGACGAGCTGCTTCTCGCCGATCGAGAGCCGCTCGACCTCGGTCTCGGGGTCCAGGTCGAGGTCGACCTGGGCCAACAGCGCGCGGGCGCGCTCCCGGAGCGCCCGGTAGCGCACGATGCCCGAGAGCGTTCCGAGGAACAGGTTCTCGGCGACCGACAGCGCGGGTACGAGCGCGAGCTCCTGGTAGACCATCACCACGCCGCGCGCCTGGGCGTCGCTGACGTTGCGGAAGTGGACCGCGCGCCCCTCGAGGGTCATCGTCCCCTCGTCGAGGGGTTGGACGCCCGCCAGGATCTTCATCAGCGTCGACTTGCCGGCGCCGTTCTCGCCCACCAGAGCGTGCACCTCGCCGGCCTCGAGGTCGAAGTCGACGCCGGTCAGCGCCTCGACGGCGCCGAAGCGCTTGGTCACGCCCCGCATCGTCAGGAGCGTCACGACGCCGTCTCCCGCACGAGCGCCTCGATCGCCTCGGCGGTCGCCAGCGACGGCTGCGCCCCGGGGACCGTCACGGCGAGCGCGCCGGCCGCGTTGGCGATCCGCAGCGCTTGCTCGATCGGTGCCCCGCGGTCCAGCGCCGCGGCGAGCGCTCCGACGAAGGCGTCGCCGGCGGCGGTCGTGTCGACGGCCGTGACCGGGTAGCCGGCGACGCGCCCTGCCGTTGGCTCGGCGCCGGTGGTCGACCGCCGTGCCCAGGTCGAGCCGTCGGCGCCGAGGGTCACGATCACCGTCGGGACCAAGGTCGTCAAATCCTGCGCCGCCTGCTCGGGACGGTCGGCGAGCGCGGCGGCATCGATCCCGAGCAAGAGCGCCGCCTCGCTCTCGTTCACGACGAGCACGTCGACGTGGCGCAGCTGCTCGGCGTCGAGCGCCGTGGCGGGCGCCAGGTTGAGGACGACCAGCGCGCCGGCGGACTTGGCGAGCTCGGCGGCGCGCAGCGAAGCGTCGAGCGGCACCTCGAGCTGGAGCAGCACCACGCCGGCGCCGTCGAACGCGTCGCTGCCGAGATCCTGGCCGCGCAAGCGACCGTTGGCGCCCGGCGACACGATGATGACGTTCTGGGCTCGGGCGTCGACGCTGATGAAGGCGACGCCGGTGGGGACGTCCGGCAGCGCCGCGACGCCGCGGTGGTCGACGCCGTCGGCGTCGAGGCCGGCGCGGAGCCAGGCGCCGAACGCGTCGTCGCCCACGCGGCCGATCATGCGGACGCGGCCACCCGCGCGCGCCGCGGCGACGGCTTGGTTGGCGCCCTTGCCGCCGCGGTGGCGGGCGTAGTCGCCGCCCAGGAGCGTCTCCCCTGCTTCGGGGAAGCGCTCGACGGGCACGACCAGGTCGACGTTCAAGCTACCGACGACGACGATCATGCGGCGGCTCCTTCCACGGGGGCGACCGCCCGTTCGGTCGAGCGCCGGACGACGAGTTCGACCGGGAGCGTTCGCTGCTGGAGCGGGACGGTGGGGTCGGCGATGCGCGCATGGAGCATCCCGACGGCGCTGGTGCCGAGTTCGGCCAGCGGCTGGCGAACGGTGGTGAGTCCGGGGTGGACGAAGTCCGCCCAGGGGACGTCGTCGAAGCCGATCACGGCCACGTCGTCGGGAACGCGCAAGCCCGCCTCCCGCAGGTGTCGGACGACGGCGACCGCGACCGCGTCGTTGGCCGCGACCACCAAGCTGCAGTCGGGGTCGCGCAGCCGCTCCTGCACCGCGGTGGGAAGGTCGCTGTTGAAGGGCACTTCGTGCTCCCAAGCGACCTCGGCGACGCCCTCGATCGCTCCGAGCACACCGGCTCGGCGCAGCGTCGCGCTCTGAAGGTGGCGGGGCCCGGAGAGCAAGCCGATGCGGCGATGACCGAGCTCGACGGCGTGCGCACCGATGAGCGCTCCGCCCTGCGCGTGGTCCGCGGCCACGGTGTCGCACCCGCGGACGGGGCGATCGACGGTGACGATCGGGTAGGGCCAGTCGAGCGGGCGCGCGTCGTCCACGGGCACCCAGACGACCCCCGCCACCCGGTAACCGGCCAGCAGCGTCAGCGCCTCGGTCTCGCGCGTGGCGTCGTTGCCGGAGTCCATGACGATCAGCACGTACCCGAGCGCACGGGCCGTGGTCTCGATCGCTTGGACGAGCGCCGGGAAGTAGGGGTTGGTGAGGTCGGGAACGACCAAGCCGAGGGTGCGGCTGTGCCCGGTCCGGAGCGATTGGGCGTGCGGGTTGGGGACGTAGCCGAGCCGTTCGATGGCCTCTTGGACGCGCCGATGGACCTGGGGCGTCGCGGGCTTGGTGCCGTTCACGACGTTCGAGACGGTCGCGATCGACACGCCGGCAGCGCGCGCGATGTCCTTGAGCGTCGCCATGCGGCTCCCCTTCGGACGTCCGGAGCGGCGAACCGACTCCGGTTAAACGTTTAACCTCTCGTACCTCGGAGTCTAGGGCGTGGCCCACCCCGTGTCAATGGCCCCCAACTCGGCGACGCGAACGCCCACGACGCCGCGGCGGTAGGCTCTTCGCCATGCCCGTTCGTTCCGCCCGAGAGGACGACGCTCGATCGCTCGCCGCCCTCGTCGACGGTCACCCGCTGTTCGAGCGCTACGGACTTCGGCCCGCGGACCTCGCGGCGATCCTCACGCGCGCGCTGGAGAGCGGCGAGCACGTGTGGATCGACGACGCGGGGGGCCCACGCGGCTTCGCCTGGTGGACGCCGACCGGTGCGTTCGCGCGCAGCCCGTACCTGCGGCTGCTGGTGGTCGCGGCGGACGCCACCGGCGCGGGCGTCGGGGCGCGGCTGCTGGACGCCGTCGAGCAGAGCGCCTTCGCCGTCGCGAACGACCTGTTCGCGCTCGCCAACGTCGACAACGAGGGGGCTCGGCGCTTCTACGTACGGCGTGGCTACGTCGAGGTCGGCCGCCTCGAGGACTACGTCGCCCCCGGCCTCCACGAGGTCGTCCTTCGCAAACGCAGGCCCGTGGACTCCTAAGGCCGCAGCACCCGCCCTGCCACCACCGCGCGGCGCGCGCCCGTGGCGCTCGGCAGCGTGTTCGGGAGGCCGTGCCAGGCCGCGTAGGCCATCACCCCGAACGACAGCGTCTCGCGGTCCTTGGAACGCCATCCCAGGTCTTCGAAGGTGCGCACCGGCACGTGCGGCAGCGCCTGGCGCAGCATCGACACCAGCGTCGGGTTGAGCGCGCCGCCGCCCGCGAGCAGCACCTCGTCGAGGCCGTGCGGCGCCACCCACGTGCGGTAGGCGTCCGCGACCGTGCGCGCGGTGTAGGCGGTCAGCGTCGCCACCAGGTCCTCGGGGCGCCAACCGCCGGGCCCCTCGGGGAGCATCTCCCGGAGGGTGAAGACCTCGCGCCCGGTGGTCTTGGGCGGCGGCAGGCGCAGGTACGGATGGTCGAGCAGTCGCGCGAGCAGCGCGTCGTCGACGCGACCCGCAGCCCCGAGTCGGCCTCCGTCGTCGAACGCGGCGCCGGTGGCGGCCGCCACCGCCTCGTCGATCAGGCAGTTGGCGGGGCCGGTGTCGAACGCCAGCACCCGCTCGGGGTCGCCGTCGGCGGGAAGCCAGGTGACGTTGCCGATGCCACCGAGGTTCTGGACCGCGCGCGCGACGCCGGGGGCGCCGAAGAGCTTGAGATCGCCGAAGGGCACCATCGGGGCCCCTTGACCGCCTGCCGCCAGGTCGCTCTGGCGAAAGTCCGAGACCACCGGCACGCGCAAGCGCTCGAGCACCCGGCTGGGCTCCCCCACTTGCAGCGTCGAGATCGCCCGCCAGCCGCGCTCGGGCTCGAGCCGCGGGATGTGGTAGATCGTCTGCCCCGAGAGACCGATCAGGTCGACGCGGTGGCGCGCGGCCACGTCGGCGCACAGGTCGGCGTAGGCCTCCCCCACCTCCGCGTGCAGCTGCGTGAGCTCGACCGCGTCCGCCCCACCGGGCTCGATCGCGCGCAGCAGGCGCCGGCGCAGGTCGGGGTCGAAGTCGAGGGTGGTGCGGTGCAGCACCTCCCAGTCGAGCGCGCCGTCCACCTGCTCGAAGCGCGCCAACACGCCGTCGGTCCCGTCCACCGACGTGCCGGACATCAGGCTGAGGACGTGCATCGCCGGCAGGTCGGCGGGCCAGGGTCGAGTCATGCCTCGACTCCGAACGCGTCGCGCACGGCCGCATGCACGTCCTGCCGAAGCGCGTGGACGCCGGCGGGCGACCCGCGCCGCGGGTGCACTCGGTTGGTCAGCACCACCGTGGCGTGGCCGCCGTCGGGCTCGATCCAGATCGACGTGCCGGTGAAGCCGGTGTGGCCGTACCCGCGCGCGCCGGGGCCGCCGAACGACCCCTCGTGCGCCAGCACCCAGCCGAGGCCGCGGCGGGCACCATCGGCGGCGACCGCCGCCTCGGCCGTGCAGGCGGCCAGCAGCGGTCCGGGCGCCAACCGCTCGTCGTGCGTCAGCCACGCGTGGGCGTAGCGGGCGAGGTCCTCCGCGGTCCCGAAGAGCCCCGCGTGCCCGGCGACGCCGTCCCAGACGGTGGCGTTCTCGTCGTGGACCTCGCCTTCGAGCACCCGGTCGCGCCAGCCGCAGTCCTCGGTGGCGGCGAGGGGCACGCCGGAGAGCGGCCCGAAGGCGGTCGCGCGCATCCCGAGCGGCGCGAAGACCTCGCGCGCCGCGAAGGCGTCGAGGCGCTCGTGCGCCACCCGTTCGACGATGGCGGCGAGCAGCATGAAGCCGAGGTCGCTGTAGACGACCGTGCCCGGCGGGTGCGGGAGCTCGGTGTTGAGGACCGCCGCGAGCGCCGCGCGGCGATCGGCGGGCTGCGCGTACAGCGGTCGCCAGGCGGGCAGGCCGCTCGCGTGCGCGAGCAGCGCACGGACGGGGACGTCGGCGAGCGACGGCTGGTGGAACAGCCCGGCGCCGCTGAAGAAGCGGCCCACGGGGTCGCCCAAGTCGACGGCGCCGGCGGCCACGAGCTTCAGGACGCTCGGGAGCGTCGCCACCACCTTCGTGAGCGACGCGAGGTCGTAGCGGGTGTCGGGATCGGTGGCGGGGCCATCGGAGCGGCGCAGGCCGGTCGCCGCGGTGGCGGTCGCGCCGCCGCGATCGACGAGGGTGAGGACCGCGCCGGGGGTGACGCCATCGGCGACGGCGCGCGCCAGGCGCGCGCGAACGGGCTCGGGGATGTGCACGGACCGAGTCTAGCGCGCGTGGGTCGAATGGTCTACGAGTGGTATCTTGTCCGGCGAACCCCCCGTTCCCGGCGCCCAGCGCCGGAGCCCTTGGAGGCACCATGTTTCTAGGCACCATGCGCAGATGGACCCTGATCGCCGCCCTCGCCGCCGTCGCGAGCTTCGCCTCGGCCCAGAGCGGCACGCTCGAGCTGGCCGTCGACTCCTCGCCCGCGGGCCTCGACCCCCACGTGGTCACCGCGTTCTCGAGCGTCGCCATCCTCGGTCAGATCTACGACGGCCTCATGGAGATCAACGCCGACCTTCAGCTCGAACCGGCGCTCGCCACCGGCTACACCGTCTCGGACGATGGCCTCACGTACACGTTCACCCTCCGCGAGGGCGTCGTGTTCCACAACGGCCGCCCCATGACCGCCGCCGACGTCGTGTACTCCTATGAGCGCATCGTCGACGTGGACACCGGCTCGCCGGTCGCGTCGCGCTTCGCTCAGGTCGCGTCGGTCGCTGCGCTCGACGACCTGACCGTCGAGATCGTGCTCACGGCGCCGTTCGCCCCCTTCCTCCAGAACACCGTCTTCCTGACCGTGGTGCCGCGCGAGGTCGTCGAAGCGAACGACGGCAGCCTGCAGCAGGTCGCGGTCGGCACCGGCCCGTTCATGCTGAGCGAGGTCGTGCCCGACACCTACACGCTGCTCACCGCCAACCCGGACTACTACCGCCCGGGCCAACCGGGCGTCGCGGCCGTGCGCTACAACATCGTTCCCGAAGCGTCGACCCGCGCGGCGGGCCTGCGCACCGGCGCGTACCACCTGATTCCCGACGTCGATCCGGCCACGGCCCAGACCCTCGGGAACGTCGCCGGCGTCACCCTGCTCGGGATCCAGGAGCTCTCGTACTCGCTGATCGGCATGAACGCCACCCGCCCGCCGTTCGACGATCCGCGCGTCCGCCGCGCCTTGAACCTGGCGCTCGACCGCGAGGAGATCGTCGAGGCCGTGTACTTCGGGAACGCCGTCCCCGGCGGCCCGCTGTCGCCCGCGCTGACCGACTGGGCGCTGCCGACGAGCGAGTACTCGTGCTACGCCCCCGATGCGGCGACCGCGCGCGAACTGCTGACCCTCGCCGGCTACCCGGACGGCGTCGACTTCGAGATCGTCACGCTCGGTTCGCTGCGCGTCGTCGTCGACACCGCGCAGGTCGTGCAGGCGCAGCTCGTCGCGGCCGGCTTCAACGCCACCGTGACCGTCGAAGAGGTCGGCAACTTCGTGCAGCGGTGGCGCAACGGCGACTTCGACGCGTTCGCCAGCCTCAACGGCGGCAACCCCGACCCCGACGGGTACCTCGACCGCACCTTCCGCAGCGACGGCTCGACGAACGTCTTCAAGTACAGCAACCCCGCCGTCGACACGCTGCTGACCGCCGGCCAACGGGCCACGGACTTCGCCGCCCGCCAGGGCATCTACGCCGACCTCCAGCGCGCGCTCGCGTGCGACGGACCGGTCGCCCACGTGGCCTACGCCACGCTCTTCACGGCGCACGCGGACGACGTGAACGGCTTCGAGCAGATGCCGACCCGCGGCTTGCGCTACCTGCGCAACGTCACGCTGAACTGACCGTGATGGCGGACGACGGAAGCGCGGTCTCCACGTGACGAGCTACGTCGTCCGCCGCTTGCTCGACCTGGTGTTCGTGCTGTTCGGCGTCTCGGTGCTCGTGTTCCTGATGCTCCGATTGATCCCCGGCGACGCCGTCATGATCATGCTCGGCGCCAACACCGACATCACCCCGGAACGCGTGGAGGCCCTGCGACGCTCGCTGGGCCTCCACCTCACGTGGCCCGAGCAGTACTGGAGCTGGGTCACCGGCGTGTTCCGCGGCGACCTCGGAACCAGCATCTGGACCGGCCGACCGGTGCTCGACGAGATCGTCGCGCGCTTGCCGGTGACCCTCGAGCTGACGCTGCTCGCGCTGGTCACGGCGATCGTCCTGTCCTTCCCCATCGGCATCCTGTCGGCGTCGCTGCGCGGCGGCACGGCCGACACGGTCGTGCGGATGTTCGCCATCCTCGGGCTCACCCTGCCGTCGTTCTGGGTGGGCGTGCTCATGCTCTATTTCGCCTCCATATATTTCCCTAGCTGGCCCACCATCGGGTACGTGCCGTTCGCCGAGGACCCGGCGGGCAACCTCGCTCGGATGGTGCTGCCGGTGATCGCGGTCTCGCTGCCGATGATGGCCGGGTTGGCGCGCATCTTGCGCTCGTCGCTCCTGGACGTGCTGAGCCTCGACTACATCCGCACCGGGAAGGCCAAGGGCCTCGCCCGCCGCACGCTTCTCTACAAACATGCGCTGCGCAACGCGATGATCCCGGTGGTCACGGTGATCGGCGTCCAGGTCGGGTACCTGCTGTCCGGCGTGGTCGTGATCGAGCAGGTCTTCGCCGTGCCCGGCCTCGGCCGCTTGGTGATCGGCGCGATCAGCGAGCGCAACTATCCGCTCGTGCAGGGGGTCATCCTCGTCGTGACCGCCGTCTTCGTGTTCGTCAACCTGCTCGTCGACCTGGCGTACGCCTGGATCGACCCGCGCGTGGAGTACGCGTGACCGCCACGGTCCGGACGCGCCGATCGAGCCGCGGTCTGCGCCGCTTCATGGAACGGCTCGTGCGCAACCACGTCGGCTTCGTCGGCTTCCTGCTGTGCGTGCTGGTGCTGGCCTTCGCCACCTTCGCGCCCTGGCTCGCCACCCACGACCCGCTCGTTCAGTCGATCCGCGAGCGCTTCCAGGGCCCGACCGCGGCCCACTGGCTGGGCACCGACAACTTCGGCCGCGACCTGTGGTCGCGCGTCCTGTTCGGGTACCGCACGAGCATCGGCACGGCGGTCGGTGCGGTGACCATCGCAACGCTCGTCGGCGGCGCCGCAGGCCTGACCGCCGCGTACGTCGGAGGCTGGACCGATCGCCTGATCATGCGGCTGATGGACGTGTTGCTCGCCTTCCCGATCATCCTGCTGGCGATCGCGGTGCTGGCCGTGCTCGGGCCCGGTAGCTTCAACACCGGGCTCGCGATCGGCATCGTGTACACGCCGATCTTCGCGCGTCTGGCGCGCGGTCCGGCGCTCTCGGTGCTGTCGTGGGACTACGTGGCCGCCGCCCGAGCGCTGGGGGCGCCGGCACGCCGGATCGTGCTCCGGCACGTACTGCCCAACATCGCCGCGCCGCTCATGGTCCAGGTGACGCTGTCGCTCTCGACCGCGATCCTGGTGGAGGCCTCGCTGTCGTTCCTGGGCCTCGGCACCCAGCCACCGACGCCGTCGCTCGGTCTGATGCTCTCCGAGAGCCGCGACTACCTGCTGCTGTCGCCCTGGACGTCGGTGTTCTCGGGGCTCGCGATCCTGGTCGCATCGTTCGGGTTCAACCTGTTCGGCGACGGCTTGCGCGATTTGCTCGACCCGACCCTGCGCAGCGCGGCGAGTTAGGGCGACGCCAGCGACCATCTCCCTAACGACGGTTAGGTACGCTGTGGGGCGTACGCCGCCGAGGAGGCCGCGCCCGTGACGCACCCCGATCCGACCCGAACCGCACGCCGCACCACGACGCGACCGCCGACCGCGAACCCGGTCGCCTTCGCCGTGGCCGCCGCGCTCTGGCTCGGGGGCGTCGCGTTCGCCCAACCGCTGGCGCCGCTCGCGTACACCGAGGCGCTGCGCCTGGCCGAAGAAGGACCGACCGTCCAGCTCGCGCAGCGGGCACTCGACCTCGCCGAGCGCCAGCTCGCGGTGACCGCGACGCCGCTGCGCGGCGAGCTGAGCGCGGGGTACCGCTGGACGAGCGGCGAGCGCGATCCCGGCGTCGGCGACCCCATCGACCTGGACGATCAGGGCTACGACCCCATCGGGCTGTCGCTCTCGTTCCCCGTGCTCGGCCTCGGTCCGGCCGGCGACGCCATCGCGCGCGCCCGCGCCGACGTGGTGCGCGCCCGAGCCGAGCTCGCCGCCGCGCACCGCGCCGCGCGCATCGAGGCGACCACCTCCTTCCAGAACGCGCTGCGCGCCCGGCGGGCGCTCGCGCTAGCCCTCGCCGAGGCGGACCTGGCCGCCCTCGAGCTGCGCGCGGCCGAGCTGCGCGCCGCTGCCGGCGCGGCCACCCCTGCCGAGGTCGCCCGGTTCGCCGCCACCGAGGCCCGAGCGCGCAACGCCATCGCCGCCGCAACGTTCGAGGTCGAGGCCGCCGACCGCGCGCTCGCGCTCGCGCTCGGCGGACCGGCAGGCGAGCCGGGCGGAGCGCTCCCCGATCCCGCAGCCCTGGTCGCCCAAGCGCCGGAGGCCGCGTGGGCATCGCGCAGCGACGTCCTGGCCGCGCGCCTGCAGGTCGCCGAGATCGATCGCACCGCCGACGCGACGCTCCGCGACCAACTGCCCAGCGTCGGCTTCAGCGTCGCCAGCACCAGCGGCGACGCCGACCGGAGCCTGCAGTGGGGCGCGTCGTTCGACACCCGCACGCTGCAACCGAGCGTGTCGCTCAGCTACGACCCGGACTCGGGCGTGCCCGGCGTCGGCACCGACGGCACCAGCCGCTCGTGGACCGTGGGCGTCGCCCTGCGGGTGCCGCTCGACCCGACGGTCGGCAGCGCGTTGGCGGCCGCACGCATCGGCCGCGAACGGGCGCGGGTGCAGCTCGAACTGGCTCAGGCGCGCGCCGAGCTCGACGTCGATCGGCGCGCCTTCGAGTTCGAGTCGGCGTCTGCCGAGGCCGAGCTCGCCCGTGCCGCGGCCGATCGGGCGCACGCCGACCTCGCCGTCGCCGAAGCGCGCTTCGCCAGCGGCTCGATCTCCGAACTGGCGATCGCCCGCGCCCGCCTCGACGCCGACCGCGCCGAGCTCGATGCCGACCGCGCCCACGACGGTGCGCGCCTCGCCGCCCTGCGCCTGCTCGACGCGCTCGCGATCGACCCCGATCCCCGGACGGACCCCCAGGAGTGACATGCGCCGACACCCGCTCGCCCTCGTTCTGAACCTCACCCTGGCCTGCGCCCTCGGCCTCGCGCACGCTCAGGCGCCGCTCGATCTGGGGCGTGCGGCCACCCAAGCGGTCGACGTCGCGGCCGGCGTCCAGAGCGCCCGCCTCGACCTCGCGACCGCCGAACGCGACCTCGCCCGCGCGACCGCCGACCCGACGACCCTGCGGGTCGCACGGCTGCAGGCGGACCACGCGGTCGCCCGCGCGACCACGGCCCTGCGCAACGCCGAGGCGAGCGCCCGCGACGGTGCGGCGAGCGCGTACACCGCGGCGCTCGAGGCGGACGACCAACTCGCGTTGGCCGAGGCCGCGCTGGCGATCGCCGCGACGGCCCGCGAGGCGCTCGCGATCCAGTTCGAGGCGGGCGCCGCCACGCGACTCGACGTCGACCGCGCCGAGGACGACCGGCGCGCCGCCGAGCGCGACGTCGTGGACGCCGTCGCCGCCCGGGCGCTGGCGTACGACCGGCTCGCGAGCCTGATCGGTGCGGACGAGGCGGACCTCGCGCTCGAGCGGGCCCCGGAACCGCCGACCCTCCTCGACCTCGAGGCGTACCTGGTCGACCTTCCCGCGAACGCCCAACTGCAGGCGGCCGACCAGCAAGTGGCGCTGGCCGCGGCGCAGCTCGCGGCCGTCGACAACCCGCTCTCCAGTGCCCCCGCCGACGTCGCGGCGGCGCGCGACCGGGTCGAGACCGCGCGGCTGCAGCGCGCCGAACAGGAGCGCAGCCTCACGCTGCTCGTACGGCAAGCGCACAACGCGGCGCGCTCGGCCGAAGCGCGCGTGCGCGCCGCCGAGGCGGCGGCCGCCAGCGCGCGCGAGGAGGTCGGCGTTCAGCAGGTGCGCTTCGAGGCCGGGAGCGTCTCGGCGCTCGCGCTCGCGCGCACCGAGCGGCAGGCGGCGGCCCAGGAGCAGGCGCTCACCGCAGCGCGGCACGCGCTCCATGCGGCGATCCGGCAACTGGAGCTCACGCTGTTGGGCGCGCGATGAGCACGACCGCCCCCCGACGCCGGCGGCGCGTTCCTTGGATCGTCGCAGGGGTCGTGCTCGTCGTGGTGGCGGCCGCGTTCGCGTGGCGGGCCGGCCAGGGCCCGGCGGCCACCTCGACGCTGGCCGAACCGATCCAACAGGGCACCTTCTTGCGTGAGGTGACCGGGACGGGGGTCGTCGAGGCCGTGCAGGAGCGCTCGCTGGCGTTCGCGGCGGGCGGCACGGTGGCGACGGTCGCCGCCGACGAGGGCGACGTCGTCGCCGCCGGCCAGGAGCTCGCGCGGCTCGATACCGCATCGGTCGAGCGCGAGGCGGCCACCCTGCGGACCTCGCTCGCGTCGGCGCGCGCCGACCGCGACCGCTTGACCGCGCAGCAGGGCGTCGACCGCCTGGACGCGCAAGCGGCCGTCGCGAACGCCGAGGACCAGCGGGTGCGGGCAGCGCGCACCGTCGAGGACGCCGAGCGCGACCTCGACGTCGCGGAGCGGCTCCTGGCCGCCGGCGCCGCCGCACGCGACGAGGTCCGCGCCGCGGAGGCGGCGCTCGACGGAGCCCGCCGCAGCCTCACCCAAGCGGATCTGGCGCTGCGGACCGCGCAGACCCGGCTCGGCAACCTCGACCAGCTCGCCGCGGCCCAGCGCGCGAGCGCCGCCGCGCAGGTCACCCAGATCGAGAACAACCTCGCGAACGTCGAATCGCGGCTGTCGGACACGACCATCGTCGCGCCGTTCGCAGGGGTCGTCACGCGCGTGGGCATCCAGAGCGGCGACCTCGTGGGCACGCAAGCGGTCGTGACGCTGGCCGACACGTCGCTCTTGCGCGTGCGCGCGCGCTTCGACGAGAACCGCGCGGCGGAGCTGGTCGTCGGCCAGGCCGCTGTCGTCGTGCCCGACGCCGACACCAGTCAGCGGCTCGCGGCCACGGTCGAGCGGATCAGCCCGGTGACGCTGCGCGACGGCGGCACGGCGCAGGTCACCGCCGACCTGGCGTTCGATCCGTCCGAGCCGCTCGACGCCGCGTTCGCCCGCCCGGGTTCGACCGTGACCGTGCGCGCGCAGGTGCGCCGCATCGAGCGAGCGCTGCTCGTCCCGCTCGAGGCGATCACCGAACAGGGCGGGACCTCGTTCGTCTACCGCGTCGAGCGCGACGACGGCGACGCGGGGATCGTGCGGCGGGTCGACGTCGTCGTGCTCGAGCGCAACCCGACCGTCGCCGCCGTCGAGGCCGAGCTGGCGCCCGGCGACCTGATCGCGCTCGTCAATCTCGACGCGCTCGCCGACGGCGCCGCGGTCGCCTTCCCGAACGTGGCGCCCTGACGTGCGCGACGCCACCGTCCCGGTCATCGTCGCGCGCGACCTCGTCAAGACCTACACGCTCGGCGGCGGGTTGCAGGTGCATGCACTGCGCGGCCTCGACCTCGACGTGCAGCGCGGCGAGTACGCCGCGATCATGGGGCCGTCGGGCTCGGGCAAGAGCACGCTCCTGCAGATCCTCGGCTGCCTCGACGTCCCGACCTCGGGCTCCTACCGCCTCGCCGAGGAGGAGGTCGCCGCCCTCGACGAGGACGCGCTTTCGGTGATCCGCAACCGCCGGATCGGCTTCATCTTCCAGGCGTACAACCTGCTCGGGCGCGCGACCGCGCTGGACAACGTCGCGCTGCCACTGCTGTACCGCGGCGTCCCGCTGCGCGAGCGGCGCGCCATGGCCCTCGGGGCGCTCGAGCGGGTCGGACTGGCCGACCGCACCCACCACCGCCCCAACGAGCTGTCGGGCGGGCAGAAGCAGCGCGTGGCGATCGCCCGCGCGCTCGCCACGGACCCGGACATCCTGCTCGCCGACGAACCGACCGGCAACCTCGACTCGCGCACCGGCGACGAGATCCTCGGGCTCTTCGACGACCTGCACGCCGAGGGGCGCACGATCTTGATGGTGACCCACGAGCAGGAGGTCGCGGAGCACTGCGAGCGCATCATCCGCATCCGCGACGGGGTGGTCGAAGCCTCCGAGGTCGTCGCGGCACGGCGGCGCCCGGAGCGCGCCGCTGCCGGCGCCGCGCCGGTGGGGGTCTGAGGTGCTGCTCGAGAACCTCAAGACCGCCCTCGAGGCGCTGTTCGGCAACCGGCTGCGCTCGCTCCTGACGCTCTCGGGCGTGGTCATCGGGGTGTTCGCGGTCACGACGACGATCAGCCTCGGCCAGATCGCCACCGCCGGCATCACCGGCGAGCTGCAGGCGTTCGGCGCGCAATCGCTGTTCGTGTCGCGCGTGTTCGACGACGCGACGTCCGAGCGCTTCACGGACGACGACATCGAGGCGCTCAGCCGGCTACCCATCGAGATCCTGCGCTCGCGCTCCACCAACGTGTGGGCGGTCGCGGACGACGTCCGTGAGCGCATCAGCGTCAACGGCACCACCTCGAACGCGCCGCAGATCGACCGCTCGATCGAGCTCCGCCGCGGCCGCTTCTTCAGCGAGGCGGACGCGGCGCGCGGCGCGCCGGTGGTCGTGCTCTCGGCCGACGCCGCCGAGGCGCTCTTCGAGGGGGTCGCGGACCCGATCGGCCGCGAGGTGGTGCTCGAGACGCCCGGCGGCAACCGCAGCTTCTACACCGTCATCGGCGTCAAGGAGCGCATCTCCGGGGCGCTGGGGGCCTTCGCGAACGACGTCTCCGGCGACGTGCCGCTCGAGAGCCTCTACCGCGACTTCCCGGGGCTGACGCGCGGGGTGTACGACTTCCTGCCCATCACCATCGCGCTCGACCGCGACGCGGCCGCCATCGAGCAGCAGGTGCGCGCCATCCTCGATCGGCGGCGGCCGCCCGAGAGCTATCAGTTGCAGTCGATCGAGGGGGCGCTGGGGCTCTTCAACACCATCACCGTGATCCTGCAGGCGCTGCTCGGCGGCATCGGCGGCATCAGTCTGCTGGTCGGCGGCATCGGGATCCTGAACATCATGCTGGTCAGCGTCACCGAGCGGACCCGCGAGATCGGGTTGCGCAAGGCGCTCGGCGCGAAGCCGCGCACCATCTTGCAGCAGTTCCTGATCGAGGCGGTGGTGCTCACCGTCATCGGCGGGACGATCGGCGTGCTGCTCTCGATCTTGGTGCTGTGGGGGGTCGTGGCGGCCGTGCCGTTCCTGGACGTGTTCGTGCTCAACCCCTGGGTGATCGCGATGGCGCTGGGCGTGTCGGTCGCGACCGGCGTGATCTTCGGGGTGTGGCCGGCCCGGCGGGCGGCGGCGCTCAGCCCGATCGAGGCGCTCCGGTACGAATGAGCGCGACCGAGGGCGGGCGCGCGTGACCTGGTGGCTGCTCGCGCTCGCGGCGGGCGGCGCCAGCGCGCTCAACGTCTTCGCCTCCAAACGCCTCGTCGCGCGGGTGCGCCCCGCGGTGCTGGGCGGCGTGGTCCATCTGACCGGCGGCGTCCTGTGCCTGGCGCTGCTGCCCCTCGTCGGCGCCGATCTCGTGCCGGCCGCCTCGCTGGTGCCGCAGCTCGCGGTGATGACGAGCGTGTACGTCGTCGGCAACTTGCTGTACTTCGCGGCGTTGGCGCGCACGCAGCTCTCGGAGATCGACCTGTTCCTGCGCTCGTCGGCCCTCTGGACGGTGGTGGGCGGCGCCGCGCTCCTGGGCGAGGCGTTCCCACCCGCCGCGCTGGTGGGCGTGGTGTTCGTGCTCGCCTCGCTCGCGACGGTCGCCGAGCGCCCGCGCCGCCTGCGGTTCTCGGGCGCCCAGGGGCTCGCGCTGGGCGCGGCGGTCGCCTTCGGTGCCGGCAACGTGGTCGACAAGGCGATCAGCGCGCCCTTCGACCCGCTCGGTTACACGGCCCTCAACCTCGTCCTCACCGGAATCGGCATGCTGGTCGTGGCGCGCCCGCGCGCTTCGGAGTTGCGTGCGCCGGCGCTGTGGCGCCCGACGGCATGGACGATCGCGGCGACCTTCGCGCTCACCCAGTGGCTGCTGATCCTCGCGTTCGCCGCCGGCGGCAGCGCGGGTGGCGTCATCCTGCTCGCGCAGGTCCGGTTGCTCGTGCTGATGTCGGTGGGGGTGCTGATCCTGGGTGAGCGCGACCGCCTCGGGCGCAAGGCGCTCGCGGCCGTGCTGATGCTGGTCGGCGTGGCGGTGCTCGTGGGCACGGGATGACGCGCGCGGTGCGGGCGCACGCACCCTGCGCCGCGTCGGGGGTACCCTGAGCCATGAACGCACCTGTTCGTGGCCACGACCTGGATCGCGACGCGCGCGCGAGCACGCGAGGCGCGACCGGTTCGGTGGAGCTGCTCGCGGCCCCGGTGTTCGCCGACGCCCTCGTCTCGGGCGACACCAAGGACGCCTGGTCGGCGCTGCGCACCGCGCTCGTGGACGGCGCCTCGTACGCCGACGTGGCCGCCGACGTGGTCGGTCCTGCCCTCGTCGAGGTCGGCACGCGCTGGGCCGAGCGCCAAATCACCGTCGCCCAGGAACACCTCGCCACCGCGAACGCGACCATGCTGCTCAGCCAAGTGTTCCTGGACGCCGACGTCGCCGCCCCGAACGGCCGCAAGGCGGTGTTCGCGTGCGTGGCGGGCAACCACCACGCGCTGGGCGTCCGGATCCTGAGCGACGCCTTCGCGATCGCCGGCTGGGAGGTGCGGTCGCTCGGCGCGAACGTGCCGACCGACGACCTGATCGACTTCGTGCGGACCGAGGCGCCCGACGTGATCGGGCTGTCGCTCTCGGACGCGGAACAGGCCGGCGCGGCGCGGGCCGTCGCGGCCGCCGCGCGAGCATCGGATCGCAACCCTACCCCCCTCGTCGTCGTGGGCGGGTTCCCCTTCGTGAGCGGAGCGTTGACGGCGGCCGACGTCGACGCGGACGCCGCCCACGCGGACGTACGGAGCGCCGTCGATGCCCTCGGATGAGCGGTCCGACGACCTCGTGGTGGGCTCCGGCAGCCCGCCGGACGCCCTGGCGCTGCTCCGCGCCTTCCGCACGGTCGTGTGGGCCGCGTTCGACGAACGGGGCCGCTTGACGGGAGCGAACCTGGGCTTCGCGGCGTTGGCCCACCAGTTGGACGGGGCGCCCGACCCGGAGCGAGCGGCCGGGGTGTTCGCGTCCCCGACGCTCGAGGAGCTGTTCGCACGGCCGGTGGACGCCGAAGGGGTGGCGTACCGGGGGTTGCTCACGGTCGTGGACGCGAACGAGCGCGCGCTCAGCCTGCGCGGCGCCGCGGCCCGACGCGGAGATGGCCTCGTCGTGCTCGCCGAGCACGCCACCGAGGAGACCCAAGCCGCGCTCGACGCGGTCCTGCGCCTGAACGAAGAGCTGGCGGACACGCAGCGGGAACTGGTGCTGGCGCGCCGGCGGCTCGAGGCGCGGGAAGAGGCGCTCAAGACGCTTGCAGCCACCGATGCGCTCACCGGTCTCGCCAACCGCCGCGCCTTCCTCGACCACCTCGAAGCCTCGACGCAGCGCGTGACGCGGGGCCACGCCGCCGCGCTGCTGATGCTCGACATCGACGACTTCAAGCAGACCAACGATCGCTGGGGGCACCCGACGGGGGACGCCCACTTGATCGCCGTGGCGCACGCGATGCGCGCGTCGGTGCGCGCGTACGACGTACCGGCCCGCTTCGCCGGCGACGAGTTCGCGGTCCTGTTGCCCGACGCCGACCTCGACCACGCGTCGGAGGTCGCCGACCGGCTGCTCACGGCAGCTCGTGCACCCCGCGGCGCCGACGTTCCGAACGGCGTGCAGGTCAGCATCGGTGCGATCGTGCTGCGCGACGGCGAGCCGGCAGAAGAGGCGATCAAGCGCGTGGACCGTGCGCTGTACGCGGCCAAGCACGCCGGGCGCGGCCGCGTCGTCGCGGCCGACGACTGACCGCTTCGTACTAACGCAGCAGCGCCAGGAACACCCCGGCCGCGACCGCCGACCCGATCACGCCCGCCACGTTCGGGCCCATGGCCGCCATGAGCGGGTTGACGCGCCCTTGGGTGTGCTCGGCGACGAAGGTCTGGACCACGCGAGCCGACATCGGCACCGCCGAGACGCCGGCCGCGCCGATGCACGGGTTGATGCGGCGCGCGGGCGGCAGCACCAGGTTCAGGAGCTTGGCGAACACGATGCCGCCGGCGGTGCTGAAGGCGAACGCCACCGCCCCGAGCAGCAGGATGAAGAGCGTCTGTGGCCGCAAGAAGCTCGCGCCGGCCATGGTCGCGCCGATGGTCAGGCCCAACAGGATCGTGACGATGTTGATGAGCGGTCCCGACGCGGTCTTGGCGAGCCGGTCGGTGACGCCCGATTCGCGCAGCAGGTTGCCGAACATGAGCATGCCCACGAGCGGCGCCGCCGGCGGGATCGCGAGGGACACGAGCACGGTGATCGCGATCGGGAACAAGATCACCGCCGTGCGCGAGACGACCGCCTCGTCGGCCACCGGGATCTCGCGCTCGGCGCGGGAGGTCAACAGCCGCAGGATCGGTGGCTGGATGACGGGCACGAGCGCCATGTAGCTGTACGCCGCGACCGCGACGGCGCCCAAGAGCTCGGGTGCGAGGATCGCGGTCAGGAAGATCGAGGTGGGTCCGTCGGCGCCGCCGATGATGCCGATCGCGGCCGCCTCGCGCACCTCGAACCCGAACACGTAGTGGGCGCCGAGCGCCGCGATGAAGATGCCCACCTGCGCGGCGGCCCCGAGGACCAGCATCAGCGGGCGCGCGAGCAACGGCCGGAAATCGGTCAGCGCCCCGACGCCCAAGAAGATCAGGGGCGGGAGCAGCTCGGTCCCGATGCCGGCGTCGTAGATGAGCTGCAGGAGGGGCACGTGACCGTCCGCGCCGGCGACGAACGTGCTCGAGGCGTCGAGGTTCGCGCCAGGGAGGTTCGCCAGCGCGGCCCCGAAGCCGATCGGCACCAACAGGAGCGGCTCGTAGTTGCGCGTGACCGCGAGGTAGATGAGCACGCCGGCGATCGCGAACATCACCGCGTTCTGCCAGGTGAGCGCGGCGAAGCCGCTCCCCTGCGCCAGCGCGATCCAGGCGTCCACGTCAGGCTCCGGACGGCAGGACGCTCACGATGGCGTCGCCCGCCCGGACCTCGTCGCCGGGGCGCACGTGCACCCGCGCGACCGTGCCGGCGACGGGCGTGCGCACGTCGTGTTGCGCTTTCATCGCCTCGACGGCCGCGACCACTTGGCCGGCGACGACCGCCTCGCCCTCCTTCACCCGGATCGCGACGACCTCGACGGTGCCGCCGAAGGGCGAGTGGACCTCGGTGGCGGCCGGGGACGTGGACGGCGTGTAGGGAAACCCCGGTGCGGGAGGCGGGCCGGCGGGCGCCGCGGCGCGGGGAGCACCAGCGCGCGCAGGGGCCGGTCGAGCGGCGTCCTCCGGTCCGGCGACCGTGACGCGGAACGAGCGGGCGACGCCCCCCTCCTCGACCGTGACCGTGGTCACGACCGGCGCCGGCCACGGCCCAGCTGGCGTGGCGGCCGGGGCCGCCACGGACGGCGCGGGCGTCTCCGCCTCCGGCTCGGGCTCGGGCACGGCCTTGAGCGGCAGGTTCACGCGCGCGCGTCCGGTGAGCAGACGCAACCCCTCGTTCAGTTCGACGTCCTTGCCGGGCACCAGCGCCGACGCGACCAGGAACACGTGCTCGTCGGTCTCGGCCAGGCCGTGCTCGCGCAGCGCCGCGCGCGCGGGCCCCAGGCTGTCGGCGGCCTTCTCGAGGGGGTCGCCATCGAACGGTTCGAGCTTCAGCTGCTCCGCGGCCGCGCGCACCACGTCCGGATCGGGCGTCTCGGGGGGCCGCCCGAAGTAGCCGAGCACCGAACGGCCGTAGCCGGCGTCGATCTTCTTCCAGCGACCGTGCAGCACGTTGTTGAACGCCTGCAGCCAGTACTGCTGACTGCCGGGGGTCACGCTCGTCCAACCGCCGCCCGCCTCGACGACGATGGGGAACTCGGCGAGCACCTCCGAGTAGCGGTCGAGGATGCCGGCCCCCTTCATCATCTGGACGTTCGGGCCGATCGCGCCGCCGGGCATCGGGAAGTCGACGACCCGAGCGTCGGCCGCGAGCGTGATCGGGTTGAACTCGTACGCTTCCAGGCCTTCGGTGAGCAGCGCCTCGACCTCGGCCATGCGCTTCACGTCGAGGTCGAGCTCGAGCCCGGTCCCCTTGAGCGCGTGCGCCATCGAGCGCACGTCCGGCTGCGAGGTGCCCGACGCGAGCGGCCGCACGGAAAGGTCGATGCCGTCCGCGCCCCCCTCGAGGGCGGCGAGGTAGCAGGCGACCGCCATCGAGGCGGTGTCGTGGGTGTGGTGCCACAGCGGCACGTCGGGGGGCAGGATGCGCTTGAGGCCCTTGGCGGTCTCGAAGACGGTGGTCGGGTCGGTGGTGCCCGACGCGTCCTTCATGCAGACCGAATCGACCTGCACGCCCGACTCCAGCACCCTGCGGACCACGTCGACGTAGTACGCGGGTGTGTGCACCGCTTCGGAGCGGTACGGCAGGCCCATCGTGGCGACGCACAGCTGGTGGTGCATGCCGGCGTCGACGATCGGCCGGCCGGTGGCGACCAGGTTGTCCACGTCGTTCATGAAATCGAAGTTGCGGTCGACGGTGGTGCCGTGCTTCGCCATGAGCTTCGCCTGCAACTCGAGCGCGTCCAACCGCTGGCTGGCGAGCGTGACCCCCGAGACCGAGCGCGTGAGGATCTGCAGGTCGACGCCGGGGCCGGCAGCCGCGCGCATGCGGTCCATCGCCTCGAACGGGTCCTCGCCCACGTAGAAGAACGGTGCCTGGTAGCGTGCGCCGCCGCCGAACTCGAGGTGGTGGGCGCCGGCCGCCACGGCGGCCTCCAGCGCCGGCAGGACGTCGCCCGTGCGCACCTTGCCCCCGAAGACGCTCTGCAGGCCGTCGCGGAACGCGGTGAGCATCACGCGCACGCGCTTGCCGTCCTTGACGTGGATCACTTGGTTCCTCCAGTCGTTCGTTCGATGCGCACCACGCGACCGCCGGGCAGCGCGTGCTGCACGGCGACCTGGATGGCGGCGAGGGTCGGGGCGTCGAGCATCGCGGTGGCGTCGACCGCGGGGGCCTCGGGCGCCGGGGCGGTTCGTTCTGGGAACACGACCGACAGCAGGCGGATCGCGCCGGCGAGCACCGCCAGCAGAACGACCACCGCGGCGAACGCGTTCAGAGCGACGAGCCAGAGGGCGGGCGGGTCCACGGTGCGCCTCCCGGGCGAAGCGTAGGACGACGTGGGCGCGGCGGACCGCGCTCCGGAGGTCGTACCCGACGAGCGTACGGCAGTCGGTGCGCGCGCAGGCAGGGTCGCGCGTCCTCAGCCCGTCGGCGCGGGTTCGTCCGCTGGGTCGATCGTCATGCGCCCGCTTCGGATCGGCTCGGCGTGCCCCTCGAGGCGCAGCGCCAGATCGGGGAGCAGCGCCTCGACGCGGCCCCGCACGAGGGGTCCGGGCGCGTCCTCGTCGACCGGCCAGAGGGTCACCGCGCGCCCCAGGAACGCGGCCCGCTCCCGATACGCGTCCACGAGCGCTGCGCCGTCGCCCGCCTGGAGCAGCGCCCGGCCGCGCTCGAGCTCCTCGAGCAGCGGCGGCACCAGGGCGGTCCAGGCGTGCGGTGCGCGGGCGCCGAACCGCACCGGATCGACGTCGGCGAGCGAGGTGGGTAGGGCGGCTCGGGGCGAGGGGGCGAGCTCGGGCGCCCACGCTGCGTTCGCGCCCACCCCCACCACCGCGTGGCGCACGCGCCCGCCCTGGAGCTGGGTGGCGACGAGCACGCCCGCGATCTTGCGGTCCCCGACGAGCACGTCGTTCACCCACTTGAGGCGAGGCGCGATGCGCCCGTCGGTGGCGCGTTCGATCGCGCGCGCGATCGCGACCGCGGGCAGCGCCGCGAGCCCGGCTTGCGCCGCTGCAGCGTCGACGTCGAGCGGCAGGTGCACGCTGACGTGCAGGTTCCCGCGGAGGGCGGCCCACGGGCGACCGCGCTGACCGTGAAAGCGCGACCCCGTACAGGCGACGCACACGACGCCGGCGGGCACGAAGCGTCCGGCGCCGAGGCGCTCGTTCAGGGCGTCGAACTGCGAACGGGGGGCCTCGTGGACGACCACGACGATCCGCTCGGTGCCATCGGGCGCCCACCACATGGGCCGCTCCGAGCCGAGATCCGCCCAAGCGGCCGCCAGCTCGGCCGGGAGTCCGGACGCGGCGGCGGCGCGCCAGGCGGCGTCCACCGGGAGCAGCGGTCGAGCGTCGTCGGGGGCGTCGGTGAGGATGGGCATCGGGGCGTCCGCGCCGAGCATACGCGGGCGCACGAGACGAACGTGCCCACCGCTCGGTGCGAGCGGTGGGCACTACGGTCGGACGTCGGGCGCGGCTTACGCGGAGGTCCACCCCGCGTCGGCGGCGACGAGCGCACCGTTGATCATCTTCGACTCGTCGCTGGCCAAGAAGAGCGCCAAGTTGGCGATGTCCTCGGACTGGAGCTGACCGGGCGTGATCGCGTGGTACGTGGAGTAGCGCGCGAACGCCTCCTGATCGAACTTGCTCGGGTCCATGCTGGTCCCGATCGAGGTGTTCACGGCGCCCGCGACGATCGCGTTGCAGCGGATGCCGTTGGGTGCGTAGGTGAAGGCGGTGTTGCGGGTGAGGCCGATCACTGCGTGCTTCGAAGCGGTGTAGATGGCACCGGCCGATGCCCCGCCGACGCCCGCAGCGCTGGCGACGTTGATGATCGAGCCGCCTCCGTGCTCCTTCATGAAGCGCACCGCGGCACCCGAGAGCACCATCGGCCCGTAGACGTTGACGCCGAAGACGCGCTGGTACTGCGCGTCGCTGAAGTTCGCCACGCCCTCGAAGTTGTCCATCACGCCGGCGTTGTTCACGAGCACGTCGAGCTTGCCGTAGGTGTCGATCGCGGCCTGGACCAGCTTCTCGGCGTCGTCCTTCTGGGCCACGTTGCCCACGTGACCGGTGATCGTCCCGCCCGCGGCCTGCACTTCGGCCACGACCTCGTCGAGGCGCGCCTGATCGATCTCGCCGACGACCAGTTTGGCGCCTTCCTTGGCGAATCGGCTCGCCATCGCGCGGCCCATGCCCGCGCCCGCGCCGGTGATCACGACGACCTTGTCTCCTAGCCTCATGCCTGCCTCCATTCGTGGGCCCGCGGCTGCGCCTGCTCGGGCGCGTGCACCGAGGCCCCGTTCCTACATCCTAGGTCCGCGACGTGAGCGCTCCTCACACGGGACCGTCCCCACCCGTTCCGGCGGTCGGCGGCGGCCAGCGGACCGCGAAGCGCGCACCGCCGCCAGGACGCTCGTCCACGGCGACCGTCCCGCCATGGCGTTCGACGAGCGCGGCGACGATCGCGAGCCCGAGCCCGGAGCCGCCGGAAGCCCGCGAGCGCGCCGGGTCCGCGCGGTAGAAGCGTCGGAACACGAGCTCGCGTTCGGCCACGGGCACGCCCGCACCGTCGTCGGAGACCTCCAGCACCGGGGCGCCATGCTCCACGCCGACCCGCACCCACACGTGGCCGCCCTCGGGGGCGTGTCGAAGCGCGTTGTCGAGCAGCGCGTTGGCGACCTGCAGCACCCGCCCCGGGTCGCCGTCGAGCGGCGCGGTGATGGCGTCGATCGCGACCGCGACCCCTCGTTCCGCCGCGCGCCGCTCGAACGCGGCGGCTGCTTGGGCGGCGAGCGCGCCGAGGTCGAACCGCTCGTGGCGCAGCTCGAGCGCGCCGGATTCGGCGGAGGCGAGCGTCCCGAGGTCCTGGACGAGCCTGCCGAGCAACTCGACTTGCTGCAGCAGCTGCGCCACTCGCTCGGGGTCGGGGGCCATCAAGCCGTCCTCGATCGCCTCGAGCTCGCTGCGCAGGACGGTGAGCGGGGTGCGCAGCTCGTGGGCGACGTCGGCGGTGAAGCGGCGGCGTTGCACGTCCTCGGCCTGCAGCCGGTCGGCGAGGTCGTTGAAGGCCAGGCCGAGGTCGGCGACCTCGCGCGGGCCATCGGGCGTGGCGCGCGCGGCTCGATCGCCGCCGGCGTAGCGGCGGGTCGCGTCGGCGAGGCGAGCGATCGGCCGGCTCGCATGCAGCGCGACCGCCGTCCCGAGCGCCGCCGCCACCACCAGCGCGAGCACCCCGGCGCGCCACGTCGCCCCTTGGAGCTCAGCGAGCAGTTGCTCGGAGGCCGCGACCGTCGACCCCATCGGGCGCTCGACCGCGGGGCCCTGGCCGCGCATCTGGGTCATGCCGAAGGCGCGAGGGACCCGGTCGCGCGCCGCTTGGAAGCTGAGCAGGCCGGTCAGACTCACGGAGAACACGGCGGTGAGCGCCACCGCGAGCACCAGGCGGGCGCGGAGGCTCACGGCGCCACCCCCCGGCTATGCTCGCAGCCATGATCCGAACGCATCGACGCCCCGACGGTTGGCTCACGGTTCTTGCGTTCGCCGCGATCGGAGCGGTCACCGCCCAGGTCCCACCGCCCGTATCCGTGCCGTACGCGCCCGCCGTCGAGGTCATCGACCTGTTCGACGGTGCGACCGCGTTCGACCATCAGAGCGCCGCCGGCGTCAGCAGCGGCGACGTCGACGACTTCGTCCGGGGCGATGGCTCGCTTCGCGTGACCACCGACGGTGCGGCGGTCCAGACCAACGTGCGGGCCCGGGAGCTGCCGCCCCGCGATCTGCGCGACGCGCACGTCCGGCTGGTGCTCAAGGTCGATCGCGTCGACCTCCTGGACGAGGTCGTGCTGTACCTCAGCTCGGACGATTTCGCGTCGTACGAGACCTACCGCGTCGCGCGGGGTCCTGGCGCTCCCGACGACACCCTCGTCGACTCCGGCGCATGGGTCTCCGTGACGGTGCCGCTGGGCACCCCGCTGGCGCGGGGCGGCCTTGGCCCCGTCGACCTCGCTCGCGTCACCGGGTGGCAGGTCGGCGTCGTCGACGCGGGCGCGGGGCCGGTCACGGTCTGGCTGAACGGGCTCGAGACGATCGCGCGCCCAACGCGCGGCGTCGTCACCCTCGTGTTCGACGACGCCCGCGACGGCGTCGCGCGGTACGCCCGGCCGGTGCTCGACCGCTTCGGGATGCGCGCGTCGGTGGCCGTGATCTCCGACCTGGTGGCGGCGCCCGGCTTCATGACGCTGCCCGAACTGCAGGCGGCCGTGCGGTACTCCGGCTGGGACGTCGTCGCCCACCAAGCGACCGCCCTCGCGGGCGACACCGGGTTCGTCGGGCTCGACGACGCCGCCCTCGCCGCCGAGCTCGACGCCGTCCGAGCCTGGCTGGTCGCGCACGGCTTCGCCTCCGGTGCGGCGCACGTCGCCTACCCCTACGGCGCGTTCGACGAGCGCGTCCTGGAGCACGTGCGTGCGCGGTTCGCGAGCGGCCGGACGATCGTGCGCGGTCTGGGCCACGAGACCTGGCCACCGGCCGATCCCTACCGGATCCGTGCCCTGAGCGTCGCCGACTTCGACGGCCCGGCCGAGCTGCGAGCCGAAGTGGACCGCGCCTCGCGGGAGCGGAGCTGGTTGGTGCTCGTGTTCCACCAGATCGTCGACGGATCGCCCCGGCACCCGACCGAGTACGCGGCGGACGACTTCGCCGCCGTCGTCGCGCACCTCGCGAGCGCGGACGTCGACGTCCGCCCGTGGAGCGACGTCGTGCACGCCCGCGGAACGGCGCATGCTGCGGCGCCTCACGGCCGGAGCCGGTAGCCGACGCCGCGGACGGTCTCGAGTTGGTCGGCGCAGGCGCCGAGCCGCCGGCGCAGGTTCTTGACGTGGGCGTCGACGGTGCGTTCGTCCGCGAAGCCGTCGCTTCCCCCCTCGAGCAACTCGGCGCGGCGGAAGGCCCGCCCCGGCTGGGCCGCGAGGGTGGCGAGCAGACGAAGCTGCGCTGGGCTCAGGTCGAGCGGGGCCTCGCCGCAGCGCGCCTGGAAGGCGTCGAGGTCGACGGTCAACGCGCCGACCGCGTGGTGCACCGGTGGCCGCACCTGGCCGGCGGCGCGGCGTAGGACCGCACGCACCCGCGCCACCACCTCGCGCGGGCTGAAGGGTTTGACGATGTAGTCGTCGGCGCCGAGGCCGAGGCCGATCAACCGGTCGGCCTCTTCGGCGCGGGCGGTGACCATCAGGATCGGCACGTCCGAGGTGCGGCGCACGGCGCGCGCCACCTCGAAGCCGTCCACGTCGGGGAGCATCAAGTCGAGCAGGATCAGGTCGGGGTTGGCGGCGCGCCATAGCTCGAGGGCACGGCGCCCGTCCGCGGCGCGCTCGACCGCGAAGCCCTCGGCCTTGAGGTAGCGCTCGAGCACCTCGGCGATCCGCGGTTCGTCCTCGACGATCAGGATGCGCGCTCCGGCCATGATCTCCTCGCTCTCTTGTCCATGCTACGAAGCGGACGTGCGTCGAACCGCACGAGCCGGCCCCTCGGTCGGACGACCGAGGGGCCGGCTCGTGCGGGTGCGCGGTCAGCTCACCAACGGCCGCCGGGGCCCCGGGGCGCCCGCCGCCCCGCCATCGGGGGATCCTGCGGGCCGCGCGGGTCGTCGGTGCGGAACTGGTGCTGCGGCTCACCGCCGGCGTTCCGACCGTCCTGGAGCCCTTCGCGGGTCGACAGGGCGGCGAAGGCGTCGTTCCCGCGCGCCGCCATGGTCTCGGCCTGCACCTCGTTGATCGTGCCGTCGGCGAGGAGCGCGTCGATCGCTTCCTGGCGGGCGGCGAGGAAGGCGGCCTCGAGGTCGGCGAGGTCGATACCGCGGTCGGCGGCGATCTGCGCGATCGAGGCGCCCTCGGCCTTGAGCGCGTGCAGCTCGTCGGTCGTCAGCCCGAGCGCTTCGACGATGACACCGTCGACCTGACCTTGCAGCGCAGCGCCGCCGAGCCGGGCTTGTGCGCGGTGCACGAACTGGGGCGCTTCGGCCTGCATCCGTCCCTGCGGCGCGCCGCGCGGTGCGACGTCGCGGAACTGGTGCTGTTGGGCGAGCGCGAAGCCCGCGAGGAGGGCGGCGGCGGTGAGGATGAGGATCGGTTTGGTGCTCATGGTGGGTTCCCTTCGTGCTCCTGCGTTCGGAGCTGAGGTCAGCGTAGGCGCGACTTCGTGAACGTCGTGCGAACGCTCCGTGAGCGATCGGGCCCGGACGTTCGACCCTTGCGCGCGGATGCGATGGAGCCCACGGTGGAAGCGTCGGACGGGCCCGATACCGTCCGACGCCGCCGACCGCGGGCCGTCTGGCCGCAGCGCCGGTGACGCCGATGGGCCGAGCCCTCCGATCGCCCCGCTGCGCGGGCGACCGAGAGGAGGCTCGTATGTGTTGGATCCCGATGCTGTTGGGCGCCGCGATGCTGGCGGTGGGCGCTGCGTTGATCGTTCGCTTCTACCGCGGTCGAGGCGCCGAGGCGCCTGAGATCGCCTCCGCGGGCCGCGTCGAGACGATGATCTTGGGCGTGCTCTTGACCTCGATCGGCACCCTGGTCTTCATCCTCGGCCTGACCGGTGCGATCTGCACGTCGCTCGGGATCGCCTGAGGCTGCTGCGCGAACCGGAAGCGCCCGCCGCACCTGACTCGGTGCGGCGGGCGCCTGCCGTTCGGACGGACCGGTCAGGCCGGGACGTCCTCCCGGACGACCACGAACTCGACGCGCGCGACGAGCGCGATGCCGACGGCGGCGAGCACGATCGGCCAACTCCAGCTGAGCAGGACCACCGCCAGGATCGTGGCGACGGAGAGCGGAAGGTGCATGCGGTCGCGACCGCCTTTGCGGGCGACGAGGGTGCGCTCGTTGAGGGCACGCCAGCCGCGGCGCAGGGCGCTGCCGACGCCTTCGGGACGGGGGCGGGGGTCGGTGGGGGGCACGGTGTTGGTCACGAACGGTCCTCCTCTTGGTGCGTCGGGGCCGGGTGGGCGACGGCGTCGGATGGGGTGGCGGCCGGGGCGGCGGGCTCGCGCGGTTCGACCCGTTCGACCCGTTCGACCGCGAGCGTCAGGTTGGCGACGAGCGCGGCCATGGCGCCGAGTGCGGCCCACACGGGCAGCAGCACGGTGCCGATGACGCCGATGGTCAGCGGGACCTCGAGCAGGACGCGGCCGTCGTCGTTCTTGATGATGATGCGGCGGACGTTGCCCTCGCGCACCAGCTCCTTGACCTTGGCGACGACGGCCTCGCCGGACACGCGGAACTCCTCGCGGGCGGTGCGTTCGGCCCGGGGCTCGGCCTCGGGTGCGGCTTGCGTGGGATCGCCCTCGGTGCGGGGATCGGTCATGATCTTCATCCTCTCTCGGCCTCGGGGCGCGGCGGCGCCGTCCTCCGGGGTCCTCTACGCCTCGAGGGTAGGGCCATGCCGGGTGACCCGTCACCACCCGCTCGGGTGACCCGCGCGTCATCCGTCGGGTGGAGGCTGCGTCAGACGAGGTCGAGGTCGCGGGCGCGGGCGACGGCGGCGGTCCGGGTGCCCACGTCCAGCTTCTCGAACAGGCGCTTGAGGTGGGTCTTGACGGTGTTGGGGCTCAGCTGCAGCCGACGCGCGATGGCGTCGTTGGTCGCGCCGGTGGCCAGCCAGCGAAGCACGTCGCGCTCGCGGTCGGTGAGCGGCTCGACGTCGGTCGCTGGGCGGCCGGCGACCCGGGCGCGCAAGTCCGCCGCCAGGCTTGGGTCGGCGTCCGCGAGGCGGCGGCGCAACAGCTCGCGGAAGCTGGCGTGGAAGCGCACCACGCGAGCGGCGGCGTCGACCGGGTACAGGAACAGATGCGCACGCTCCGCCTCGGCGAGCAGCTCCGCGGCGTCGGCGCGACCGCTGAGCGCCACCGCGGTCGGCACGTCGAGCACGTCGGCGACGCTCACGCGGAGCAAGAAGTCCTGCAGCCTGGGCGGCAGCCTCTGGAGGACCTCCTCGGCCAGGTACGCGAGGACGTAGGGGTCGGTGCCGGTGAAGCGCTCGACGAAGTCCGCGACCGCGTCGGGGGCGCGGCCGCGCAGGCCGAGCGCAGCGAGGTGGAGACCGGCGCCCCAACCCTCGGTGCGCTGGACGAGCGTGCGCACGAGCGCTGGGCGGAGGGCGACTCCGAGCGCCGCGAGCAGCTCGGCCGCCTCCCCTTCCAGGAAGCGCAGGTCGTCCGTGCCGACGCGGTCGAGGCGACCTTCGAGGTGCCACCGCGCCAGCGGCAGGTCGGGGTCGACGCGCGACACGAGCAGCACCGCCACGCCGTCCGGCAGGTGATCGAGCAGGCCGCGCAGCAGCGCGAAGGCCTCCGGTGCCGAGCCCAGCTCGTGGACGTCGTCGAGGACGAGCACCCGGTCGGCCACCGGAGCTCGCTCGAGGGCCGTGAGCAACGCCGCGACGTGGTCGGCGGGCGCGGCCGCGGCCGCCACCGCCACGTCCAGGCCCCACCCGCTCGCCGCCGCGGCCGCGAGCAGTGGCGCGAAGCGTTCGGGTGGAGCGTCGCTGGGTTCGAGCGACCACCACGCCGGCGCCCGGCCACGCGCTCTGGCCCACTGCGCGACGGCGGTGCTCTTGCCGTACCCGGCGGGGGCCGCGACCAGGGCCACCGGGAACCGGATCGCGGCGTCGAACCGCTCGTGGAGGCGCGGCCGCGCGATCGCCGTCGGTCGCTCTGGTGGCGGGCGCAGGCGGGCGCGTGGGAGGGGCAGGGCGAGGGTCATGGCGCTCGCCTCGAGCCTAGCCGAACGCGAGGGTCAGGCGTCTCGCAGCGCCGCGACGGCGGCGGCCAGCAACGCCTTGACCTCACCAGCGAGCGGTGCGAGCTGAGCGCGCGTCTCGGGTGCGGCGACCTGGAACGCCTCCTCCGGATCGAGCACCCGCACCTCGGTACCGCCCGGTACCTCGCGCAGCGTGACGGTGCACGGCAGCAGCAGCGCGACGTCGCGATCGACGTCCAGCGCGCGCTTGGCGAAGCTCGGGCTGCAGACGCCCAGGATGCGATGACCTTCGTGGGCGACGCCGAGCTTGGCTTGGAACGTGGCCTGCAGGTCGACCTCGGTCAGGATGCCGAAGCCCTGCGCCTTGAGCGCGGCCTCGACGGAACTACGGACCTCGGTAAGCGGCGCGGGAACGGTCGATCGGAGCGGATCCATGGGCTACCTCCGATCCGAGGATACCCCAACGGGGTATTCAGGATCCGTACGCGGCGACCTCGAACGCGAAACCGGGCTAGCGTGGGGCATCGAACGCCGCCCGTCGTGGCGCGTCCGGGAAGGACCGAACGATGGATGCCACCCGCACACCCGAGTGGCGCGCCGTGCGCGCCCACGCCGAACGCCTGGACGACGTCCACCTGCGCGACCTGTTCCGAGCCGACCCTGGGCGTGCCGAGCGCCTGCAGCTGCAGGTCGGCGACGTGGAGATCGACCTGTCCAAGCACCGCGTCGACGACGCAGCGCTGGCCGCGCTGGTGGAGCTGGCCGAGGCCTCCGGCGTCGCCCCGGCGATCGAGCGCATGTTCGCCGGCGACCACCTCAACACCACCGAGGACCGTGCCGTGCTCCACGTCGCGCTGCGCGCCGGACCGGACGCGCGCTTCGAGGTCGACGGCGCCGACGTCATGCCCGACGTGCGCGCGGTGCGCGCTCGGCTCGCCGCCTTCGCCGAGGACGTTCGTTCGGGCGCCCACGTCGGCTTCGACGGCCGACCGATCCACGACGTGGTGCACATCGGGATCGGCGGCAGCGACCTGGGCCCGAAGATGGCGACCCAGGCGCTGTCGGCGTACGCCCACGAGCGGCTGCGGGTGCGCTTCGTCTCGAACGTCGATCCATCCGACCTGAGCGAGGCGCTGGCGGGCTTGGATCCGGCCACGACCCTCGTGATCGTCGCGTCCAAGACCTTCACCACCCAAGAGACGATGGCCAACGCCCGCGCCGCGCGCGCGTGGCTGGTCGCTGCGGGCGGCGAGGACGCGGTGGCGCGCCACTTCGTCGCGTTGAGCACGAACGTCGACGCCGCCGCAGCGTTCGGTGTGCCCCCCGAGCAGGTGTTCGGCTTCTGGGACTGGGTGGGCGGACGCTACTCGGTGTGGAGCGCGATCGGGTTGCCCCTGATGCTGTCGGTCGGTCCCGAGCGCTTCGAGGCCTTCCTCGCCGGCGCCGAACAGGTCGACCGCCACCTGCGCACCGCGCCGCTCGCCGCCAACGCGCCGGTCCTCATGGCGCTCCTCGGGGTCTGGTACGCGAACTTCTTCGAAGCCGAGACGCACGCGGTCCTCCCGTACGACCACGACTTGGTCCACCTGCCCGCCTACCTGCAGCAGGCCGACATGGAGAGCAACGGCAAATCGGTGACCACGGACGGGCGGCCGGTGACCACGACCACCGGGCCGATCGTGTGGGGTCAGCCGGGCACCAACGGGCAGCACGCCTTCTACCAGCTGCTGCACCAGGGCACGCGCTTGGTGCCGGTGGACTTCCTGGTCGCCGCCCGCAGCCACCGGCCGGTGGCCGATCAACACGAGCTGCTCATCGCCAACGCGCTGGCGCAGGCCGAGGCGCTCATGGTCGGACGCCCCGAGGACGAGGCCCGCAGCGAGCTCGCGGCCCAAGGGGTGAGCGGCGCGAAGCTCGACCTGCTCGCCGCCGCCAAGACCTTCGAGGGCAACCGGCCGAGCAGCTTCTTCCTCTACCCGCAGTCGACGCCCGAGGTCCTCGGCACGCTGATCGCGCTGTACGAGCACAAGATCTTCGTCCAGGGCGTGATCTGGGGGGTCAACTCGTTCGATCAGATGGGCGTCGAACTCGGCAAGGTGCTCGCGAGCCGGATCCGGCCGGAGCTCGACGACGGCGCCGCGATCGGTCCGCACGACGCGTCGACGCGCGCGTTGATCGAGCGGGTGCGGGCGCTGCGGGGCGACGCTCGCTGATAGGCTGCGGCATGAACCGTCACCGCACGTGGATCGTGGCCGCCGCCCTCGCGTTCGCGCCGCTCGCGATCGCGCAGACCCTCGCCGACGTCACGGTGACCACGGCGATCATCGCGCAGCTGCAGGGCGCCACCGTGCAGCTCCCTTCGGGGAGCCTGCGCGCCCAGGGCGCCGGCACCGGCGCCGTGATCGCGCGCGTGCCCGACGCCGCGTCGTGGACCGATTTCGAGGTCTACACGGCCACCGGGGTCGCCGCGGCGCTGGAACCGGCGCTCGTCTACGGCGTCGAGCGCGACCTGTTCATGATCGGGTTCGAGCGTGCGGAGACGACCCCCACCCAGCTCGGCGCCACGACGGTGACCCGGGTGGTGTTCGCGCACGCCGACGGCCGGAAGGCGCTGCTGACCACCTTCCGCACCGGCCGCGAGTTCGTGTGGCTGTTGGCGCGTTCGCGCTGACCGCGGCCCGCTGCGCTCAAGCGCCGGCGAGGGCCGCGCGGACGTCGTCGTCGCTCACCTGTCCGAAGCGCTCGTAGCCCTGCCCCACCGCCGAGAACCAGGCCGGCGCGTGGAGCACCCACGAGCGGTCGACGTCCCCACCCAGCTCGGCGCTGGTGTCCGGTGGGCCGATCGGCACCGCGAGGCCCACCCAGGCGGCGCCGGCGGCGCGCGCCACCGCGACCGCCGCCCGGGCGGTCGCGCCGGTCGCGAGGCCGTCGTCGACGATCAGCACGCGGCGGCCAACGAGCTCCGAGGGCGGTCGATCGCCCCGATAGGCGTGCTCGCGCCGTACGAGCTCGCGTCGCTCCGCGGCCTCGACCCGCTCCAGCGCCGCAGGCGCGACGGCGGACCCACGCACCACGTCGTCGACGAGCACGCGGACGCCGCCGGGGCCGATCGCACCCATCGCCAACTCCGGATGGCCCGGTAGGCCGAGCTTGCGCACGACCAGCACGTCGAGCGGCGCGCCGAGCGCCCGCGCCACCGGCGCGGCGACGGGCACGCCGCCGCGCGGCAACGCCAGCACCAGGTCCACCTGTGCGCCGTCGGCGAGCAGGCGCTCGGCGAGACGGCGGCCGGCATCGTCGCGGTCGCGGAAGCGGGTGTCGTTCGGCGGGTCACCGCCCCAGCGCATGGCGCCACGGTAGCGCCGAACGCGCCTCGCTGCCAGAGGCACGCACCGGATCTGCGATCACCGGCCGCGATTCGCCGCGTACGATGGGGTCCATGCTCGAAGGGCGACGCGTGCTCGTGGTGCTCAACCCGGTGTCCGGCGGCGGTGCCGCGTCGGAGGCGGAGGAGTCGGTTCGGGTCGCGCTCGAAACCGCAGGCGCGCGAGCCGAGATCCGCCACACCACGGACTCGGACGACACGCGCACCTGGGCGCGTGGCGCGGCCGACGAGGGGTTCGAGGTGGTGCTTGCGTTCGGCGGCGACGGCACCGCCAACGAAGTCGCCAGGGGTCTGCTCGACGCGGGCGGACGCGCCGAACTGGGCGTGCTCCCGGTCGGAACCGGCAACGGCCTCGCCCGCGTGCTCGCTCTGCCCATCGACCCGGCGAAGGCGGTCGCCGCCCTCGCCGCAGGTCGGACGGTGGACCTCGACGTGGTCGAGGTCCTGGCCCCGGAGGGGATCGCGCTGCTGTTCCTGGGGGCCGGCCTCGACGCCGACATCAACCGCGACGCCAACGCGGCCGCCAAGGCGCGCTTCGGCTTCCTCGCCTACGTGTGGGCCGTGCTGCGGCGCTTGACGCGGCTGCGCGGCCACCGCATCGAGCTCACCCTCGACGGCGCAACGTCCCACCTGAGCGCGCACACCGTCACGCTGTTCAACGCCGGGCGCTTGGTGCTGGGCGGCGTGCCGGTGGGCCCGGACGCCGATCCCCACGACGGCCGGGTCGACGTCGCGGTGCTGCGCTCCCCTGACTTCTGGCGCGCCGCGGCCGCCGTGGCGCGGTTGGTCACGCGTACGGGCAGCCGTCGGCAGTTCGAGCGCGCGCGCGAGGTGCGGCTCGACGCCATCCCGCCACTGCCGGTGCATTTCGACGGCGACGTGGTCGGGACCACCCCGTTGGTCGCGCGCGTGCTGCCGGCCGCGCTGCGCGTGATCGCCGGAGCCCGCTACCTCCAGGAATCCCCGGCCAAGCACGGCACGCCGCCGCCGTAGGTGCGCGGACCGAACCCCTCGACGAACCTGGACAGCCGGTAGCATGCGCCCGTGCCCGAGGTCCTGGTCCTCCTTCTCGACGTGGTCCTGCCGGTCTTCCTGGTCATCGCGGCCGGCGCCGCGATCGGCCTGCGCTTCGGGCTCGAGGTGGCGCCCATCAACCGGGTCGCGCTCTACGCCGCGGTCCCAGCGCTCGCGTACCGCACGCTCGCCGAGCTCGATCTGGCCGGCGCGACCGTCTCGCGGCTGCTCGTCGGGTACGCCGGCTACCTGCTGGTCGCAGCGGCGCTCGCGGCGCTCGTCGGCCGCCGATGGACGCCCGTCCGGCGCCGCGCGCTCGTCGGCACCAGCGTGCTCCCGAACGCCGCCAACCTGAACCTGCCGGTGGCGCTGTTCGCGTTCGGCGCCGCCGGCCTCGACCGGGCGCTCGTGCTCTACGTCGCGACGTCGCTCTTGATGTTCACGCTCGGCCCCAGCCTGGTCGGGCGCCCGACGACGCTGGCGCGCGCGCTCCGCACCGTGCTCGGCTTCCCGGTGCTCTGGGCGGCGCTGCTGGGTCTGATCGTCAACGGCGCCGGGTTGGCCCCGCCGACCGCCCTCGCGCGCGCCGTCGGGCTGCTCGCCGACGCGGCGATCCCGCTGGTGCTGCTCACGCTGGGGGTGCAACTGGTCCGCGCTCGTCGCTGGCGACCGAGCGGTGCGGCTTGGGCCGCGGTGGGGCTCAAGCTCGGCGTCGGTCCGCTCCTGGCGGCCGCGGTGGGTCTGCTCGTCGGTCTCCAAGGGCTCGATCTCGCGGTGTTGGTGCTGATCGGCGCGATGCCGACGGCCGTGAACACCGCCATGCTCGCCGTCGAGTTCGACGGCGACGCGGCTCTGGTGGGCGACGCGGTGGTGGCGGGGACGGCGCTGGCGCTCGCCACCCTGCCGGTCGTGCTGACGCTGGCGCAGCGCTGGATCTGATTCTCGCGCCACCGTCCGCGTGCGCGGCGGTGCGTTGGGGGTAGCATCCCCCGCGTGTCCACCGTCGCCGCCGCGATCGTCCCCCTCACGCTGCTGATCGCGCTCGGGTTCGCGCTGCGGCGCGCTGAGTTCCTGCCGGAGCCGTTCTGGCCAGGGCTCGACCGGCTCAACTACTGGGTGTTGTTCCCGGCGCTGATCTTCGTCAGCCTCGCCACCGCGCGCGGCGGCCTCGAGGGGAGCGGGCGCGTCGCGCTCGCGGTGTGGGGCGGTCTCGCCGTCGTGGCGTCGCTCGCGCTGCTGGGTCGGCGCGTGCTGGCGGCGGACGGCCGCGCGTTCACGTCGGTGTTCCAAGGATCGGTCCGCTTCAACAGTTTCGCGGCCTTCGCGGTGGTGCCGGTGCTCTTCCCCGGCGCCGCCGGCCTGACTGCCCTGCTCGTGGCGATGACCGTGCCGGTGGTCAACGTCGCGAGCGTGACGGTGCTCGCGCGCTTCGCCGGGCGCCACCCGTTGCGCTGGTCGCGGGTGGCGCGCTCGGTCTCCGGCAACCCGCTCATCCTCGCCTCGCTCGCAGGCATCGCCGTGCGCGCGGTGGAGCTGCCGCTGGGGCCGTTCGAGGACGCGTTGGGGCTCTTGGGCCAAGCCTCGCTCGGCACCGGGCTGCTCTCGGTCGGGGCGACGCTGCGTTTCCGCGGGGTGGCGGCGCAGGTGCGCCCCATCGCCGGCTCGAGCGTCCTCAAGCTGGTGGCGCTGCCGCTCGCCACGTGGGGGTTCGCCCTGGCGCTGCGCGTGCCGCCCGAACAGCTGGCCCCGCTGCTCGTGTTCCAGGCGCTGCCGACGGCCTCGGCGGCGTTCGTCCTGGCGCGGGCGATGGGGGGCGACGAGCGCTTGATGGCCACGATCCTCGCGGTGCAGACGGCGCTGGCGCTCGGATGGCTGCCGGTCGCGTTCGCGCTGGCGGGCCGGGTGGTCGCGGGGTCGTGAGGCGACCGAACGGCGTCGTGCGACTGGGCGGTCGTGGTGCGTCCGTTCAGGGAGCGCAGTCGAGCGCGGCCATCGCGGCGTGCAGGTCGGCGGTGGTGAAGGCCCAGTGCGCCTCGGCCACCTCGACGCCGTCGCTCGTCAGGACCGCTTGGAGGTCCTCGAAGGCCTCGAGCGCCCGCAGGATGCCGAGCTCGTCCTCGTCGTACCGCACGTACCCGGCCGCCCCGAACTGATCGGTGTAGACGCCCAGCTCCGCGTACCCGATCTCGAGCCCGTCGACGAACAGAACCAGGATGGCGCTCTCTCCGTACGAGGCGAACGCCGGGGACGCCACCTCGACGACGAACCCGTTCTCGCCGCCCCCTTCGGGGTTGCAGAAGCCCCCGAGGGCGTGGAACGTGTCCTCCGGGTCCGCGTAGAGGACCGCCCGCACCGGCTCCGCGATCAACGACGTGAGGTCGAGCCGAGGCGGGAGCGGCTCGAACGCGTTGATGGTGCCGAAGAGGCTCAGCAGTCCGGTCGTCGGATCGGTCAGGACGGCGTCGTCGTCTCCGTCACCTACGGCGGGTGGGGCGTCGGCGAACGGGTCGATGGGCGCCGCCGGGGCGTCGGCGAAGGGGTCGACCGGTGCCGCAGGAGCGTCGGCGAACGGGTCGACGGGCACCACCGGAGCGTCCGCGAAGGGGTCGACGGGGTCGGGTTCGACGGGCACGATCGGGGCGCCCGCGAACGGATCGTTCGCCGCCGCGGCGCGCGCGGCGCAATCGAGGTCGGCCTCGGGGAAGCCGTCGACCTCGTAGACGAAGGTGGGCTGGGCGGCGCCGGCGGCCGGATCGGTCAGCACCCGCACGGCCAAGCTGCCACCGAGGCGCAGATCGTCGAGCAGCAGCGTGCGCACCGCGTCGTTGGCGACGAGCACCTGGCCGACCGGGTCGGGCTCGACGAACCAGCGCGCGCTCCGTGCGGCATCGTCGCCGCGGCGCGTGAGCACCTCGATGGTGCCGGCCGCGTCGACGGCCGCATCGGGCACCGCTCCCGCCCACAGGAACAGGTCGTAGGCGTCGGGCGCGAGCGCGTCGCACACGACGAAGATGCCGGTCTCCTCCTGGGTGACGCCGGCCGGGAACCGCTCCGCCTCGACGTACGCGAGGCCGGACGCGCCCTGCTGGCGGTCGGGGTACACGCCCTCGAGATCGAGGACCCAGGTGGGCTGGGCGAACGCGAACGCGGTCGCGACGATCGCGGAGGCCGCCGCGACACGCGCGGCGGCCCTCCACGGGCCGAGGAGCCGCTCTTGGGGGCGGCTCACCAGTCCAGGTCCAAGCCGAAGGCGCCAGCCGCATCCGGGAAGTACCCGGCGATCTCGACGACGTACGTGCCCGGCACCAAATCGACGACCAGCTGGGAATCGGTCTCGTCGAAGTCGTCGTTCTCGGCGACGACGACGCCGTCGACCAGGAGCGTCAGGTACGTGTCGAACGCGAGCGAGCGCAGGGTCGCGGTGAGCGTGGCGGCGACGTCGACGGTGAACCGGTACGCGACCGTGGAGCCCGGCTGGAGCGTGCCGCGGAAGATGCCGGGGCCCGAGACGTCGACGAGGACGGGCTCGGGCGCTTCCCACTCGATCCGCGTGGCGGTATACGCCCCCAAGTCGTTGGGCGAGAACCCGCTCACCACGACCACGTACGCGCCCGTCAGCGCGGCCTCGAAGGTGACCTGGGAGGCGTTCCAGGCATCGGAGACGTCCCAAGCATCGTCGTTCGCGGCGATCAGGCCGCCGACCGGATCGAACACGCTCACGTACGTGTCGAAGGCGTCGCTCTCGACGAGCACCCCAACGCTCTCGCCTGCTTGGGCGCGGAGGATCAGGACGTCGAGGTAGCTGCCGTCCTTGAAGTTGCGGCCGCTCGCGGGCGTCAGCACACCGCCCACGGCGACCCCGAGCTCGAGGGCGGGCGCGCTCGAGAGCAGGTAGTTGGGGCTCAGCACCGGCTGCTGACCGAACGCGACGGAGGCGACGAACACGAGGGCGGCGACGGTGGCGAGGGGGTGGAGGCGACGTCGAAGCATGGGGATCCTCTCGGGGCGGCCGCTCGGCGACCGCGCGGTCGTTCCTGCCCACGAGGCTACACGCCGTCCGTCACGGACCTCTGACGGACCGCACCCCTCGCGGGGTCACCCGTCGCCGAGCGAGACCTCGGCCAAGCGCCGCTCGCGCTCGCGCAGCCGCCGCCGGGCTGCCGGGCTGAGCAGCAATCGCGCCAGCCGCTCGTTGATCCGGTCGTAGCGCACGAAGATCACCGACCCCACGATCACGAGCGTCAGCACGTAGAGCGAGGCGATGCCGGTCAGCCCGGCGCGGACCTCCTCGGGGAGGGCGGTCACGGACGCGGCCAGGCCGACGATGACCAGCGAGAACTCCCCGCGCGGGATCAGCATGAGCCCGTGCCCGAGCGACGCGCGGTGCGAGAGCTCGGTGGCGCGGCCGGAAGCGTAGCCGCTCGCGAGGTTGACCAGCGCGGTGACCGCCGCGAGCCCCAGCGCCACCGGCGCGAAGGCGAGCGCCGCACCGAGCTCCACCGACAGCCCGAACTCGAGGAAGAAGGCGGCTGCGGCGACGTCGCGCCAGGGGACCAGCGTCTCCTCGAGCCGCTCCTTGTGGTCGGATTCGGAGAGCATCATGCCGATCAGGAAGGCGGCGACCGCCTCGGGGAACCCGAGCCGGTCGGCGCCCATCGCGCCGAGCGCCACGAGCGCCACCAGGAGCAGCACGAAGGTCTCCCCCTCGCGCGAGAGCAAGCGCTCCAGTGGCTTGCGGCCCCACCGCAGCAAGACCCCGTACGCGACCAGCACGGCCGCGACGCCGACGAACTCCTGCCAGCCGCCGCCGGAGGTGAGCAGGCCGAGCCCCCCGAGGATGACGATCATCGCCAGGTCCTCGTAGACGAGCACCCCGAGCGTGCGTTCCGCCTCCGGGTAGGCGAGCAGTTTGCGCTCGGCGAGCAGCTTCGCGATCACGCCCGAGGAGGAGATGTAGGTGATGCCGCCCAGGAACAGCCCCGCCAGCCAGCCGTAACCGAGCAGCATCGCGGCTCCGAAGCCGACGGCGAAGTTCACCAGGTCGATGGTGCCGGCGACGACGATCGCGCGGCCGCCCTCGGCGAAGCGCGCGGGCGAGAACTCGAGGCCCATGAAGAAGAGCAGCAGGATCAGACCGAGCTCGCCGAACAGGTGGACGGTCTCGCTGGGGGTGTAGATGGGCACCAGGCTGCCGGGCCCGAACGCGAGCCCCAGGACGATGTACCCGACGATCGTCGCGAGCCCCAGCCGTTTGGAGACCCAAGCGGCCAGGTAGAGGCCGAGGGCGATGAGGCCGAGCTCTAGGACCGGGTTCACGCGTTGCGCCGACTCAGCCCGCGTCGCCCTCGAGCTTGCGTCGGGCGGCTTCGCCCTGCTCGGGGGTGCCGATGATCACCACCGTGTCGCCCACCTCGAAGCGGGTGTCGATCGGCGGGTTGGCGATCGCTTCGTCGTCGCGGAGGACGGCGACCACCGAGGCGCCGGTCCGCTTGCGCAGTTGGCTCTCGAGCAGGGTCTTGCCGACGATCGGCGAGCCTTCGTCGAGCTTCACCCACTCGAGGTCGAGTTGACCGAGGGCGATCTGCAGGTCCTCGCGGTCGGGAGCGGCGATCAGCTGGGTGCCGAGGAGCATCGCGACTTGCTGCGCTTCGGGCGCCTCGAGGGTGAGGACGTCGCAGGGGCGGTCCTCGTCCTCGAGGAAGTGGTAGAGCTGGCGCTCGCCGTCGGGTTTGACGATCACCGCGACGTGTCCCCCCTCTTCGAGCTCGATCACGTACTTCTTGCCGACGCCGGGGAGCGTCGATTCCTTGACCCTGGGGGCAGCGGGGGCGAGTCGGTTCATGGGCGCATCCTAGCCCTGAGCAGCGCCCGAGCTCGTCCGGTGGGTCGCGAAACGGGCCGCGAAGCGGGCCGCGACGACCTCGACCCCGAGTCGCCAGAAGAGCGGCACGTCGACCCCCAGCATCAAGCGCACCTCGTCGATCGGGCGCGTGTCCTCGTCCAGGAAGGCGAACACCCGAGGCGCCGGGTTGCCCGCGAAGAGCCGAGCGAAGAACGAGGCGCCGTCCTGACGGCCGGTCGCGAGCCCACGCAGCAGCACCGCGTCCATGAGCGCGTTGCGCGGCCTGCCGGCGCGCAGCACCGGCGGCGCACCCGTGGCCGCCCAGCCGCGCGCGAGCGCGTCGGCGTGGCGCACGACGCGGGTGAACGTGTACCCGGTGCTCGCCTTGGTGAGGCCGCCGGCGGTGCCGATCGCGCGCACGCGCGCGCCGCGGGTGGCCGGGAAGGGGCGGTCGGTCATCGGGATCACGCCGAACTCGGTGCGCTCGACCCGGTACCCACCCCAGCCGCGCGCGTCGACGTAGTCGCGCAAGCGCGCCTCGTACCGGTCGACCGGCCAGACGTCGGGCGAGAACACCGTGTACTCGACGAGGGCGCGGCGCGGATCGGTGGGGAGCACGTAGACGAAGCAAGTACCGCCCTCTTGCGGGACGCGGAAGTCCATGAAGGTGGCGACGCCGGGATCGAAGGTCGGTCGCTCGGTGACGATCTCCCAGCCGAGGAAGTGTTGGAGCAGCTTGTGGTACCCGTCGGGAACGTCCTGCGGCACCGCCGTGGCGTCGAGCGCCCACGCCGCCTCGACGCGCTTGCCGTCGACCTCCGCGACCGCCCGATCGCCCTCGGTGCGGACGTCGGTGATGCGCCCCACGCGTCGTTCGATCTGGGGCCGCCCTTCGAGCCAGCGCTCGTGGTGGTCGAAGAACTCGCCGCCGCGGATCATCTTGTACGTGTACGGCTCCGGCGCCAGCCGCTGATGGGCGCCGTCGGGGCCGTAGACGTCGAGCCCGCTCCAGCGGTGCGCGATCAGGTCCTCGAAGGGTCCCGGCTCCTGCTCCCAGAAGCACCAGGTGCGGTCGTCGCCGCGGCGCGGCGCCGCGTCGACGAGCAGGACCCGCAGGTCGCCCAGGCCGTGCCGTTCGAGCGCGCGCAGCGCGGCGAAGCCGGCGAGGCCGGCGCCGGCGACGAGGAGGTCGTACCGCGGGGGCGTCACCCGGCCAATCTACCGGGCGCGAGCGCGGTAGCCTCGGGGCGTGACGACGCCCGCGTCCCCGAGCCACGCCGATCGCTTCCTAGCCCTGCGCGGCACCACCAACACCCGCGACCTGGGCGGCTTGCCGCTGATCGGCGGCGGCACCACCGCGAGCGGCCGGGTGTGGCGCTCGGACGCGCCGCTCGTGCTCGGGCGCGAGGACCTCGACGCGCTCGCGCGCATCGGCCTCACGACGGTGGTCGATCTGCGCGACGCCGACGAGGTGGCGCTCGAACCCAACGCGCTCCTCGGGCACGCGTTCGTGGTCGTGCACCACGTGGAGGTGTGGCGGCACGTGCACCAGCGCGGTGGCAGCCCCGCGGACCCGTACGACATCACCGCCTTCAGCGTCGCCGCGCTCGATCACGCCGGCGAGGCCTTCGCGGAGGGGGTGCGCCTGATCGCCGCCGCCCCCGGCGGGGCGGTGTTCCACTGCACCGCCGGCAAGGACCGCACCGGCGTGCTCGCGGCGCTGCTGCTCGAGGCGGTCGGCGTGCCGCGCGCTGCGGTGATCGAGGACTTCACGCTCACCCACGACCGGATCGAGACCGTGCGCGAGCGGCTGCTCGCCGACGCGGTGCGCCGCGGCGTCGACCCGCTCCAGTTCGGCCGGCTGCTGGGCGCGACCGCGGACGTGATCGAGCCCACCCTCGAGCACCTCGACCGCCGCCACGGCGGGGCGGTCGCGTACCTGAAGGCCGCCGGCGTCGACGACGCCACGCTGACGCAGCTGCGCGCGAAGCTCGCGCCAGCGAGCCGCTGAACCCCCCCAGAGCGCTTCGAGGTGCCCCCGATGCCGAGCCCCTTCGACCCGCACGATCCCCGCAGCCCGGAGCAGCGCCTCGCGCACCTGCGCGCGCGCCTGGGCGACCTGCGCGCCTGGCGCGTGCGCGACGCCATGGCCCTCGGCCACTGGCGCGCCACCCCCGAGGGGGGCGAGCCCGTCGAGATCGCCGAGGGCGACCCCTGGCCGACGCGCGAGGGCGTGGTGGCGTTCGACCGCCACACCGTCACCTTCCCCGCCGACTGGTTGCTCGACGAGGTGCGGATCGAGCTCGACGCCGGCGGCGAGGGGCTCGCGGTGCTGCACTCCAAGTTCGGGAAGCGCGCGTTCGGGCTCGACCCCTACCACCGCGAGCTGGCGGTGCCGGCGCTGGCGTTCGGCTTGCGGATCGAGGCGGTGGCGCGACGCCCCTTCGGCGAGCCGGTGTCGGACCCGCGTTTCGGCACGACCCGTCTCGTGCGGCTCGACGCCGACGTCGAGGGGCTGTCGAACCGGCTTTCGGTCGTCGCCGAGGCCGTGGCGGCGCTGCTCGAGGGCGGCCGCGACGGCGAGGCGGTCGACGCCTTGCTCGATGCCGCCGACGGCGCGCTCCACGGGCTGCACCTGCCGAGCGCCATCGAGGCGCTGCTGCCGCGGCTGGCGGCGCAGGGCGCCTTCGCCCGCGACTGGACGCCGCCCGAGGGGCTGGGGGACGCGCTGGCGCCGCTCGACGAGGAAGCCCGCGCGCGCGTCCGCGACGCCGACTTGCGCCTGCGCACGGCGCTGCAGGGCGCGCGGGCGACGCTCCCGCCGCGCGGGCGGGTGGCGGCCGTGGGCCACGCCCACATCGACCTGGCGTGGCTGTGGCCGGTCGACGAGACCCGCCGCAAGACGCGGCGCACCTTCGGCACCGTGCTGGGGCTGCTCGACGAACGCCCGGGTTGGGCCTTCGGCCAGTCGTCGGCGGCGCTGCACGCCTGGTACGCCGAGGACGATCCGGAGGGCTTCGCGCGCCTTAGGGAACGGGTGGCCGACGGGCGCTGGGAGGTGCTGGGCGGCACCTGGGTGGAACACGAGACCGCGATGAGCTCGGGCGAGTCGCTTGCGCGCCAGCTGCTGCACGGCCAGCGCTGGTTCGAGCGCCACTTGGGGGTGCGCGCGCGCGTCGGTTGGCTCCCCGATTGCTTCGGCTTCGCACCCGCGTTGCCGCAGCTGCTCCGCTCGGCGGGGATC
>JAABRX010000020.1 GCA_011390675.1 Trueperaceae bacterium | reverse complement strand
TCCATGACCGCGGCGTCGCCGAGCCCCACCACGTGCAGCGCGGGGAGCCCGCCGGCGACCAACACCTCGACCGTGACCGGGACCGGATCGAGTCCGGCGAGGGCGACGGCGGTGGTCGTGGCGTGCATGGCTCCAGCGTGCGCCGCACGCGACCGGGGAGGGGCCGCCGTCGGGCGTACGGCCGAGGCGACGGCGGCACGCACCCCGATCGGTTCGGTGGCGCGCGGTGTCAGGCCCTCGTGACGCTCGCCCGACTATGCTGAAGGCACCGATGGGTGCGGTTCGCCGGTTCGGAGTCGTTCCGGAGGCGGTCGTGCTGCACCGCGGACGCTCAGGAGGACCTCCATGACCAAGACCATCCGTTTCCTCGCCCTCGCCGTCGCCGGTGCCGTGGTGCTCTCGGCCTGCGGTGCGCTCAACGCGCTCATCCCGGATCAGGACGTCCCAGGAGGGGTCCTCGGCATCGGTACCGCCGGCGTCGACGTCACCCTCGAAGCGGACGTCGGTACCGCCGGCATCGGTGCGGCGCAGATCACCACGACCTTCTTCAGCGGCACCCTCGACGTCGCCTCGGTCGACGTCGACGCGATCGACGAGCTTCCCAACTTCGTCGAGGCGGACGCCATCACCGAGACCATCACCCTGGGCAACAGCGTCGTGGTCACCTACCCGACGACGGCCGCGGCGGACTCGATCACGCTGGCCGAGCTCGAGTTCTCCGGGTCCGTCACGATCTCCGGCACCACCTACCCGCTCCCGGTCCTGACCGCGACCGGCCTCGAAGTGGTGTTCGCGAACCCTGAGTGCGTCGATGGGGTCTGCGCCTACACGACCGCCACCAACCTGCCCGAGATCGACGTCGCCCTCGCTGCGTCCGCCGTCGACGCCTACTCGGCGCTGCTCCAAGGCGGCGGCACGATCGGCGTCGAAGTCACCGTCACCGCGACGCTCGCCTCCGGGATCGCGGCCGACGCCGAGATCGTCGTCACGATCGAGAGCCTCGGCGCCGTCATCGAGTTCTGACCGAACCTTCGACGCGCCAACGCAACGCGCCCCGGACCGCGAGGTCCGGGGCGCGTTGCTCGGTCCGGAGGCGCTTCAGCCCGTGACGGCGTGCGCGTACACCCCGAAGGTGCCGGGCCCCACGTGGGCGGCGATCACCGCGCCGATCTCGTACACCTGACCGTCCTTGAAGTCGATGCCGGCGTCCTTCATCGCCTGGCGCAGGGTCTGCGCCGCCGGCTCGTCCTGGATGTGGAGGAAATCGAGGACCAGCTTGCCTGGGTGCGCCGCTGCGTGCGCGCGGACGCGGTCGACGATCTCGGCGATCGCCTTCTTGGTGCCGCGCGCCTTGGCTGCCGGCACGATCTTGCCGTCGTCGAGCGTGAGGATCGGGCGGATGTTCAGCATCCCGCCGAGCAGCGCCGAGATCCGGCTGACGCGGCCGCCCTTCTGCAGGTACTCGAGCGTGCCCACCGAGAACAACACCATCTGGTCGGCCTTGAGGTGGTCCAAGGTGGCGACGATGTCGGCCACGGGCGTGCCCGCGGCGCGCAGTTCCGCCGCCTGCCGCACGAGCCAGCCGACGCCGGCGCTGGCGCCGCGGCTGTCGACGATCGAGACCGGAACGCCCGCGTCCTTGGCGGCGAGGTTGGCGGACTGGAAGGTGCCCGACAGCTCGCTGGAGATGGTGACCACCAGGATCTCGGTGGCGCCCTGCTCCTTGGCCGATCGGTACGCGACCGCGAAGTCCTCGGGGCTCGGCTGGCTGGTCGACGGTAGATCGGCCCCGGCGTGCACGCCGGCGATGATGTCTTTGGGCGCGATCTCGACCCAGTCCTTGTGGGTCTTGCCTTGGAACGCGACGTACAGCGGCACGCGGTGCACGTCGAGCGACGCGAGTTCGGCCGGGGTCAGATCGCAAGTCGAGTCGGTGACGATGGCGAGCATGCAGGCTCCTTCGGCCGGTGGAAGACACGCCGCCGGCGGGGTGGGGTCGGGCTCTTGGCGTTCCGGGTAGCGTACCGCAGCGTCACTGGGTGTGGAACGGCCGGCCGACGCTGGATCGGAGGAAGCGTGACCGAAGCCTTGTGGGGGTTGCTCCAACCCTCGACGCTGCTCGTGCTGCTCGTGGCCACGGCGCTCGTCGCCACGTGGCTGCGGTGGGTGGCCCTGGCGGCCACGCTGTTGACGGCGTTCCTGGTGGCCGTCGCAGCCGTCGTGCTGCTGCCGGTGGCGGAGTGGGTCGGCGCGCCGCTCGAGACGCGCGTCGCGGCGGCCCCCCTCCCCGACCGCGCCGACGGCATCGTGGTGCTCGGAGGCGCCGTCGATTGGCGGGTGACGCGCGAGCGCGGGCAACTGGCGCTGAACGCCGCTGGCGAGCGCGTCGCGGCGGCCGCAGCGCTCGCCCAGCGCTACCCCGACGCGCGCATCGTGGTGACCGGGAGCTTCGCGGATGCCTTCGCCGACGACTTCCGCGCCACGCCCACGGGCGCCTCGCTGTTCTTCGGCCCGCACTTCGCCGGGCGCGACGTGCGCTACCTGGGTGCGGCGCGCAGCACCTACGAGGACGCGCTGCTCGCGCTCGAGGCGGCGGCGCCGCGCGCCGGCGAGACGTGGCTGCTCGTCACCAGCGCGTGGCACCTTCCGCGCGCGCACGGCACCTTCCGCGCGCTGGGGTGGACGCTGTTGCCGGTGCCGGTCGACTACCGCACCACCGGCGAGCTACGGGTCGCGCCGTCGTGGGACGTGGCCGCGACGCTCGCCGACCTCGACCGCTTGGTCCGCGAGTGGGGGGCGATCGCCGTCTACCGGCGCGAGGGCCGACTGCTCGACTAGAGCCCGCGCCGCGGGGTGCGGGGGTCCTTCGCCCGGCCAGCCGAGGCCGGTCCTGCGGCGTCGGCCACGTACCGTTCGACCGCTCGCGCGACCGTCGCGTCGTCGATCGGCGCCGCGGCGGGCGGCGGCCAGGGCGCGGCCACGCGCACCGCGAGCGCCTCGGCCTGACCGTGCAGGTCCCACGCGAGCCCCGGGTGGCGCCACGCCAGGGCGAGGAGCACGCGCGCCCGCTCGGGATCGCCACGCGCGGCGGCCACCTCGGCCGCGGTGAGCGCCGTGTGGGCGAGGAAGCGCGGCGATTCGAGCGCCTGCGCCATCCTCAGCGCCTCGGCCAGGGCAGCGCTCGCCTCGGCGAGCTCGCCGAGGCGAGCGTGCGACGTCGCCAGCTGTTGGTTGGCGAGCGCCCCGACCGGGATCACGCGCTTCGGCGCGCCGGTCACGGTCAACGCGGCCTGCGCCTGCGCGATCGCCTCCTGCGGCGTCCCGAAGCGGAAGCGGAACTCGCAGCCGATGCCCGCCTCGGCGACCGGAGCCCCGCCCTGACGCACGACCCAGGCCTGGTACGCCGCGTAGCGGTCCTCGGCGACCTCGCGCGGTGCGCTGATCGTCGCCCACCACACCTCGCCTTGGAACACCTCGTGTTCGTGACCCAACGCGCCCATGGCGGCCGCGCACGCACGTGCGGCCGCGAAGTGACGGCGCACGGCGTCGAGGTCGCCGCGGAGCATCGGTGCCGCCGCGAGGCACTGGTGCAGCCAGACCTCGCCCTGGACGTCGCCCATGCGCCGGAGCAGCGGCAGCGCCTCGGTCAGCAGCGCGACGCCTTCTTCCGTGCGACCGATGTACGTGAGCCGCATCCCTCGATCGGTGAGGAGGTGCGCCAGCCCGATCGGGTCACCGGCGCGTTCGAAGGCGGCGCGCGCGTCCGCGAGGCGCTCCGGGACGCACGTGGTGGGCGCGCTCCCGATCAGGCCGGCCAACGCCATCGCCACGGTCTGATCGTCCCCGGAGCGGCGCTCCAGCGCCAACGCCCGGTTCGCGTTCATGAACCGATCCCTCGGGCCGCTGCCCAGCATCGACCAGAGGCGCGCCAACGCGCGTTCGCGCAGGCGATCGCCTGCGCCGGCGAGGCGTCGGCGCACCGACGGCGACCGCAACACGGCGACGGCTTCGGCGCCGAGCGGCTCGATCTCGGCGCCCCGTCCGACCTGGTCGAGCGCCCGGAACAGCCCGACGGCCATGTCGGCCAGCGCGGACGCGTCGCCATGGGCGACCGCCCACCGCCACGCCCCGAGCGCTTGCTCCACGTCGTGCGGGTGCCAACGCCTCAGTCGGCCGCTGCGCGGGTCCACTTGCTGCGCGATCCGCGTCCGCCACGCGCCCACGGCCGCCCGCCAGGCCGTGTCGGTCCACCCGGCGGCGTCCGCCCGCTCGCGTCCGAAGCGCGCGATCAGGGCGTGGAGCTCGATGCGATCGCGCCGATGGCGCCACAGGGCGCGGTCGCGCAGGCGCACCAGCCCGCGCCAGCCGACGCCGGCGACCTCGACGGCCACCGTCCGATCGAGGCTGCCCGGCATGACCGCCAACCGCGCCCACGCTGCGCGGTCGGCACCCTCAAGGTGCTGCCAGATCTCCTCGATCACGGCGTGGACGTCGCTCCGGCGCGGCGAGCGGTCGGCGTCGTCGCTGTGGAGCGGCGCCCAAGAGTCGCGGAGCCGCGCCACGAGCGCGTCGAGCCCGACCACGTCGGTCCAGGAGGCTGCGAGTTCGATCGCCAGGGGATGCCCGCCCAGGGCCGACACGATGGCCTCGACCGTCTCCGGGTCGAAGCCGCGCACGACCTCCGCCGGCGCCCGGTGGGCGGCGGCGCGGACGAACAGCTGCGCCGCCGGTGTGGCCGGCGTTGCGCCCACCCCCGGAGGACGACCGTTCGCACGGGTCTCGAGCGGCTCGACGTCGACCACGAACTCGTTCGACAGCTGGAGGCGCGCGCGCGACGTGACCAGCACGCGCAGGTCGCGCGTGTCGCGCACGAGCGCGTCGACCGTCGCCACCTCGTCCAGATGCGTCTCGAACCCGTCGAGCACCAGCAGGGTCCGACGACCATCGAGGGTCGCGGTCAGTTGCGGCGTGAGCGGCGCACGCGGGTTCACGGCGATGCCGGTCGCGCGGGCGACCATCCGGGCGACCGCGTCCGACTCCGATGCGTCTTCGAGCGGGGCGACGAAGATGCCCTCGGGGAAGGCGGGGCGCACGCGCGAAGCCAACGCGGTGGCGAGCGTGCTCTTGCCGATGCCGCCGGGGCCGAGCAGGGTCACGAGCCGGACGTCGTCGTCGCGCAGCAACGCGCTCAGGTCGGCGAGGGCCCGGTCGCGGCCGAGCACCGGGCGCCGGCGCGGAGCACCGTTCGTGCGCCGGGCGGGTGGCGCGATAGCTAGGTCGGGCCTGGGTGCGGCCGCCGATTCGGCGAGCAGCTGTTCGTGCAGTTCGCGGGTCGCGGGCTCCGGCACCATGGCGAACTCGGAGGCGAGCACCTGCTCGAGCGCCCGGTAGCGGCGCTCGGCACCACGGTGGTCGCCGACGGCGACCGCAGCGCGCATGGCGTCGCGCACGGCTCGCTCGTCGAGCGGATCGGCGTGGACGAGCTGGTCGGCGACGCCGACCGCGTCGTCGAAGCGCCCGGCATCGCAGGCCTCGCCGATCAGCGCCCGGCATGCACGCCGCCACGCCTCGGCCACCACCGTCCGCTCGCTGTCGAGCCAGGCGCCGAACTCGTCCGCGTCCTCGACCTCGAAGCCCTGGAGGAGCGGTCCTCGATGGACGTCGACGGCGTCGCGCCAGCGGCGTGCGGCGAGCGCGTCGCGGAACGCCGCGACGTCGGCGGTGCGGTCGATCCACACGCGGGTGCGATCCGATCCGATCTGGTCGCCGAACGGCTCCTGGCGCAAGCTCAGGAGCGCCTGCCGCAGCCCTGCGTGGGCATGCCGCGCGTCGGCCTCGGGCCACACCAGCGCCGCCACCTCGGCGCGGCGCACGGGACTCCCGCGGTACGCGAAGTACGCGAGCACCGCGTGCGGCTTCGTCGGACTCAGCGGCGTCCAGACGCCGTCCGTGCGCACCGCCGGCGGCCCCAGGAGGCGGACGCTTTCGTCCATGGTCCACCCCACGCTACGCCCACGAGAGCGCTCCCGGCGCGCGGGGGTCACGCGCGCCGCGCGCGGGACGGCGCACGCCTCAGTGCGTGCCGCTCGGGTGCGGGGTACCGGGCCACGGATGGCGCCAGGACGGCCGATCCGCGCGACGGGGTTGGACGCGCTCGGCCTCGAGGGCGCCGAGCATGCGTTCGTGCTCCGCCTGGCGCCGCAGTCGCCCGAGCTCGACCTCGAGGGTCTCGGTGAAGGCGTGGACGGTACCGAAGCTCAGGGTGGGCATGCTTCCCCCTTCCCGGACCGACGGGGGCCGGCGGTCAGCAGCGACCGCCCCCGTACCGGCTCCAAGGTAGGGAGCCCTGCGTCAAGCCAGCGTCGAGGCGACCCAGATCTAGAGCAGGTCGGCGATCTGGACGGCGTTGAGCGCAGCCCCCTTGCGCACCTGATCGCCCGCCAGGAACAGCGCCAGCGCGCCGGGGCGGCTGGCGTCGGCGCGCAGCCGCCCCACCAACACGTCGTCCTGCCCGCTCGCCTCGAGCGGCGTGGGGAAGCGGTTGGCCGCCGGGTCGTCCACTAGGCGCACGCCGGCGGCGGCCGCGAGCACGGCGCGCGCCTCGTCGACGGTCACCTCGCGGGCGAACTCGGCGTGGATCGCCTCGGCGTGGGCGCGCACCACGGGCACCCGGACGCACGTGGCGGACAGCGCCAGGTCGGGGCGGCCGAGGATCTTTCGGGACTCCAGCAGCAGCTTGCGCTCCTCCAGGTTGTAGCCGTCGGCGCCGACCTCGGAATCGTGGCTGAACAGGTTGAAGGCGATGGGGTGCGGGAACTTGGCCGGCTCCGGCGCCCCACCGTCCAGGACGGCGCGGGTCTGGCCGAGCAGCTCCTCGATGCCGGCCTGGCCGGCGCCCGACACCGCCTGATAGGTGGCGACGGTCGCGCGCGTCAGACCGAAGGCGCGGTCGAGCGGAGCGAGCGCGACCAGCGCGAGGATCGTCGAGCAGTTGGGGTTGGCGATCACCCCCTGGTGGCCCTGCACCGCGTCGGGGTTGACCTCGGGCACCACCAGCGGCACGCGCGGGTCGAGCCGCCAGGCGCTCGTGTTGTCGACGACCACCGCGCCATGCGCGGCCCAGGACCAGGCGTGCGCCTTGGAGATCGAGCCCCCGGCCGACGAGAAGGCGACGTCGACGTGCAGGTCGCCGTCCTCGGGAAGCGCTTCGACGGTGAGCTCGTGGCCGGCGTAGGGCACGCGGCGACCGGCGGAGCGCGGCGAGGCGTACAGGCGCAGCGCCTCGGGCGGCACGGGTCGCCCGGCCACGCCGCGGTGGGCGAGCAGGTCGAGGAACTCTTGGCCGACGGCTCCGGTGGCACCCACGATGGCGACGCGCATGGCCGCCGAGCCTAGCACGGGGGTGCCGGAGGCTCGCGGCGCGTAGACTCGGCGCCGTGTCCGCCCCGCCCCCGCTCCCCACCCGCGCCCGCCGCGTCGTCGTCAAGGTGGGCACCAGCTCGCTCACCGACGACGCCGGCCGCATCCACCCGCCCGCGGTCTGGGCGATCGCGCGCGGCGCGCAGGTGCTGGGCGCGCGCCTCGGCGCGCAGGTCGTGCTGGTCTCGTCCGGCGCCGGGGCCGCCGGTCGCGCGCGGCTGGGGTTGACGCTGCCGCTGACGCTGCCCGAGAAGCAGGCGGCCGCGGCGGTCGGCCAAGCGCTGCTGATGCTCGACTGGGAGCGGGCGCTCGCGCCGACGCCGGTGGCGCAACTGCTGCTGTCGGCCGGCGACGTCCAGGACCGCGAGCGCTACGTGAACGCCAAGAACGCGCTCGAGGCGCTGCTGCGCCTGGGCGTGGTGCCGGTGGTGAACGAGAACGACAGCGTCGCCACGGCGGAGCTCAAGCTGGGCGACAACGACACCCTCTCGGCCTGGGTGGCGTACCTGGTCGACGCCGACCTGCTGGTCGTCCTCACCGACGTGGACGGTCTGCACGACCGCGACCCCCGCCACCACCCGGGCGCGCGCCGCCTCGAGGTCGTGAACGACCTGGACGCGCTGGCGGCCGACGTCGGCGACGGCGGTTCGGGCCGCGGCACGGGGGGGATGGTCACCAAGCTGCGCGCCGCGCGGATCGCCACCCGCGCGGGCATCGAGACGTACGTGATCGGGGGTGGAGGCGCGGGGCTCGAGGCGCTCGCGCGCGGCGAGGTCCGCGGCACCCGCTTCCTGGCCAAGCGCGCCACGTCGGCGCGCAAAGCGTGGATCGCGGAGCAACCGGTCCGTGGCCGACTCGACGTGGACGAAGGCGCGCGACGCGCCCTGGCTCAGGGGCGCAGCCTGCTCCCCTCCGGCGTGGTCGCGGCGACTGGGCCGTTCGCCTTCGGCGACGCGGTCGACGTGGTGCACGCGGGGACGGTCGTCGCGCGTGGGCTCGTCAACTACGCGCGCGACGCGGTCGACCGCATCCGCGGCAAGCACACGTCGTCGATCGCCGACGTGCTCGGCGGGAAGGACTTCGACGAGGTCGTGCACCGCGACAACCTCGTGTGGCTCGACCCTTCTGGTAGCATGCCGCCACGATGACGACCCGAACGCAGCTCGCGTACGCCGCCGCCGGGGTCGTGTTGGTCCTCGGCCTCCTCAGCCTCCTCAACCCGTGGCTGGCCGCCCGCCTGCTCGGTTTCGAACTCGCGACGCCCCGGGCGGTCTCCGAGGTGCGCGCCACGTACGGCGCCATGTACGTGACCATGGCGGCGCTGCTGCTCTGGGCCATCCCGTTGCGCCCGCGCGCCGGGTTGGTCGTGCGCATGTTCGGGATCCTGTGGGCCGGAGCGGCGGCCGGTCGCACGGCGAGCCTGGTGATCGACGGCGGGCTCGGGCCCGCCAACCTCGGACTGCTGCTCGTGCAGGTCGCGGTCGCCGCCGTCCTCGTGTGGGCGAGCTACGAGACGCCGCCGAGCGGCAAGGAGCTGCGCACCCGCCGCACGGTGGCGGCGGCCAAGCGGCGCGCCGACGAGGCGCGGGGCGCCGCGCCAGCGCCGGACACCCGCGAGGACCTCGCCGGCCCGAACGGCGCCCCGTCGAACCCCCACGGGGGGCCCGAGCGCGCGTGACCACCCCCGTCCCTGACGGCACCCGCTTCGTCCTGCCCGATGGTGCGGCGCGTCGCGTCGAGGTGGTCGACACCCTGCGCGCGCTGTACCGCAGCTGGGGGTACGACCTCGTCGAGGTGCCGGCGCTGGAGCGCTACGACCCGGCGCACCCGCGCGCCGGCCAGTCGTTCAAGCTCGCCGACCGCGACAGCGGGGTCCTCGCGCTGCGCAGCGACTTCACTCCCGCCCTGGCGCAGTTGGTGCGCAGCCACCACCCGTCCGTCGCCGGCGGCGCCCGCCGCCCCCTGCGCTTCTGCTACGCGGGCACGGTCTGGCACGCGATCGACCCGGAGTTGGCGCGCACCCGCGAGTTCACCCAGGTGGGGCTGGAGCTGATCGGCGTGTCGAACGCGCGCGCCGACGCCGAGGTGCTGCATCTGGCGCGCGCTTCGGTGCGCGCGGTGGGGCTGCGGCCGGTGCTCGAGGTCGGGAACCCCGGCTTCGTGCGGGCGCTGTTCGACGTCGCCGGCGTCCCCCGGTCCGACCGCGACGCGGTCGCCGACGCGATCGACCGCAAGGACCGCAGCGACCTGCGCGATCTGCTCGAACGCGCCCGCCTCGATCTCGCGGACGGCGCCCCGGCGGCCGCGCTCCTGCACGTGCCCGACCTCTACGGTGGCCGCGAGGTGCTGGGCCGTGCCCGCGCCGTGGCGCCCTGGCCCGAGGTGCAACGCGAGCTCGATCGGCTCGAGGGCGTGCTCGCGGAGTTCGAGGACGCCAGCGACCTGGCGCTCGACCTGGCGATGGCGCGGCGGCTCGCGTACTACACGGGCGTCACCTTCCGCGCGTACACCCCCGACTTCGGCCAACCGCTCCTGGGCGGAGGCCGCTACGACGGCGCGCTGCTGCCCGCCGCGGCCGGCTTCTCGATCGGCGTGGAACGCCTGCTGCGGGCGATGGCGAGCACCGGGCCGCTGTTGGAGCCGCCGCCGCAGGTGCTGTCGATCGACGACGCCGGCGCCCGCCGGCTGCGCGTGGGCGGCGTCCGGGTGGTGCGCGCGTTGCACGTGGACCGCGCCGGTGCGCTCGAGGAGGCGCGCGAGCGGCGGGTCCCGTACCTGCTCGTCGCCGGCCGGCTCGAGGCGGTCGCCGCGGAGACGGGCGAGCGCGACCGGCTCGAGGCGCTGCTCACCGCCGGGGGCGAGGCGTGAGCGCGCCGGGCAAGCTGGTCCTGGCGCTGCCCAAGGGGCGCGTGAAGGACGAAAGCCTGGCGGCGTTCCGGGCGGCCGGGTTGACGCTCGCCGACGGCGGCGGCGACCGAGCCCTGCGCTACGACGCGGGCGATGCGGTGGTGATCGAGATGCGCAACGCCGACGTCCCCACGTACGTGGAGTTGGGCGTCGCCGACGCCGGGGTGGTGGGCAAGGACGTCCTGCTCGAGGCGGGCGCCCGGCTCGTCGAACCGGTCGACCTCGGCTTCGCCGCGTGCCGCCTGTCGCTCATCCGGCCGCGCGGCGCCCGCGGCACCGCGCTGCGCGTGGCCAGCAAGTACCCGCGCCTGACCGCCGCGTACCTGCGGCGGGTCGGCAGCAGCGCCGAGGTGGTCAAGCTGAACGGCAACGTCGAGCTCGCGTGCTTGACCGGGCTCGCCGACGCGGTGGTCGACGTCGTGCAGACCGGCGCGACGCTGGCGGCGAACGATCTCGAGGAGGTCGACGTGCTGCTGCGCTCCACCGCTCGCTTCGTCGTGAACCGGGCCTCGCTCAAGCTCAAAGGGGACTCGCTGCGCGCGTTGATCGACGCGCTGCGGAACCTGCCGGACGCTTACTGAGGCGCGCCGGCGTCGAGCGCGTCGCCGACCGCCACGGCGTCCGTGCCCAACTCCGCCATCGCGACCTGCCAGTACACGCGCCGCGCCACCGGGGCCCCCGCCATCCGGCGCAGCATCACCAGCTGCCCGACGTGCGTCGCCGCGTCCACGAGGGGCCCCTGCAGCACCTGGTGGGCGCCGATCGTGCCGGAGGGCTGCGGTTGCCCCCGCAGGAGCGCGTCGAGGGCGCGCAGGTCGGTGCTCCAGCCCTCGAGCTCGCGATCCCAGTCGAGCGGCTCCGGCTCGGTGACCGCGGGAAGTTCGGCGCTGGTCCACTGGGCGGCCGCGAACTGCACGAGCCTGCGAAGGTGGCGCACGAGCGCCAGCGGGGTGCGCACGCCGCCGCCGGCGTCGAAGGCGGCGAAGCCCGCCGGCGCGTCCCCCACGGCGTGGTCGAAGCGGTCGGCGAGGGTGACCAGCACATGGCGCAGTGCGTCGGTCGCGGTGGTGAGTGGGGCGGGCACGGTGGACCTCCAGGTCGCGGGGCTTCGGTCGTCGCGCGTCAGAGGAAGCGGCGGCGCCGCATCCAGAAGAGCATGCCGGCGGTCACGACGACCATCAGTCCCCAGACCGCCGCGTAGCCCCAGCGCCACGCGATCTCGGGCATGTTCCAGAAGTTCATCCCGTACACGCCGGCGATGAAGGTGATCGGCATGAACACCGCGGTGAACACCGTCAGCACCCGCACGACCTCGTTCGTGCGGTTCGCGACGTTGGCGGCGTACGTCTCCTGCAGGCTACCGGCGATCTCGCGCAGCACGTCGGTGGCGTCCAGTACGTGCGCCGCGTGGTCGTAGACGTCGCGCAGGTCGGTGAGGACGACCGCGCCCAGCTCGGCGGGCGCGTCGCGCCGCAGCACGGCGAGCAGCTCGCGCGTCGGCGACGCGACCCGTCGCAGGTGCGCGAGCTCGCGCTTGAGCTGCACCAACTGCTCGAGCACCTTGGGGGTCGCGGCGTCGAACACCCGGTCCTCGAGGCGTTCGAGCTCGTCGGACAGCGCCTCGAGCGCGACGAACCCCTGGTCGACGACGCCGTCGAGCAGGGCGTACAGGAGGTAGCCGGCGCCGCCGGACCGCAGCCGTCCGTGGCCGCGGCGCACGCGCTCGCGCACCGCCTCGAAGCGCTCGCTCGGGCGCTCCTGGAAGGTCACGACCAGCGCGCCGCGCACGACGACCGAGACCTGCTCGTCGCGCAGCGCCGGCGCCACCCCGTCCACCGCCGGGGCGACGGCGAGCGTGCGCGCCGCCACGTAGAGGTAGGTGTCGAAGGGTTCGGCCTTGGGGCGCTGGCCGACGTGCGCGAGGTCTTCGAGCGTCAGCGGGTGCAGCCCGAGCGCCGACCCGAGCGCGCGCAGCGCGTCGAGGTCGTGCACCCCGCCGACGTCCACCCAGGTGACGCGCCCCGCGGGCTGCACCGTGGTGGCTTCGATCGCGGCGAGCGCCACCGCCAACGGTGCGTCGAGCCGCTCGTCGAAACCCTCGGAATCGTAGACGGTCACGTGCGCCTTGACCTCATGGTCGCGTTCGATGCCGGTGTAGACGAGCGCGCCGGGCTCCAGACCGGCCTTGCGGGCCGTGGGGGCGAGCGGCGCGCGGACCCGGCGAGGGCCGCGGCGACGGCTCACGAGGGCCGCGCGCCGTGCGCGCCGCCGCCCGCCACAGGCGCCCCGGCCTCACCGGTCCCGTCGCCGCCGGTCGCGTCGCCTGCAGCCCCGTCGCCGCCAGCCCCGTCACCGGGGGCGACGAGCCGGACGGAGAGCGGCACGTTGGCGGGTTGCAGGGTGCGTTGCGGGAAGGGGATCTCGATGCCGGCGGCGTCGAACGCCTCCTTCACCTCGCGGGTGATCGCGTTGCGCAGCGTCAGCCACTGCTCGCTCTTGGCCCACACGGCGAGCGTGTAGTCGATCGACGAGTCGCCGAACCCCTGCGAGATCAGCAGCGGCGCCGGTTCGTCGAGGCACAGCGGGTTGGACTGCGCTACGTCGAGCAGCGTCTTCTGCACCACCCCGAGGTCCGAGTCGTAGGCGACCCCGACGGTGAGGTCGAAGCGGCGGATGGGGAAGCGGTTGAGGCTGACGATCTCGCTCTTGACCATGGTCTCGTTCGGGATGCGCACGAGCAGGTTGTCGAAGGTGCGCAGCTTGGTGGACATCAGGTCGACCGAGATCACCTCGCCGGTGCGGCCGCCCACCGTGACCACGTCGCCGGGCTGGATCGCGCGCTCGAGCGTCAGGAACACCCCGGAGATCAGGTTGGACGCCGACGTCTGGGAGGCGAAGCCCACCGCGACCGTCACGATCCCGGCGGCACCGAGCAGCACCGTGAAGTCGAACCCGAACTGGCGCATCGCCGAGATCGCGAACAGCGTGAGCACCGTGTACGACGCGATCCTGGAGAGGAGCAGACGCTGCCCGGACTCGAGGGTGGTCAGCGAGCGCTGCACCCCGAAGCGCACGATGCGCGAGAGGACCGCGCCGACGATCAGGTAGATCGCGGCGCGCGCGATCGACCACCACAGCGTGGGTTCCGCGAGCGCTGCCAGGAACGCGAAGGTCTCGAGGCCGGGGTCGTCGGTCATCGGGGGTCCACCTTGAAGAGCCGGCTCACGGTGCGGCTCAGGGTCTGGCTGAGGGTCGGCGAGGTGCGCGGCTCGGCGAGTTGCTCGCCACCGTCGGGGGTGAACGCGACCGGCTGCACCGTCGTGTCCTCGTCGGGTTCGCGCTCGAAGCGCACCGCGTCGGTCCACAGGCGCCCGCGGCCGTCGACGTGGAGCGCGAGGAAGGGCATCGGCACCTCGATGCGCGTCACGTCGAGCGGCGTGTCGGCCCGGTTGACCACCGTGAGCGCGGTGACGGCTCGGTGGGGGCGCAGCGGCAGGTCGGCGACCTCGGTGCGGGCGGCGGTGCGCACCGCGTAGCAGAGCTCCCCTACGCGCGTGTTGGGTCCGAACCAGGTGTCGGTGGGGCGGGCGGTCGGGAGTTCGGCGACGACCGTGAGGTCGGTCTCGGGCGCTCGGCGGCGGCGGGTGCGGCGCACCTCGAACTTCAGCGCCATCCACACCGGCGTGCTCGCGTACAGCGTCACCGTCTCGCCCGGAGGCACCACGAGCGGCGACTCGGGGCGCACGATCACCGGCCGGTCGGCGAGCCGCGGGCGAACGTGCAGCGTGTCGGGGGAGTCGGCGAAGCTGAAGCGCAGCGTCGGGGCGCTCTCGGGTGGGTCGTCCGCGACCGCCGCGAGGCGATCGGCGGCGACCACGTAGGCGTCGCCTTCGGTGGCGTGCCAAACCCGCCAGTCGGACGCGCGCCGCTCGACGTGGACGGTGCTCGGGCCGGCGCGCCAGCGCGCCACCTTGCCGACGGCGAGCGTGACCTCCCCCCACCAGCGCGGATCGGTGGGCGCGGGCTCGACCGCTTCGGGCTTCGGGTCGACGACCGGCGCCTCGACGGTCTCGAGGTGGGGTCCGCCGGCTTCCTCGGGGACGTCCGACATGGCGTCAGGGTACCAGCGGCCGCGACCGAACGACCCAGGTCGAGCGGTCGGGTCGTCCGCGCGCGCCGTTGCGCTGCCGGCGACGCGTCGGCGCACCGCACCGCCCGCTCGCCGCCCGCTCGCCGCCGTACGATGCGCCGCATGGACTGGCTCCCGGTCGCCCAAGCCGCCCTCCGCGCCCACGGGCTCGCCGCCTGGTGGATCTACGACTTCCGCGGCACCAACCCGGTCGCCGCGCGCTTCGTCGGCATGCCGGACGCGCACTTCAGCCGGCGCGTCGTGCTCGCGGTCCCCGCCGAGGGGACGCCGGTGTTCCTGGCGCACGCCATCGAACGCGGCGCCGCGGTGCGCGGCCCCTGGCCGGTGCGCACCTACGCCGACCGCCAGGGGCTCCGCGACGCGCTCGCGGCGCTGAACCCGGGGGGGCCGGTGGCGATCGAGTACTCCCCCGAGGCCGACCTTCCGTACGTGTCGCACGTGGACGCCGGCACGGTCGAGCTGCTGCGCGCGCTCGGCGTCGACGTGCGCTCTTCGGCCGAGGTGCTGCAGGCCTTCGCGACGTGGACGCCGGCGCAGGTGGCGGCGCACGAGCGCGCGGCCGAGGCGGTCATGGCGGTCGCGCACGGCGCGTTCGACGAGATCCGGCGCCTGCGGGCCGCCGGCGCCGAGGTGCGCGAGGCCGCCGTGCAGACGTGGATCGCCGCGCGCTTCGCCGAGCGCGGCCTGGTGACCGGCCACGACGCGATCGTCGGCTTCGGCCCCAACGCCGGCGACCCGCACTACGCGCCGGTCGCCGGCAGCGACCGCGCCTTGGCCGAAGGCGAAGTCGTACTGATCGACCTGTGGGCCAAGGAGGACCACCCCGACGCCCCCTTCGCCGACGTGACCTGGATGGGCACGTGCGGGGCGCCGACGCCCGAGGTGCTGCGGGCATGGACGGCCGTTCGCGACGCCCGCGACCTGGCCGTGCGCGTCCTCGCCGAGCGGTACGCCGCGGGCGACCCGCCGGCCGGTTGGGAGGTCGACCGGGCGGTGCGCGACCACCTGACCGCGGCCGGCTACGGCGACGCGTTCGTGCACCGCACCGGCCACAGCCTCGGCATGGCGATGACCCACGGCGAGGCCGCCCACCTCGACGACTTCGAGACCAAGGACGTGCGCCGGCTGACGCCCGGGTTCGGGATCACCGTGGAGCCCGGCGTCTACGTGCCGACCTTCGGGGTGCGCAGCGAGATCGACGTGATGCTCGAGGCGGACGGCCCGCGCGTGACCACCGGGCTGCAGACCGAACTGGAGCGGGTGTGAACGACGAGCCGATGGCGGCGGTGCATCCCGGCGCGGCGCTCGACGCCGGTGGGCGGCGACCGCTGGTGGTGGTCGGCGACGCGGTGTGGGACGTGCTCATCCGCACCAACGCCAAGCTGCAGCGCGGCGGCGACACGTACGGCGAGGTCGAGCTCGCCCCCGGCGGCAGCGCCGCCAACGCCGCGGTCTGGGCTCGGCGGTGCGGCCTCGCCACCGCGTTCGTGGGGAAGGTGGGGCGCGATCGCTTCGGCGCGCTGGTCGAGGCCGATCTCGCCGACGAGGGCGTCGAGGCCTACCTGGTGCGCACCGACGCGCACCTGACGGGCACCGTCGCGGTGTGGATCGACGACGAGGGGCAGCGTTCGATGGTGTCGGGCAAGGGCGCCGACCACATGTTGTTCCCGCAGGAGCTGCCTCGCGCGCTCGTCGAGAGCGCGCGGCACGTGCACCTCTCCGCCTGGTCGTTCTTCGCCGATCCACCCCGGACCGCGGCGCGCCGCGCCGCGCAGATGGCGAAGGCCGCCGGTGCCACGCTCTCCTTCGACCCCGGCTCCTTCCAGATGATCGAGTCCCTGGGGGTGGATGCGTTCCTCGAGGCCTCCGCCGACCTGGGCGTCGACGTGGTGTTCCCCAACTACGACGAAGGGCGGTCGCTCACCGGCCACGAGGACCCGCGCGCCATCGCCGATGCGGTCGCGGCGCAGTTCCCGGGGGTGCTGGTCGCGCTCAAGCTCGACGAGCACGGCGCGCTGGTGCGCGAGCGCGACGGTCGCGTCACCGAGGTGCCGCCCGAGAGCAACCGGCTGGTCGACGCCACCGGCGCTGGCGACGCCTTCGCGGGCGCCTTCCTGAGCCGCTGGCTGCGCGGCGCCGACGCCGCCGACGCCGCGCGCTTCGCGGTGCGGGTGTCGGAATGGGTGATCGAACAGGTGGGGGCGCGGGCGGCGGTGGACGAGCGGCTTCGGGGGGTGTTGGGGCGGGGCTGAGCGCCTGCGTCCGCGGCGCGCGTCAGGGACGCAACGACGGCACCCCGAGCGCATTGGCGGCTTCGGCTAGGGCACCATCGAAGGTCACGAGCGTAGCGCCTTCGACCGAGGCGCTTGCCAGATGGAGGGCGTCGAGGGTCCGTAGCGAGGTGGTTCGGGCCAGGAGCCATCGGCGAGCGAGCGCAACGTGGTCGGATCGTAGCGGGTGCATGGCGTAGCGACCGGCCGCCACGTCCTCGTCGAACGCACGCTCGAGCTTCGCTGCCTGAGATTCACGCAACTCCGTGGTGCGAACCCACCGTGCCAGGGCGCTGGCGAACTCGAGTCGCACGAGTTCGCCGAGCACGACGGGTTCACGCTGGCTTCGCAGCAGGTCCTCGATGGCGCCGCTGCGTCGCTCCGCGCGGTAGAAGGGGAGCAGCGCGCTCGTGTCGAGGTACAGGCCCATCAATACCGCTCGTCGTCCCGCATCGCTCGGACGACGGCATCGGCGTCTTCGCGCATCGGGGGCAGCGCCTCGCGGAGATCGCGTCGCGATGGAAACGGACTCATGGCGTTCGCCACCGGCACGAGCCGCGCCACGGGTCGGTCGCGGCGGACGATGAGCACCTCTTCGCCGGCTTCGACGGCGTCGAGAAGCTGGGCGAGGTGTTCACGGGTCTCACTGACGTTGACGGTGCGCACGGCAACCTCCTGTACAGACCAAGTGTACATGAGTTAGGGTCGCGAACCTGCACCCCCGTGTGCGCCCGGTCCCGCCGCGGTCGCGAAGCGACCGCAAGGCGCCGCAGCGGTGCGCGAAGCGCCCGCGTCCGTGGCGCCCTCAGTCCTCCAAATGCCCCAACTTCGCCCGCTTCGTCGCCAGGTACGCCTCGTTGTAGGGGTTCTCGCCCGCATGCAGCGGCACGCGCTCGACGACCTCCATGCCGAAGCCTTCCAGCCCCACGACCTTGCGCGGGTTGTTCGTCAGCAGCCGTAGGCGCTTGATCCCCAGGTCGGCGAGCACCTGCGCGCCGACGCCGTAGTCGCGCAGGTCGGCGGCGAAGCCGAGCTGCTCGTTCGCCTCGACGGTGTCGGCGCCGGCGTCCTGCAGCGCGTAGGCCCGCAGCTTGTTCAGCAGCCCGATCCCGCGCCCTTCCTGGCGCAGGTAGACGAGCACGCCGCGGCCGGCGTCCGCGATCGCCTTGAGGGCGGCGTCGCGCTGGAAGCCGCAGTCGCAGCGCAGGCTGTGCAGCGCGTCGCCGGTGAGGCACTCGCTGTGCATCCGCACGAGCACCGGCTCGCCGTCGGCGACGTCGCCGAGCACCATCGCCACGTGGTCGGTGCCGTGCAGCGTGTCGCGGTAGCCGATGACTTGGAACTCGGCCCAGGGCGTCGGCAGCTTCGCCTCGGCGATGCGCTCGACGAAGCCGTCGCGCTCGAGGCGGTAGGCGATCAGGTCGGCGATGGCGCCGACCTTGAGGCCGTGTTCGGTGGCGAAGGCGCGCAGCGCCGGCAGCCGCATCATGGTGCCGTCGTCGTGCATCACCTCGCTGATGGCGGCCACCGGGCCGAGGCCGGCAAGCCGGCAGAGGTCGACGCCGGCCTCGGTGTGGCCCGCGCGCCGCAGCACGCCGCCGTCGCGGGCGCGCAGCGGGAAGACGTGGCCGGGGCGCGCGAGGTCGCTCGCGCTCGAACTCGGGTCGGCGACCACCCGGATCGTCCGGGCCCGGTCGGCCGCCGAGATGCCGGTCGACACGCCTTCGGTCGCCTCGATGGTCACGGTGAAGGCGGTCTCGCGGTTCGCCGTGTTGCGCGCGACCATGGGCGGCAGGTCGAGTCGGTCGGCGACGTCGTTCGGCATCGCCACGCAGACGATGCCGCCGGTGTGCCGGATCGTGAAGGCGAGCAGCTCGGGCGTGGCGTGCTCGGCGGCGAAGAGCAGGTCCCCCTCGTTCTCGCGGTCAGCGTCGTCGACCAGGATCACGGCGCGGCCGGCGCGCAGCTCCGCGAGCAGCTCGGGGACGGTGGCGAGGGTCGCGCTCACGCCGGTGCTCCTTGCGGCGTCGGCACCGCGCCGAGCGCCAGCAGCCGCTCGACGTGCTTCGCGAGCACGTCGGCCTCGAGGTTGACCGCGTCGCCGGGCTTCAGGTCGCCCAGGGTGGTCACCTGCAGCGTGTGCGGGATGAGCCAGAGGGTGAAGGTCGCCGCGCCCAGGTCGTCGCGGTTGCCCGCGGGGCCGCCCACGTCGACCACCGTGAGCGAGACGCCGTCGACGGTGAGGCTCCCCTTGGGGATGAACCAGCGCGCGAACTCGTCGGGCGCCTGCACCGTGAGCACGTGCGCCCCCGGTTGCGCGTCGATGGCGAGCACGGTGCCGGTGCCGCCGACGTGGCCGGTGACCACGTGGCCGCCGAAGCGGCCGTCGGCGGCCAGCGCGCGCTCGAGGTTGAGCGCCGCGCCTTCGCGCCAGCGCGGCGCGGTCTTGGCGACGGTCTCGAGCGAGAGCTCGACCTCGAAGGCGCGGTCGTCGTGCGCCACGACGGTCAGGCAACAGCCGCCGCAGGCGATCGAGTCGCCGACGGCGAGCCCGTCCAGGACGCGCTCGGCCTCGACGCGCACGCGCAGGTCGCCCCCGCGCCGCTCGGCCCAGGCCACGCGTCCGATCTCTTCCACGATTCCGGTGAACATCAGCGTTCCTCCACGGGAGCCGGACGCACCAGGTCCCCCTCGATCAACAGGTCGTCGCCCAGGCGCTCGACGCTCCAGGCGGCCAGCGCGTAGGCCTCGTCGAGCGTAGCCACGCCCAGCCCGGCGAGCGGGCTGGCGCCGCGCCCGCCGATCAGCTTGGGCGCCACGAACCAGGCGATGCGGTCGACGGCGCCCGCCTCCAGGAAGCTCCAAGCGAGCGTGCCGCCCCCTTCGAGCAGGAGCTCGACGACGCCGTCGGCCGCCAGCGCGCGCAGCGCCTCGCCGACGTCGGGGCGTCCCTGGCGAGCGGCGACGCGCAGCACGTGCGCGCCGCGCGCCTCGAGCGCCGAGGCCCGCGCGGCGGGCGCGTCCGGGCCGACGACGATCGTCACGCGCGCCGGCGCCCCGTCGGGGCCGGGTTCGAAGGCGCTGGCGGTGACGGGGGTGCGCGCCACCCCGTCGAAGACCACCTTGCGCGGCGTGCGCCCCGGTCCGTCCGGACCTTCGAGGCGCGTGGTGAGCGCCGGGTCGTCCTGCAGCAGCGTGCTCACGCCCACCGCGACGGCGTCCGCCCGATGCCGCCAGCCGTGGACCAGCGCGCGCGCCGCCGGGCCGGTGATCCAGCGCGAGCGGCCGGTGCGGGTGGCGATCTTGCCGTCGAGCGTCATCGCGGTCTTGTAGCGCACCCACGGCCGCCCCTCGCGGCGGTGCACCAGGTACGCGGCGTTCAGCGCGTCGGCGTCGTGCTGCAGCACGCCCTCGTCGACCGCCACGCCGCCCGCCCGCAGGCGCGCGAGGCCCGCACCGCGCACCCGGGCGTCGGGGTCCGGCGACGCGACCACCACCCGAGCCACGCCGGCCGCCACGAGCGCGTCGGCGCACGGCGGCGTGCGTCCGAAGTGGGCGCAGGGCTCGAGGGTCACGTACGCCGTGGCGCCTCGGGCGCGGTCGCCGGCGGCGGCGAGCGCCACCGCCTCGGCATGGGGGCCGCCGGCGTGCTCGTGCCAGCCCTCGCCGACGACGGTGCTGCCGTGCACGAGCACGCAGCCGACCATCGGGTTGGGGTGGGTGGTGCCGCGGCCACGAGCGGCCAGCGCGAGCGCCCGGCGCATCCAGGTCGCGTGGCGGTCGGTGGTTTCGGTTGGGGACGGCGCGGTATTCGGGGTACCCGTCACGGGGTACCTCCGGTCCGCGCCGCACGGGGCGTGCGGTGCGTCATGAACGCCTCCTTCTCTCATCCGGACTGTCACCGTCGGCACCCGGTTCGCACGGGTTCGGGCCCCGCGAGGGGGCTTCGCAGGCTCGACGCGTCCGCAGGACGCGCTACTGCCGGTCGGGGATTTCACCCTGCCCTGAAGGTCGGCGGTTGCGCCCCGCCGGCGGCGGGGCGGTTCCGTTGTGTGGGCGACGCGGCGGCGGCCGCGGGCGGGCCCGCGCGTTCCACGCGCGTCGCTCCCAGCGAGTGTATCGCCCGGCGATCCGGGACGGACGACCGAAGGGCGACGGGTGCGATCGACCCGGTACGGCGTTTGCCAAGGACCGGTCGGTAAGGATCCCTCGTTTCCTTGGTCCCATGCCGCTAATCTGGACGCCCCGGCGCGGCAGCGCCGTACTGCGCGGAGGTGCCTGTGCTCGCCAAGAAGACGTCGAAGAACCAGATCACCCTTCCGGCCGCCATCGCGCGCCGTTTCCCCGGGGTCGACTACTTCGAGGTCCGTGAGGAGGACGGGCGCATCGTCCTGGAGCCCCTCGTGCGCAGCCGGGCCGACGAGGTGCGCGAACGGCTGGCCGCCCAAGGGTTGACCGTCGAGGACGTGCGCAAGGCGGTCGCGTGGGTCCGCAGCGACGAGGAGTGAGCGACCGCTTCGTGTTCGACACCAACGTCGTCGTGTCGGCGCTGGCGTTCGCCGGGGGGCGCTCGGTGTGGCTTCGGCGGGCGTGGTCGGGCGGCGTGCTCGTGCCCGTCGTATCGCGCTCGACGACGCAGGAGCTGCTGCGGGTGCTGGCGTACCCCAAGTTCGGCCTCGCGCCGGACGACCGCGCGGAGCTGTTGGGCGATTACCTCCCGTACGCCGAACCCTGGCCCACGGATCCGCCGCCTGCGCAGGTGCGGGCTCCCGATCCGGCCGACCAGCCCTTCGTCGATCTGTGGGTGGCGAGCGCGGCCGCGGCGATCGTGTCCGGTGATGCCCACCTGACGGGCCTCGTGCCGAGGGTCGCGGTCGTGCGGGTGGCTGAGCTCCAGGCGCGCTTCGGGTAGCCCCTCGCACCCGGACCCGTCCCTGCGGAGGGGTCGCCTGCCCGTCCGAACGTCCCGTTCGCCCTCGGTACACTCGAGGGATGCTCACCATCGACCAGAAGCTCACCTTCGACCAGAAGCTCGACAACCTCGCCACCCTCGCGCTCCGCGTGGGGGTCAACCTGCAACCCGGCCAGCGTTTGGCGTTGGGCGGACCCGTGGAGTCGCTCGACCTGCTGCGCCGCATCGCCAAGCAGGCGTACGCGTTCGGTGCGCCGCACGTGCACGTCGAGATCATCGACGAGCAGATGGGGCTGATCCGCGCCCTGCACGCGCATGAGGACACCCTCGACGCCGCCGACGAGGAGCGCACCGAGATGGTGCGGTCCAAGATGGAGCGCGGCGACGCCTACCTGCGGGTCACCGGCAGCGATCCCGACCTGATGGCGCCCGCCGACCCCGCGCGGGTGGCGCGCATGGCCAAGGCCGCGAGCATCGCCAACCGCCCCGTGAGCGACCTGGTGCAGCGCTCCCACATGCCCTGGACGATCGTCGCGTACGCCACGCCCGCCTGGGCCCGCAAGGCGTTCCCCGAGCTGCCCGAAGAGGAGGCGGTCGCGAAGCTGTGGGACGCCATCTTCGCCGCCACCCGCGCCGACGTCGCCGACCCGGTCGCGGCCTGGGATGCGCACTTGGCGCAGTTGCAGCGCGCGAACGACCACCTCAACGCGCGCGGGTACGTGGCGTTGCACTTGATGGCGCCCGGCACCGACCTGCGCCTCGGCCTCGCCGACACCCACGTGTGGGAGTCGGGCGGCTCGAACGCGCTCGTGAACGGCGCGCGCTTCGTCGCCAACATGCCCACCGAAGAGGTGTTCACCGCGCCGCACGCGCATCGCGTCGACGGCACCATCGCGAGCAGCAAGCCGCTCTCGTATCAGGGCCAGCTGATCGACCGCTTCCAGCTCACCTTCCGAGACGGCGCGGTGGTGGCCGTGACCGCGGAACAGGGGCAGGCGGCGCTCGAGAAGCTCCTCGAGATCGACGAGGGATCGCGGCGGCTCGGCGAGATCGCGCTCGTGCCGCACCAGAGCCCGATCAGCCAGAGCGGTCTGCTGTTCTTCAACACCCTGTTCGACGAGAACGCCGCCTGCCACGTGGCGCTCGGGCGCGCGTACGAGACGACGATGAAGGACGGCACCACGCGCTCGCTGGAGGAGCTGCAGGCGGATGGCTTCAACCAGAGCTTCACGCACGTCGACTTCATGTTCGGCAGCGACGCGCTCGACGTCGACGGCGAGAAGCCCGACGGCACCCGCGAGGCGGTCATGCGCGGAGGCGCCTGGTCCTTCTGACGTAGGCGCGCGGCGCGCCAGGAGTGCGCGAGCGCGACCACCCACCGCCGCCGCGACCCCCATGGGTCGCGGCGGTCGCGTTCCGGGCGGGCGGTATCGTGCGCGCATGTCCGACGTCTGGCGCGTGGTCCCCCTCGCCGAAGCGACGCCGCCCGCCCCCACCACCGAGGCGCGCGCGCGGCGCTGGTGGCGCGACCTGTTGGCGCGGTGGCGCGGCGCGATCGCCGACGTCGACGACCCCACCCCATCCGAGGACCACCTCGAGGCGCTCGACGCCGCGCGGCTCGAGCGGCTCGTGCCGAAGCCGCCGCTCGACGCGCAGCGCGCCGCGCTCGCCGCTTGGCGCGAGGCGCGACCGCACGGGCTGGTGCTGCGCCCCGACGACGGCGGCTGGGACGCCGCCCTCGACGATGCGGCGGACGGCGGACCCACGGTCGTGCGCCCGCCCGACGGCGCGGTCCTGTATCGCGCGTTGCCGGACGACCTCCTCGAGGTGCTCGCCGGGGACGACGACGTGCACCTGGCGCGCCTCGAAGGCTGGTGGGTGCGCCACCACGACGGCCTGGACGCGGTCCGCGATCTGCTCGCGCACCTCGGCGACCGCCGCGGTCCCTGGTCGGCCGACGTCGCGCCCTGGGCCTGGGCGTGGATGCGGCGCACGCTCCCGGAGGCGCGCGGGCTCCCCAGCCCCTCGACGCCCGCGCCCCTCGACGGCCCGGCGCTGCAGGAGTGGCTCGGCGCCGACCCGGCGCTGTGCTTGCGGGGCAGCGGCGAGACCCCGGGCGAGGGCACCTTCCGCGCCCTCGCCGCCCGCGCGCGCGGTGAGGCCGGCGTGGCGGCCGCCGTCTGGACCGCCGCCATGCGCGACGGGCGCGAGCGGGCCGACGAGGACGGCGAGGGCGACGCCCACGACGAGGACCTGCACGTGTGGCTGCGCGACCCGGCCAACGTGGAGCTGCCGAGCGCCGCGTCGCTCCCGCGCGACGACGTGCTGCTGCTGCACGCGGTGCTGCTCCACGGCATCGCGCCCGCCGAGGTGGTCGGCGCCGCGGTCGCGCTCGGGGCCGCCGAGGCGGGGGTCGCGTTGCGCGTCCTGCGGACGCAAGGGTTGGTCGAGGTCGGCGACGACGACCGCTACCGGGTGGCACCGGCGGCGCTGCCTTCGCTCTGGAGCCGGCTCGCATCCGAAGCCATCGCGGGGGTGCGCTCGTGAACGGGCAGCTCGCGGAGATCCTGCGCGACCCGTCCGACATCCCGTTCCTGCTGCTGGTGGTCGGCCTCGCGGCGGCCGCGGCCGCGGCCTATGCGGTCAGCTGGCTGTTCCCGCGCCTGGCCGAAGCCTTCCCGGCGCGCTTCCGCACGCGGGTGCTGACGCTGGTCCCGGCGCTCCGGCTTCTTCTGGGCCTGGCCGTGATCGTGTGGGCGGTGCCCAAGGTGGTCGCACCCTCCCCCCAGAACCTGGTGGCGATCCTCGGGGCCCTCGGGATCGCGCTCGGCTTCGCCTTCAAGGACTACGTCGCGAGCCTCGTCGCCGGCGTGATCGCCGTGGCCGAGCGACCGTACCGGCAGGGCGACTGGGTGCGCTTCGGTGAGCACTACGGCGAGGTGCGCAACGTCGGCAGCCGCGCCATCCAGATCGTCACCAACGACGACGACGTCGTCACGATCCCCCACGGCCGGCTGTGGACCGACGACGTCGCCAACGCCAACGACGGCCGGCGCACGCTCCTGGTGGTGGCCGAGGTGTGGCTCCACCCCGATCACGACGCCGAAGCGGTCCGCCGACGGCTGGTCGACGTGCTCGCCACCAGCCGCTTCCTCGACCCCACCCACGAGTTCCGCGTGATGCTGGTCGAGCACCCGTGGGGGAGCCGCTACGCGCTCAAGGCGTACCCGCTCGACGCGCGCGACCAGTTCGCGTTCCGCACCGATCTGTCGGTGCGGGCGAAGGCGGCGCTGCGGGGGTTGGGGGTGCGGTTCGTGGAGATGCGGGAGGCGGCCGGTGCTTCGGGGTCCCCCCGCTAGGCGCGCGCCCGCCGCCGACCGGACGCGCCCCGCCCGGTTGGTACCCTCAGCCCGATGCCGCCCGACCCCTCCGTAGGTTCCCTCGTCGACGCCCGCACCGCCCTCAAGCGCGTGTGGGGCTACGACGCGTTCCGGGGCCACCAGGAGGCGGTCATCGAGACCGTGATCGCCGGCGGCGACGCGCTCGTGCTCATGCCCACCGGTGGCGGCAAGTCGCTGTGCTACCAGGTGCCCGCGCTCGTGCGCTCCGGGGTCGGGCTGATCGTCAGCCCGCTCATCGCGCTGATGCAGGATCAGGTCGACGCGCTGCGTCAACTGGGCGTGCGCGCGGCGTACCTCAACAGCACCCTCGACCCCGCCGAGGCCGATCAGATCGAGCGCGACGTCGTCGACGGACGCCTCGACCTGCTCTACGTCGCGCCCGAGCGGCTCTTGACCCCGCGCTTCCTGTCGCTGCTCGATCGCACCGAGCTCGCCCTGATCGCCATCGACGAGGCGCACTGCGTGAGCCAGTGGGGCCACGACTTCCGCCCCGAGTACCTGGGCCTGGGCGTCCTGGCCGAGCGGTACCCGCACGTGCCGCGCGTGGCGCTCACCGCCACCGCCGACGAGGCGACGCGCCGCGAGATGCGCGAGAAGCTGCGCCTCGAGCACGCCGCCGGGTTCGTCTCGTCGTTCGACCGCCCCAACCTGCGCTACGTGGTCGTCGACAAGCAGGACGCGCGCCACCAGCTGCTCGACTTGCTGCGCCGCGAGCACGCCGGCGACGCCGGCATCGTCTATTGCCTCTCGCGCAAGAGCGTCGACCAGACCGCCGCCTGGCTGGTCAAGCAGGGGATCGGCGCGGTGCCGTACCACGCCGGTCTCGACGGCGAGACGCGCCGCCGCCATCAGAGCCGCTTCCTGCGCGAGGAGGGGGTGGTGGTGGTCGCCACCATCGCCTTCGGGATGGGGATCGACAAACCCGACGTGCGCTTCGTCGCCCACCTCGACGTGCCGCGCAGCCTGGAGGGCTACTACCAGGAGACCGGCCGCGCCGGCCGCGACGGTCTGCCGTCGACCGCGTTCATGACCTACGGCCTCAACGACGTGGTCGCCATGCGCCGCATGCTCGCGTCGGGCGGCGCCAGCGACGCGGTCAAGCGCATCGAGCATCAGAAGCTCGACGCGCTGCTCGGCTACTGCGAGACGGTGACGTGCCGCCGCGTCGCGCTGCTCGGGTACTTCGGCGAGGCGTACGCGGGGCCGTGCGGCAACTGCGACGTCTGCCTCTTCCCGGTCGACACCTGGGACGGCACGGTCGCCGCCCAGAAGGCGCTCTCGGCGGTGGTGCGCACCGGTCAGCGCTTCGGCGGCGGGCACGTCGTCGACGTGCTCATGGGCAAGACCACCCCGCGGGTGCGCGACCTCGGCCACGACGACCTGCCCACCTTCGGGGTCGGCGACGACCTCCCCGAGCGCACCTGGCGTTCGGTGCTGCGGCAGCTGGTAGCGGCCGGGCTGCTCGTCCCGGACCCCGAGGGCTACGGGGTCCTCAAGCTGGGGGCCGGGGCGGGCGCCGTCCTGAAGGGCGAGCGCGAGGTGCGCCTGCGGCGCGACGCCACCCCCACCAAGGCCGCCGCCAAGCCGCGGCGCGCGGCCGCCGACCTGTCGGGCGCCGCCGCGGCGCGCTTCGAGGCGCTGCGCGACGTGCGCGCTCGCCTGGCGCGCGAGCAGGGGGTGCCGGCCTACGTGATCTTCCACGACGCCACGCTGCGGGCGATGGCGGAGGCCGTGCCGCGTTCGCGCGCCGAGCTCGCGACCCTTCCGGGCGTCGGCGCGGCGAAGCTGCAGAAGTACGGCGACGCCTTCCTGGAGGCGCTGGCGGACGGCGACGCGCCGCCGCAGGTCGACCCGTGGGCGGCCACCGGGTCGGACGACCCGGGCCCCCTGTTCGCGGGGGCGGAGGCCGAGGCGCCGCCCGCCGCCCCGGACCCGCTGGCCGCGCTCGACACGGAGGGCCTCGACAGCGTCGAGATCACCCGCGAACTGGTCCTGCAGGGCTACCGCCCGGAGGCCGTCGCGTCGATGCGGGGCCTCAAGGTCCGCACCGTCGAGGACCATCTGGCGGAGTTGGTGCGCCGCGGCGACCTCACCGCCGAGGAGGCCACGGGCCTGCCCGGCGACGAGGTCCGGCGCATCCAGGAGGTCGCCGAGGCCGTCGCCGAGGAGGCGCCGGGCAAGCTGCGGCCGGTGTTCGACGCGCTCGGTGGCGAGGTGCCCTACGCGGTGATCAAGTGCATCTTGGCCGCGCGCTAGCGACGCTAGGCCCTGGCCGCAAAGTGGCGCGTCAGCGCCCCTCCTCGGGCCCCCGCCCCGGTCGGGCGTGCTTCTGCCGGTACATCCGCGCGTCGGCCGCATGCAGCACCTGGTCCAGCGTCGTCCCGTCGTGCGGCGCGGTCGCGAGGCCGACGCTGGCGTCGACGTGCACGTCGCCGGCCTGCGTCGCGATCGGCCTGCGGATGGCGTCCGCGGCCCGCGCGGCCACGTTGGCCAGCACGTCCGGGGTGACGTCGACCAGCACCAGCGCGTACTCGTCGCCGCCCAACCGGGCGACGACGTCGCCGTCGCGCACCACCGCGCTCAACCGCTTCGCGACCTCGACCAGTACGTCGTCGCCGGCTGCGTGCCCGAGGCTGTCGTTCACGGCTTTGAAGCCGTCGAGGTCGATGTACGCGAGCGCGACCGTGCGCCCGCGCGCGCCGGCGAGCGCGCGCGCGAAGGCGGCGGCGAAGCCGAGCCGGTTGACGGCGCCGGTGAGCGGGTCGCGCTGCGAGCGCTCGAGCAGCTGCGCGGCGTGGGCCTGCTCCGCGCGCCGGTCGTGCAGCACGAGCACCGTCGCCGGCCCTACGCCGATGCCGGTGCGCGCGGTGGCGACGCTCGCCTCGAAGCCGGCCAAATCGCCCGCGAGCTCCTCGCGCGGCGTGCCGCTGCCCGAGCGCCGGCGCGCGATCTCGAGTTGGGGCGCCACGCCCATCAGGCTCGCTCCCTGGAGGGTGCTCCCGTCGCCCAACAGGCGCTCCGCAGCTGGGTTGGCCTCCAGGACGCCGCCGTCGGCGCCCACGACCAGGGCGGGTTCGTGCATCGAGTCGAAGGCCGCGCGGAAGGCGACCTCGCGCCGCGCGAAGGCGGGCGTGCTCGCCAGCGTGGCGTGCAGCACGGCCACCATCACGCCCAGCGCGAAGGTGGTGCTCGTGTACCCCGGCGTCGGGCTGAGGCCGACCACGTTGAGGACCGTCGCGAGGAGCGCGAGCAGCGTCGCGACGAGCCAACCGGTCCGGGCCCCGCGGCCGATGCCGCGCCCGCGCAGCGGCGTCGCCACGATCACCGCGACCGCGAGCGCCACCAGCACCACCGCGTACGGGAAGGCGAGCCAGTTGGCCCAGGGGCCGGGAACGACGTGCACCGTCCACGGTGTATCGATCGAGCGGGCGACGGCGGTCAGCATGGGGCCGCCGAGCGGGGTCACCAGTCCGGCGATCGCGAAGAACGCGGCCGGTGCGACGATCGCGCTGATCGTGAGCCAGGGCCTCCGGACGAACGGCGGCGCCGCCCAGCGCAGCAGCGCGGCGAGCCAGATCGCGGGCGTCAGCGAGCGCAGCGCCAGTTGCGCGCGCACGAGCGCCTCGGTGGCGGTGGGACCGGCCACCGCGGCCTGGATCAGGGCCACCGTCGCGAGCAGCGCGAGCACCAGCCCCATCGCCACGAACACGCCCGCGCCGGGGCGGCGCCCGAGGCGCCAGGTCTGCGCGACGAGCGACCAGGCGCCGATCGTGATCGTCGTGAAGAGCATGACGGCGACCGCTTGGGTCATCGGCCGCGATCATGGCGCATGCGGGCGCGCGTGGACGGGCTCGGTTTCACTCGCCGGGACTCACCCTAGGTCCGTCACCGCACCTCGGACCCGTCCGCGAGGTCGCGGTCGAGGGTCGCGACGGCCAAGGCCCCGTCGGCGCTCTCGGCCGCCAGGATCATCCCCTGCGACTCCACGCCGCGGAGCTTGACCGGCTTGAGGTTGGCGACGATCACCACCTTCTTCCCGATCAGTTGCTCGGGCGCGTAGTGCGCCTTGATGCCCGAGACGATGGTGCGGGTCTCGGGGCCGATCTTGACGGTGAGCACGAGCAGCTTGTCGGCCTTGGGGTGCGCCTCGACGTGCTGGACGGTAGCGACGCGGAACTCGAGCTTGGCGAAGTCGTCGATCGTGACCTCGCTCTTGTGCTCGAGCGGCGGCTCGGCCGGGGTGGCGATCGCCGCGGCCAGGGCCTCGAGGTCGATGCGCGGGAAGAGCGGGTCGCCGGGGCGGGTCGCGGTCCCCTCGGGCGCGCCGTCCCAGCGGCGGGCGTCGTCGAGGGTGGCGGGGGCATCGTCGAGGCCGAGCTGGGCGCGCAACTCGCGCGACTTGGTGGTGAGCACCGGCTCGAGCAACACCGAGGCGACCCGCAGCGCCTCGACGACCGAGCGCAACACCGTGCCGAGCCGTTCGGCGTGGGCCGGATCCTTGGCGAGCGTCCATGGCTGCTGGTCGGCGACGTACTTGTTCGCCTTGCGCACCGCCGCCATCACTTCTTCGAGCGCGCGGTCGAAGTGCAACTGCTCGAAGTGCGCGGTGACCGCGTCGGGGAGCGCCAGGAAGGCGTCGCGCAGG
>JAABRX010000019.1 GCA_011390675.1 Trueperaceae bacterium | reverse complement strand
GGCGGCTGATCGAGAAGTCGCCGATCGGCTCGCGCAGCATCGCCAGCACCTCGTTGCGGTAGCGCTCGGGGCGGATGAGGTCGGGGTTGGCCTCGATCGTCTCGCGCAGCCAGGGCCGGTACTTCTCCATGCGGAAGAAGTAGTTGGCCTCGACGCGCAGCTCCGGCGGGTCGTCGGAATCGGGGCATTTGCCGTCGACCAGTTCCTTCTCGGTGACGAAGCGCTCGGCGCCCACGCAGTAGAGGCCCGAGTACTCGCCGTAGAAGATGTCGCCGTTGTCGTAGACCCGCTGCAGCACGTCCTGCACGACGGTGCGGTGCTTGGGGTCGGTGGTCCGGATGAAGCCGTCGTACCCGATCCCCAGCCGGTCCCACGTCGCCTTGAACTGACCCGAGACGTCGTCGACGTACGCCTGCGGCGTCTGGCCGGCCGCGGCGGCGGCCTTGGCGACCTTCTCGCCGTGCTCGTCGGTGCCGGTGAGGAAGTGGACGTCGTCGCCCTTGAGGCGGTGGAAGCGGGTGACCACGTCGACGAGGATCGTCGTGTACGCGTGCCCGATGTGGGGGGCGGCGTTGACGTAGAAGATCGGGGTCGTCGCGTAATACGCGGCGCGGGTCGGCTCGGTCATGCGGATGGGTCCTCCAGGGGGATCGCGGCGGGATCGGGATGGGGCCAAAACGAAGGGCGCCGCTCGCGCGACGCCCCGTCCGGCCCGACGACGGACGTCAGGCGGATACGGGGCGGCGGGGCATCGAGCGGCGGTTCATGGCGGGAGGATAGCACCCGGTTGCGGGCGTCGTTCGCGCGCCCGGAGCGGAGCATGGAGGGTCCCGGCGCTACGATGCCCCTGTGACGAGCGAACCGCACACCTCCGTCGACGCGGTGCAGGATTTCCTGCGCGCGCGGCGGCGCGCCGGCTTGGCCGAGGTGCTCTCCGCGCTGTCGGGGCGCGAGGCGCCGCTCCTGTCGTACGACGAGGTGCGCCGCCGACTGCACGCGGTCGAGACGCCGACGAACGTGCTCGAGGACGTCCCGCTCGACGCGATCGTCGGCAGCGTCGGCCGCACCCAGGACTTCACCCGCGAGTTCCTCCCTCGCACCGATGCCGACAAGGCCCGGTGGGTGGGGGTGCGCATGGCCATGACCGGGCTCTCCGGAACCCCGCCGATCGAGCTGTACCGGATCGGCGACGCGTACTTCGTGCGCGACGGCAACCACCGCGTGTCGGTCGCGCGTCAGCTCGGCGCCAAGTTCATCCAGGCGTACGTCACGCCCGTGTACGCCCGGGTCCCGCTCGCCGCCGACGCCTCGCCCGACGACCTGATCGTCGCCGAGGAGCATGCGGCGTTCTTGGAGCGCACCGAGCTCGACCACCTGCGCCCCGATGCCGACCTGCGCACCACCATCCCCGGCTCCTTCGCGCGGCTGCTCGAGCACATCGACGTGCACCGCTACTTCATGGGGCTCGACGAGGACCGCGAGGTCCCGTACCCCGAAGCCGTCGCCCACTGGTACGACGCGATCTACGTCCCGGTCGTCCAGCGGGTGCGCGCCCGCGCGCTGCTGCGCGGCTTCGAGGGGCGCACCGAGACCGACCTCTACCTGTGGCTGTCCGAGCACCGCGGCCGGCTGATCGACGACCTCGGGGTGGTGCTGCCTCCGGAATCGGTCGCCGAGGCGGTCGGGCGCTCGCAGGACGAGCGCGCCGCCGACCCGAGCGCGTCGCGCGACGCGGCCCTCGAGTCGGTGGCGCGCGGCCGCCGCGGCGACGCCGAAGAGGTCGTCTTGGCGGACGACGTCCTCGTGCAGGTGCACGCCGACCCGGCCGCGTGGGCGGCCGTCGATCAGGCCCTGGCCGTGGCCGCGCGCGAGCGCTCGCGGTTGTACGCCGTGCACATGGTGGCGTCCGCGGCCGAAGCCCAGAGCGATGGCGTCGAGGCGTTGCGCGCGCGCTTCGACGCCGCGTGCAGCGAGGCGGACGTCGCGGCCCAGTTCACCGTCGCGGTGGGGGCACCGATCCCGGCGCTGCTCGCGCGGGCCGCCTGGATGGACCTGGTCGTCGCGCCGGTGCTGCTGCCTTCGGGCGCGTTGGCGCCGGGCGTCATGACGCTGTTGCGGCGCTCGCCCTGCGCGGTCATGGCGGTGCCCGCCGGCGCCACCCCGCTCGCGAAGGGCCTCGTCGCGTACGACGGCGGTCCGCGGAGCCAAGCGGCGCTCTTCGCCGGCGCCTACCTCGCCGCCAAGCGCGACCTACCGCTCGTCGTCCTGACCGTCGCGGACCTGGCGCGCACGGCGGCGGCGACGCTCGGCGAGGCGCGCGCGTACCTCGAGCGCCACGGGGTGGCCGCCGACTACGTCGAGCGCTCCGGTCCGGTCGCCGACACGATCGTCGCCACGGCCGAGGAGCGCGGCTGCGATCTGATCCTCATGGGGAGCCACCGCTACGCGCGGTGGCTCGAGACGGTGCTCGGCGGGGTGCTCGAGCGGGTGCTGCGGTCCTCGAAGGTGCCGGTGTTGGTGACCTGACCGCAGCGCGCGGCCCTACCCGCGCAGCGGCAGGTCGCGCGTGGCGACCACGTCGACGCCGGTGCCCAGCACGTCGGCCAGCACCACGTCGCCCATCGCCACCGGCGCCGTGAGCGCGAGCTCGTGCAGCGCGCGCGCGACGTCTTCCACGCGCCCCTTGGGCACCGAATCGGCGGTCTTGACCGGCAACCGTGGCCAGCGGCCACCCTCGATCCGCACGGTCGTGGTCACGAAGCGGCGCGGGTCGGTGTGCTCCTGCACCGCGAACTCCTTGCCGCGTTTGCAGGAGTGGCCGCGCACCTCGACGACCTCGCCGTCGATGGCGTCGACCTCGAGCCGGCAGCCGAGCGGGCAGCCGATGCACAGGTAGTGGGCGTGCTCGAGTTCCGTGCTCATGCCTCGGTCCCCTTCCTGGACGCGCCCTCGCGCTCCTCGACCGACACCGTGAGGGTGCCGCCATGGAACGCCTCGAGGAAGCGGGGTCGCACCTTGAGCGTCACCATCTCGGCGGGCACCACGTAGCGCAGCGGTTTGGCGTAGACGTCGCCCAGCCGCAGCGTGCAGTCGGTCATCGGCTTCTGGACGCGCAGGTAGACGGTGTGCTCGCGATCGGTGGAGATGGTGGACGGGACCGTGTAGCGCACGTTGGCGCCCGGCGTCAGGCGGACGTTGTCGTCCGGGACGGTCCGCCCCGCCACGAAGCCGCCCGCGGCCGTGCCGGCGAGGTGCGACTCCTGCGACACCATGTCGACCAGGTCGTGGATGTGGACGGTGTTGCCGCAGGCGAAGACGCCGTCGCGGCTCGTCTGCATGGCGCTGTCGACCACCGGGCCGGTGGTGACCGGGTCGAGCCGCACGCCCAGGTGGCGCGCGAGCTCGTTGTCGGGGATCAGGCCGATCGACACGAGCAGCGTGTCGCACGGGACGTCCCACGCGCGCTCCATGATCGGCTGCAGCGCTTCGTCGACCGGCGCGACCGTCACCCGGTCGAGGCGGTCGCGTCCATGGATCCGCACGACCGTGGTGGACAGGTGCAGCGGCACGTCGAAATCGTGCAGGCACTGCACGACGTTGCGCGACAGGCCGTTGGCGTGCGGCATCAGCTCGAAGACGCCCATC
>JAABRX010000018.1 GCA_011390675.1 Trueperaceae bacterium | reverse complement strand
CGTGCGGAACTTGACGCCGTCCATCGTGCGCGCGCCGCGGTCGATGGCGGCCAGCACCTCGCCCTCGGTGACGCGCTCGCAGCGGCAGGCGATGCGGCCGAAGCGGGGGTCGCCGCGGGCGACGCGCGCCAGCTCGTCGAAGTCCAGGTCGGCGGCGCGCACGGGGGGCTCCACCGTCGGTACGAAGGCGAGGTTCGGCTCGAGCGCCATCCCTTGCGCCGCCAGCAGCTCGACCACGTCCTCGGCGATCGCCGGCGCGGCCGTGAGGCCGGGCGACTGGATCCCGATCACGTTGACGAACCCCGGGACCTCGGTCGCACCGATCACGAAGTCCTCGCCGTCGGCCACCGCCCGCAGCCCGGCGAACTCGGCGATGCAATCGGCCTCGGCGATCCCGGGCGCCAGCCGGCGCGCGCCGGCGAAGACCTCGGCGGCGCCGACGGCGGTGGTGTCGAGGTCGGTCTTGTCGGCGCCGTCCTCCGCGGTCCAGTGGGCGGTGGGGCCCACCATCAGGGTCCCGTCGTAGGTGGGGATGAGCAGGATGCCCTTGCTCTCGGCGTTCGGGGTGGGGAAGACGACCCGTTTGACGAAGCCGGCCAGCCGCTTGTCGAGCAGGTACTCCTCGCCCTTGCGCGCGCGGAGGGGAGGTGCCGTGGCACCCGCCATCCGGGCGACCGCGTCGCCGAACAGCCCGGCTGCGTTGACCACGAAGCGCGCGCCGACGTCGCCGCGCGAGGTCCGGAGGACGAAGCCGTCGCCATCCCGGTCGATCCCCTCGACCGCGTGCTCGAGCTTCAGGTCGACGCCGTTGCGCACCGCGCTCTCGGCGAGCGCGAAGCAGGCCTCGTAGGGGTTGACCACGCCGGCGGTGGGGGCGTGCAGCGCGGCGATCGCGTCGTGCGAAAGGTTCGGTTCCTCACGGCGCAGCCGCTCGGCGTCCCAGATCTCGAGCCCCGTGACGCCGCGCCGGCGCCCCTGCTCCAGAGTCTCGCGGAGCACGGTCAGGTCGGCCTCGTCGAAGGCGACGGTCAGGTCGCCGACGCGCTGGAAGCCGAACGGCAGCTCCTCGGCGAGGTCGCCCCAGAGCTGATTGCCGCGCCACTCGGTCGCCGCCTTGAGGGTGCCGTCGTGCGCGCGGTGCCCACCGTGGATGATGCCGCTGTTCGCCTTGCTGGTGCCGAGCCCGACCTCGACGTCGCGCTCGACGAGCGCCACGTTCAGGCGGTACTTGGACAGCTCGCGCGCGATCGCACAGCCGACCACGCCGGCTCCGACGATCGCTACGTCGTACCTCATGGGTTCGTCCTCCTGACCTGGCCCGAGCTCTCGGCTCGCGGGCATCGCACCAGGCTAAGGAGGGCGCCGTGCCGGGCGTCAGAGCCGGGCGTCCCGGCCCAGGCGCGTCAACCGGCGTCCCGCGACGGCGACCGCTCCGCCCACGGAACCGCGCACGCGCCGGTGGCGCAGTCGTCGTCGCCCGAGGCATCGGTGCGCCCGGCGATCGCGTAGCGCCGGTTGGCGACGAACGCGTACGCGCGCTCGGCCAGCCAGCGGACGCCCGGCAGGTGGTACGGAAGCACGAGCACCCCCAAGACCGGCCGCGTGAGCCGCAGCAGGCGCACGACCGCGGCCGCGCCGGCGTACGAGCGCCCGTCGCGGTCGACCAGATGGAGCGCCTTGATCGCCTCGTCCGGATCGACCCACGGCACGTCGGCGAGCGCTTCCTGGAGGGGGCGCACCGCGATGCGGCCGCCGGAGATCCGCTTCGCCCGCTCGGCCTGGGCGGTGCAGAAGACGCACGCGCCGTCGTACAGCACGACGGGCAACCGCGACGCAGCGGCGGCGAGGTCCGCGTCGGCCGGGGGGTCGTTGATCTGGGCATTCGTGAACATCGTCACGAAGAGTCTAGTGTCGAACGTCCCGATCCGGCGTGACCTGGGCCACGGCGCCGACCCGAGTCGGGTGCCCTCGCCTGCTACGCTGAACCGTCATGGCGAAGCAGCCCGCCCTTCCCACCCAAGCCGAGGACTTCAGTGCCTGGTACAACGAGCTCGTCTACAAGGCCGACCTGGTCGACCTGGGGCCGGTGCGCGGCGCGTTCGTCATCCGACCGTACGGCTACGCGCTGTGGGAGAACATCCAGCGCGAGCTCGACGCGATGTTCAAGGCCACGGGTCACGAGAACCTCTCCTTCCCGATGCTCATCCCGATGAGCTATTTCCAGCGCGAGGCGAAGCACGTCGAGGGTTTCTCGCCCGAGCTGGCCGTGGTCACGCACGCCGGCGGTCAAGAGCTCGAGGAACCGCTCGCGATCCGGCCCACCTCCGAGACGATCGTCGGCGAGCTCTACGCCAAGTGGATCCAGAGCTACCGCGACTTGCCGCTGCTCTACAACCTGTGGAACAACGTCGTGCGCTGGGAGATGCGCACGCGGCCGTTCCTGCGCACGTCCGAGTTCCTCTGGCAGGAGGGCCATACCGCCCACGCCACCGAGGACGAGGCGCGCGCCGAGGTGCGCACCATGCTCGACGTCTACGCGCGGCTGGCCGAGGAGTTCGCCGCCGTGCCCGTCATCCGCGGCGAGAAGACCGAAGGCGAACGCTTCGCCGGCGCCGTCGAGACGCTGACCATCGAGGCGATGATGCGCGACGGCAAGGCGCTGCAGTCCGGCACCAGCCACTACCTGGGCCAGAACTTCGCCAAGGCCTTCGACATCACCTTCAACGACGTCGACAACCAGCAGGCCCACGCCCACACCACCTCGTGGGGGTTGTCGACGCGCATGGTCGGGGCGATCATCATGGCGCACGGCGACGACCAGGGGCTGATCCTGCCGCCCAAGCTCGCGCCGCATCAGGTCGTCGTGGTGCCCATGGGCCGCAGCAACGACGAGGAGGGGCGCACCCGCGTGCGCGCCGAGGTCGACCGGGTCGTGGCGGCGCTGCGCGCGGCGGGGGTGCGCGTCAAGATCGACGACCGCGACGTGAGCCCGGGCGCGAAGTTCTACGAGTGGGAGCAGAAGGGGGTGCCGCTGCGGGTCGACCTCGGCCCCAAGGACCTCGACGCCGGCACCGCGCTGGTCAAGGACCGGCTGAAGGACGAGAAGGACACCGTGCCGCTCTCGGGCCTCGTCGACCACTTGGTCGCCGCGATCCCCGACTTCCACGACCGCCTGTTCGAGCGCGCACGCGCGTTCCGCGAGGCGCGCACGGTCGAAGCCCACACGTGGGACGAGCTGGTGGCGGGCGTCGAGACGGGGTTCGTGATCGCGACCCACTGCGGCGACCCCGAGTCCGAGAAGGCCATCCAAGAGGCCACCAAGGCGACCGTGCGCTGCATCCCGCTCGAGGGCGTCTCGGCCGAGGGGACCGTCTGCGTGCACACCGGCCGCCCCTCCGGGTACCGCAACAAGGTGGTGTTCGCGCGCGCCTACTAGGCGTTCGCCACCGGCCATGGACGAGCGCCGCCACGTGGAGCCCCACCCGACGCCCGAGCAGGCGCGCGTCCAACGCACGCTGCGCGATCGTGCCCGGGGCCTCGGGCTGCACGTCGGGTTCGGCCAGGGACGGCGGGTGACCGACGTCACCCTGGTCGTGGTCAAGGGCGACCGCCTGGCGGTGCTGCGAGCGCTGCCGAAGCTGTTCGCCGGCCTGGAGCTCGACGAGGAGATCGTGCGCTCGAGCCAGACGCCCGAAGGCTTCGAGATCGTCGTCGCGCTGCTCCAGCCGCGTCGCCGGCGCACCAGCGTGCCCGGCGAACGCCGCGCGAGCGAGCTGGGCGACGTCGCCGACGGCTGACCTCGGGGCTCGCGCGCGACCCCGGCGGTATCCCGAATACCCTCTTGCATATCCGGCATGCATCTGCTACCCTCTCGCTTGTGCCTGAGGGCACCAGCGCGCGGCCACGATGCCGCCGCCGCGACCGAGGAGGTGACGAGAGATGGTCTTGAATCGCCCGCGCCAAGCGCGCTTCGACGTCGTGTGCCCGATCCTCTCGGAGCCCACCGTCGCATCGAACGCTGCAGGGACCCCCGCCTGACGCCTGACCCCACCCGGTCGGCCCGCTAGGCCCGCGTCCCTCGGCCCCCAGCCGAGGTTTTTTCGTTCCCAACGACATGAGAGAGGAGGTCCATCGTGATCTCGCTGTCGCAGATCCATCCAGGTGCCGTGCGCCTGCAGGAGCTCCACCAGTCGACCCTCGCCGCGCGCCTGCGCCGCGCCGGGTTCAAAGACCAGGAGCGCACCCCGCGCCACCCGTTCCACTGGGCCAACCGCTGAGCTAGCCACCGCAGCGACCGCCGTCGGCCCGCACTCCGTCCTTCGCTCTCTGTAGAGGTGCCGACCGTGAACTACTTCAACGACCACGTGCTGCTCCACCACGCGCACTACACGCTCCGCGAGCGTCGTGCCGACGCCGACCGAGCGGCGCTGCTCACGACCGCCCGCGCCGGACGATCGCGCTTCGATGCGCTCCGATCCGCCGGGGCCCACGGCCTCGGTCGCTTCGCCCGACTGCTCGCGGCGATCGCCGAGGACCTCGATCCGGCGACCGCGCGCGCCCGCCGAACGGTGCCGATGGCGCCGCGGCGCGGCTGACGGTCCGACCCGACCGCGTGCACGGCACGCGCCCTCAAATGCGGATTCGCTTCGTTCGCGCCCTCGACCTATCGACCGGTCGAGGGCGCGAACGTCAGGCCCGCTCGGGGAACACGGCGCGCACGCGGGCCGCGGTGCCGGCACCCAGCAGGCGCGTGTCGTTCGCCACGACGACCCAGTCGACGCCGTCGGCGAGCGCCGCCCGCGCCGCCTCCGGGTCGTCGCCGTGCACACCGATGCTCAGGCCATGGTCGTGGGCGGCGGCCACGACGCGCCGCCGGGCCTCCAGATACGCGGGATGGGCGCCGTCGGTCTGCGGTCCCCACCCCATCGTGAGGCCGAGGTCGGCGGGGCCGACGAACAGGCCGCCGAGCCCGGGCACGGCGGCGATCGCCTCGACCGACTCGAGCCCGGCGCGCGTCTCGATCATCGCGACGACGAGCGCGTGCGCCGCCACCTGCTCGCGGTACGCGGGTCCGTGCCGCAGCGCGGCGCGGATCGGTCCGTAGGATCGGCGACCGACCGGGGGGTACAGGGCGGCGGCGACGACGGCGCGGGCGCTGTCCGGTCCGTCGATCATCGGCACGATGACGCCGTCGGCGCCCAGATCGAGGACGCGCGTGACCTGCGCCGGATCGACCGATCGCAGCCGCACCAACGTCGGCACGAACGGTTGGGTGGCCTGGAGCAGGCCGAGCAGGTCGGGTTCGTCGATGTTGCCGTGCTGCAGGTCGAAGACGACGAGGTCGACGCCGCTCCGGGCCACGATCTCGGCCGCCAGCGGATCGCGCAGGCCGGACCAGGCGGCGGCGTGGCTGCGGGTGCGAAGGTCGAACGGAAGGGGGTTCGATGCGGCGCGCATGCCGCGAGCGTAGCGCGCGCGTGGGGATCGGGTGCTCAGCGTCGGTCGGTGGCGCCGTCCATCAGGTCGGCCAGGTGTACGGAGCGCAACGGGAAGCCGCGGAACGGGTCGTAGATGCGCGGCGCCGCACGGCGCAGCGGCCAGCGGGTGGAGGGTCGGAACGGGACCACGCGCAGGCCGACCGGGTCGACGAGGTGCGCCGCGGAGACGCGGACGGTCGGCTCGACCGGTCGTGCCGGCGGCGGGGCAGGTTCGGTCGCGTCGGGGGTCGGTTCGACGGCAACGGGCGGGTGCGCGATCGGCGGAGCCACCAGCGGGCGGTGGGTGCGGGGCGCGGCTTCCGGGCGCGCCAGCGTGCGGAACGCCTCGGTGGCGCGGGCGGCCGCGTCGACCGCTCGGACCGGGGCGGCGTTCGCGGCGACCGCAGCGGTCGCGGTCCACGGCCCGCGGAGGGCGAAGGGGAAGCGGAGGGACGCGAGGAGTCCGTTCATGCGACGAAGGTAGCCGGGGGTCGCTTTCGAAACCGTCACGCGTTCCGCACGCGATGCTGACTCAACCTCGCGCCAGGAGCGCCACCCCCACGACCATCGCGGCGGCGGCGGTCAGCCGCCGCCGGCGGCCGCCCTCACCGAGCAGCGTGGTCCCGAGCAGCGCGCCGATCAGCACGCTCACCTCGCGGGTGGGCGCGACCAGGCTCACCGGCGCGAGCGTGAACGCCGTCAACACCAGCCCGTACGCCAGCGGGCTCAGCAGCGCGACCGTCGCCACCGCGCCACGGTGGTGGCGCAGCACGTGGCGCAGGGCCTCCGGCCGGCGCAGCACGGCGGGGGCGAGCAGCGTGGCCCGCGCCAACTCCGACCACCACAGGAACAGGAGCGGCGGCACGCCCACGCGGGCCACGGCGACGGCGTCCCATAGCGTGTACGACGCGATGAAGCCGGCCGTGACGAGCCCCCACCGCACGCCCGGGCCGATCCGCGCTCCGGCCGGCGGTCGTCCGGTCGCCAAGGCGACCGCGGCGGCGACCACCAGGAGCGTCCCGAGCAGCGCCAGGGCGCTCGGTCGCTCCCCGAGCAGCGCGACCGCGCCCACCGTCGCGAGCGCCGGCCCGACGCCCCGCGCGATCGGATAGACGATCGAGAGGTCGCCGACTCGGTAGCCCCGCTGCAGGGCCACGAAGTAGCCCACGTGGAGCGCCGCGCTGCCGAGCACGAACGCCCATCCCAGCGGAGCGACGTCCTCCACGCGGGCGCCGCCGAAGCGCAAGGCGAGCGGGGCGTAGAGCACCGCCGTCGCGCTGGAGAACGCGAACACGAACGCCGGTCCCCGCGTCGCGCCGCCGGCGCGCTTGGCCGCCAGGTTCCACGTCGCGTGCAGCAGCGCGGACGCGAGGACCAACGCCAGGGCGAGGCTGCTCATCGCGTCACCGGTGGCCGACGTCCGGATGCGGGCATCCCGCATGCTACGGCCACGCTAGGCTGCGCCCATGCCCAGCTTCCACGTCACCGAACTCCGCGTCGGGCGCATCGGCGAGGTCCCGCACGCCGGGTCCACCGTGCGGTCCGCGATCGGCAAGGAGCGCGCCTTCGGTCCGCTCGAACTGCGCCCGCTCGGGTTCGAGGGCGACACCGTCGCCGACACCAAGAACCACGGTGGCCCCGACAAGGCCGTATGCGTCTACGCCGCCGCGCGGTACGCGGCGTGGCACGCGCGGCTCGGCGTCGAGCTGAGGCGCCCGGCGTTCGGCGAGAACCTCCTGATCGACGGCGTGGACGAGGACGCGGTGCACGTGGGCGACGTCGTTGCGGTCGGCGGCGCGGTCGTGCAGATCGCGCAACCGCGCGTGCCCTGCTTCATCCCCGCGGCCTACACCGGCGAGAAGCGCCTGACCGTCGACCTGCGCGCGACCGGTTGGACCGGCTGGTACCTGCGGGTCCTCGAGCCCGGGCGGGTGGCGGAGGGCGACGCGGGCGCGCTCACGGAGCGCGTGGCGGGTGCTTGGTCGGTGGCGCGCCTCAACGCCGTGCGCTACGCCGCCGAGCCCGACCGTGAGGCCCTGCGGGAGGCCGCGGCGTCGCCCGGGCTGACCGACGGATGGCGCGACGCGCTGCGCAAGCGGGCGGCGGGAGGAGCGGATGATGACTGACCGTGCGAACGAACGCTATCTGGGGGTCGCCATGGCGCTCCTGGCGGTGGCCGCCGTCGTGGGGTGCGGCGGGCTGTCGTTCAGCAGCCGGGTGCCCGACGTCGTCCTGACCGCAGCGACGACGGCCGGCGCGATCTGTTGGGCCGAGGGCGTCGACCGCAGCCCCGTATCGCTGACGTCGGCCACTTACCGGGCCACCGCGACCTTCGACCGAGGCGGGTTGGCCCTGGGCGACGCCATCGACGTCGCCCTCTACGTCCGCACGGCCGCGCCGGCGTCCGCGTGCACGGCGGAGGACGCCGAGGCGCGCGCCATCGCCGAGCCCTTCACGCTGGTCGCGGACCAACCGACCGCGATCGCCGCGGGCGGCGGCGCCTTCGGGGCGGTGCTGGCCGACGCCGTGACGTCCGATCGCTACTGGATCGGTGCCCGCGTCGCGGGGAGCTTCTCGCTGACCGGCGACATGACGGTCACCCTCACGGATGGCGTGGTCGAAGCGCGGCCGTTCTGACGGTGGCCCGTGCACGAGCGTGCCGCCCGGGCCAGGCCGGGCGGCACGCTCGCGTGCCTTCGGGAAGGGTCAGTCGGCGACGTAGGTGAGCCAGCGCTGGTACTCGGGGAGCTTGCCGGCGGTGGCCTCGAGGTAGCGCTCGCGCATCGCCAACGAGTACGGGCCGGCGACGCCGGCGCCGATGGGGCGACGGTCGATCGAGGCGATCGGCGTGACCTCGGCGGCGGTGCCGACCATGAACACCTCGTCGGCCGTGTAGAGCTCGTCGCGCACGGCCATGGTCGTCTCGAACGGGGTGCCCATGTCCTTCGCCAGTTGGATCACGGTGTCGCGGGTGATGCCGCGCAGGTTCACCGAGTGCGCGATCGCGTAGAGGGTGCCGCCCTTGAGGAAGAAGATGTTCTCGCCCGAGCCTTCGGCGACGAAGCCCTCCTTGTCGAGCAGCAGCGCCTCGTCGAAGCCGTTCTCGCGCGCCTCGCTGTTCGCCAGCACCGAGTTGACGTAGTTGCCGCCGGCCTTCGACTTGGTGGGCATGATGTCGCCCGAGGAGCGGCGCCACGAGGACGTCATCAGGCGCGCGCCCTTGCGCACGGCTTCCTCGCCCAGGTACACGCCCCACGGCAGCGTCGCGACCATGAAGTGCAGCTGGTTGCGCGCGGGGTTGATGCCGAGCGACTCGGGCCCGTACCAGATCAGCGGGCGGATGTAGCAGCTCGGGCGCTCGTTCGCCTTGACGGTGTCGACGATCGCGCGGTCGATGACGTCGACCGTCCAGGAGGGCTTCATCCCCAGGATCTTGGCCGATTCGAGCAGCCGCTGGCTGTGTTCGCGCAGGCGGAACACCGCCGCCCCGCGATCGGTCGCGTAGGCGCGGATGCCTTCGAACACGCTCGTGCCGTAGTGCAGCGCGTGGGTGAGCACCGAGACCTTCGCCTCGGCCTCGGGCACCATGGCGCCGTCGAACCAGATGAGGCCGGCCCCGAGGCCGGAGGTGGTGTCGGTGGGTGGGTTGGTGGCCATGTGCGTGCCTCCCGTTCGTGAAGGTAAGTATGTCAGGTCGGAGGGCGGCGCACGAGGCCCGATCGCCCCGTCGACGCGCCGCACCCGTGCGTCGGGGATCCCGAGCGCCGCGGTACCATCCCGGCAGGAGGCGCGCCATGAACGTACTCGTCACCGGCGGTGCCGGCTACGTCGGCTCCGTGTGCACCGAAGCGCTGCTCGAGCGCGGGCATCGAGTGGTGGTCGTCGACGACCTGCGCACCGGCCACCGCGACGCGGTGCCCGAGGGCGCCGCGTTCGTCCACGCGGACGTCGCCGATCCCGACTTGGTCGGCTTCGCGCTCGAGGAGCACGGGGTCGAGGCGATCGTCCACTTCGCCGCCTC
>JAABRX010000154.1 GCA_011390675.1 Trueperaceae bacterium | reverse complement strand
GAACGGCGACCCACGCGACGGTGGCGCGCGCGCGGTCGTGGGAGCGTACGCTTCCGACCTCGGGTCGCGCGGCGCGTTCATGCGCGTCGACGCGCTCTCGGCCGAAGCGCACGGGATCGGTCCACTCCGCGCGACACGAGGGTACATGCCACTGCCGTTCTTCTTCCAAGCGCTCCTGCTCGGCTTCCAACACACCTTCGAGCCCGACCACCTGGCCGCCGTGTCGGTGCTCGCCACCAGCCGCCGCTCGCTCCGCGCCGACTTCTGGCGGATCCTGTGGCGCAGCAGCCAGTGGGCGCTGGGCCACGGGCTGTCGTTGATGGTGCTGAGCGTCGCCGCCCTGGTGTTCAAGTCGAGCCTGCCCACCGCCCTCTCGGGACTGGTCGAGGTGTGGGTGGTCGGCCCCGTGATGATCGTCTTGGGCGTGTTGGCGCTGCGCCGCGCGTCCACGCTCGTGACGCACGTGCACGCGCACCAACCCGCCCACGCGCCCGCCGTGGCCGCGGTCGGCGCCGCGGCCGCCGGCGTACCGTCGCTGCACACCCATCCCCATGCCACCCCCGCGCGCGGCGCCCGCGGCGGCCGCTCCTTCGGCGTCGGCATGCTCCACGGCGCGGCCGGCACCGGCGGCGCCCTGGCGATCGCCTTGGGCCTCGCCGCCGACAGCCCGGCCATGGCGCTCGGCATCCTCGCGCTCGAGTCGCTGGGCGTGCTGCTGGCGATGTCGGCCTACGCGCTCCTGCTCGTCTACGCGGCCAAGCGCCTCGCCCAGCGCCACACCGCGCTGCTGCGCGGCCTCAACGTGGTCGTCGGCCTCGTCTCGATCGCGGTGGGCATCCTCTGGCTGCAGCGGGGGTTGGCGGGCTGACGCTGGAGCGGCCACCAAGTTGACGGCCGCACGGCCGCCCGGTACGCTTGGGAACGCTCCGCCCGGGCGGCTAGCTCAGCGGGAGAGCACTCGCTTCACACGCGAGGGGTCGCAGGTTCAAATCCTGTGCCGCCCACCATGTGATCTCTCAAGAGATCGGAAACGGACCGAACCTAGGTTCGGTCCGTTTCGGCGGTTTCGGTGGCGCCGAAGCCGCTCGAGGCGGTTCTCGGGTTGCCACGATGATGAGCCTTGGGGGTCGTCGGAAACGGGGTGTGAGGGCTGCTGCGCCGTGACGACGGTAGCGTTGTCGCCTGAGCGCTTGCCGCGGCCGTGGGCGCGTTCGAGGTCGGCTTGCGTCGCTCGATTCGCGGTGATGAAGTGACCGCAGCTGGCCTTCCTACGCCTGCAACTCATTCAGGACGTTTCCGATGTCTTGAAACATGCCGTCGCGTGCGTTGCCGATGTCTCGAGAGATTGGGTCTCCGATGTCGTGAGGTCAGACTCTGTGCCGCCCACGAACGATCGAGGGGCCCGGTCACCTGACCGGGCCGTCTTCATCCTGACTTCGGCACGAGTTCGATCTTGAGCTCGCAGCCGACGGCTTTGGCGTAGCGCTGGAGCGTGCCGACGGACGGCGTGTGTTTGCCCGAGCTCTCGAGTCGCGAGACCGCGCTCTTGGTGGTGCCCATGCGTTGGGCGACGACATCTTGGGTCAGGCCTGCACGCGCTCGGGCGGCGATGAGCTCGTTGGTGACCTGGTACTCGGTCTCGAGCGCGTCGTAGGCCTTCTGAAAGCCGCGGCGACGACGTGCGCGTGCGAGGAACTCCTCGTGGTCGTGGACGACCGGTCGGTGCTCGAGTTCAGCCACGTTGGATCTCCTTGGTGCGCTGGCGCGCGATGGCGAGGTCGTGTCCTGGGGTGGTGCGCGTCTTCTTGAGGAACGCGTGGACGATGACGATGCGGCGGTCTTGGACGAAGCAGTAGAGCGCACGGCCGGTACCCGATCGCCCTCGCGGCCTCAACTCGAACAGCCCTTGGCCCAGGGCGCGTGAGTGCGGCATGCCTACGGCGGGACCGTGTTTCGACAGCAGTTCGACCAGCCGCGCGTAGTCGGCGACGACATCGACGGGCCAAGCTTCGATGGTGGCGAGCACACGGGGGTGGTAGTACTCGATGGTGAACGCCACGAACGCAAGTTAGCATACGTGAGAACTCCGGCGCCGGTGCGCGGCGATCGTTGACCGCAGGTCTGACCGCAGAGCGGGCACCACGCGACAACACGAACCGGCACGACCTCGTGCCGATGACCAGCGTCGAGGCCGTGTAGGACGCACGCGCCGACACGTCAGAGTACGTGGCGGTCCAGCGACGCTTGTTCGCGATCGCGCTTCACACGCGAGGGGTCGCAGGTTCAAGTCCTGTGCCGCCCACCAATCCGAAGGGCCCGGTCACACGACCGGGCCCTTCACCATCGGTCTTTCGCTCGAGCCTTCGGCGCGGGTGCGCGGCCTCGACCGCGAGTTTCACCATGACCTGGCGAAACGAAGGCCACCTGCGGTTGAGGAGGGCGGCCCCGGCCACGGCGAGCAGGACGGTGGGGCAGGTGTGCTGAAGCCGGTGCAGAAGCCGACGGCAAGGACGGCGAAGAGACCGACTCCTTGGGTCGACGCGGTCGCGTGTTGTCCCGGTGACGTGGGGTTCCTTTCCGGCGTTTGCTTGGACGCACCTGAAGAAGGTTCGGGTCGACGAGGGGAGACCACTTCCCAAAGTCAGGCGACGCTGGCTGCTGCAGCGTCCACGGTCCTGGCGGCCGTCCTGTCCGTGCGACAGCGAGGCGTAGGGGCGCCCTGCTCCGCTGGGGGCTGAGCGCCTGCCCTACGTGCTTCCCTTCGGCGACCTCTTAGACCCGCAGCGACCTCGACCGATGCCAGCACAGACTCGCCATCGATCAGGCCGGGCGGGACCTACCCGTGTACGCCACCCCAAGCCGGAACCCGGTCAACAGCACACCGGTGACCCCGGACGCGACGAGGGCCCAACCGAAGTCGGGTACGAAGGCGATCAAGGAACCGATCTGCGTGCCGTACAGGCTCGGCACCAAGCCGATGAGCACCCACGCTGCGGCGCCCGTGGTGAACAGCGGGAACCACAGACCGAACACGCCCAAGGCGCCGGACGTGGCGCGGACCCGCGCTCGATCGACCCACACCTTGATCATGCCGAGGACGTAGACGAACGGCAGGACCACCAGCAGGACGAACAGGGCCTTGCGGGACCAGGCGTTGCCAGCGCTGTCGTAGCCGAGGCCGAGCGCCCGATCGGAGATGCCGACGCGGAGGTGGACCGTCTCGCCGAAACCTATGCCGCCGCCGCCGTTGACGAGCACGATGACGGCCGTCTTCTGGGCAGGGAGCAACGTCGCGAGCGTCTCGCTGCCGACGCTGACGCCGTCGTGCCACACCACCCCGGCGCCAGGATCGAGGTACCAGCCGAAGCCGTAGTTCGGCGATACGGCGCTGGCCGGGCGCATCATCAGCGCCTTGCCTTCGGCGCTCAGCACGTCGTCCTCGCCGTTCATCATCATGCCCAGGTAGCGCGCAAGATCGTTGGCGCTCGCGACGATGCCGCCTTGCGGCGCGGTGGCGCGGTCGGTCGTACGGTCCGAGACCGGCCGCTTGGTGCCGAACCACGGCCGGTGGCCGGTCGCCATGGACGCGTGGGTCGCGCCGTCCGCGACGAAGCTGTGGTTCATCCCGACCGGCTCCAGGATGTGCGTGGTCACGTAGGTCTGGTACGCCTGCCCGCTCACGACCTCGATCACGCGACCGAGGATCGCGTAGTTCGCGTTGGAGTATTCCCACGTCGCGCCGGGCTCGTGGGCAGGTGCCACCGCCGCCAGCCGGTCGACCGCGCGCGCAAGGTCCTCCGTCGCACCGGTGGCGTCCGGATGCGGAGCGTTTCCTTGCTGCGTGGAGAAACCACTCGTGTGGCTCAGCAACTGCCGGATGGTGATCGCGCCGGCGGGTCGACCCGAGAAACCGTCGAGGACCTGCGCGAGCTCGGTATCCAGGTCGAGCGTGCCCGCCTCGACCAGTTGCATCACGGCGAGTGCCGTCATGCTCTTGGAGATCGAGCCGATCACGAACGGCGTGTCCGGCGTGATGGCCGTGTCGCCACCGAGCGTGATGACCCCGCGCGCGCCAGCCGACGCGACATCCCCATCGGCCACGACGGCGTACGCCAGGCCGGGAACGCCGGAAGCAGGCATGACGCTATCGATGAACGCCTCGATCGATCCGCGAGGGGCACTCGTCGCCGAGGCGGCGCTCATGCCTAGAACGAGGATCACGCGGGCAAGGCTCCTGAGCCGTCGCGGAACCTGCATCAGCCACCTCTGCGAGCACGTGCGGACGTACCGACGATGTCGCCGGCGCATCCCGAGCGGAGCGGGCGCGTGCATTGGAGTGGCAAGGTCTGGGCCCCGTCCTGGGGCAGGGGTCGTTCGGTTCGGTCAGATCGGTCGCCGAGTTCGGTCATCGGATCACCTCGTGCCGTCGAGCGTACGGACGGCGCCCGTCGCCGGACCAGGTACCGCGGTCATGGGACTATGCGGCATGCCCCACTATGGCGCGCGTGCTGCCCCCCCGACCTCGTCGATTGCGTCGCCTCACGGGAAGGTCGCTCCACGCACAGGCTCGCCACCATCTCCGTTCCCGTGTCGCCCACCACGAGATACGGCGTGCAGGACGTGATCCTCCGGCCGTAGTGGCTGGGGGATCAGCCTGCAGCATCGGCACGTCGCATGCATAGTCCGTCGCCTGAGCCAAGGAGGTCGCGGTTCGTCGAAGCGTCTACGGACGCTTCAACCGCTTCGCTACCCGAGCCTCCCGAGCATCGGAACGGTGCTCGGGCGTCGGCGAACGCTCAGGCCCGCGCGAGAGATGGACGACGATCGTTTGCGCCGGGACAAGGCCGTGTTCGCACTACGTGGGGCTTGATGGGGTACCGCCCTCGGTCACGTACGGAGCTTGACGTGATCGCGGGGTCACGCAGGAAGCGTGACGGCGTCGGCCCGTGCGGTTGCCGTCGACAGCGTGGCGTCGGCGTACCGCCGGCGTTGGGGTGGCGAATGCACTCTTGCGTCCCGCTCGGGGTCCATCGGGCTCTTGAAGGTTGTGTAGGAAGGCGGTCTGCGTGCGCCTTGAGCGCGCCGAGGCTGGCGTCCGTCTGCAGGTTGTCGATGCCAAGGTCGGTGAGGGGCTTGCGTCCGATGGGGGCGTCGTGTTGGATCGCTCCTTCGTGGTCGATATCGGCGTCGGCGTCGGCCTGATCGCGCGTCCTTACGCACGGCACCTTCTCCAGACCCGAACCCCGGCCGCCACGCCGATCAGCACGAAGGCCAGCGTCGAGACGAGTTCCCAATCCGTCCCGACCAAGGCAGGGAACGCGACTTCGAAGCCATCCTCCCAGTTCAACGTGGCATGGAACAGCAAGCCCGGAACCAGCGACCCGCCGCTGCCGTTGAACACCAGCGTGAACAGGAAGCTCAGGCCGATCGCGAGCACCACGAACGCGACGATCGAGAGCGCATCGCGTCCGATCAGCACCGGAAGATGCCAGGCTCCCCATGCGAGACCGATGATCAGGCTGGATCGGAACGGCGAATGGCGCTCCTGCAGGCGGGGCAGCGCGAACCCGCGCAGGCCCAGTTCTTCGCCCATGGCACCGCGCAGGAACAGTGAGACGACGAGCCCGGCATGGAGGCTGAACAGCGCGGTGGTGACGGTGCCCATCGAGAAGTCGGCCGAATCGATGGCGCCCGCGACGGCCGTCGCCAAGAGGTACAGCGCCACCGGGAGCAGCCCGACGACGTACCATCCCCAGCCGATGCGGAAGCGCGTCAGTCGTCCCCAAAGTGCGCGCAGTCCAGTGCGTCCCGCCGTGATCGCGATCATCACCACGCCGGCGATCGAGAAGGCGAAGTCGGCCAGCCGCGTCAGCACGTACACCAGCCAGTTCGGGACCGCGAGGTTCGCGTCCTCGAATCGGTACGCGTCGCCCATGACTATCAATGCTTGGGCGCTCTCGAGACCTGCTTGGCGGGCGATCAAGGCGACGATCCCGAAGGCCCCCCAGGCGATCGCGAACGCTAGGGTGAAGAATGCGACGATTGGCCGATCGAACCTCGGCTTCGTATTCCTCGTCCATGGTCCAAGGGTCGTCATCGCAACGCTCCTGACGAAGGGGCTGCGGCGAGGTGGGGCTCGCTCGATACCGTAGCGGGGCCGGTGGCGTGGGTCACGCCGCGGCTGCGCTCGTCCGGTGCGGGCGTGGGACCTTGGGCGGGTAGGCGGGGCTGGAGCGGGCGTATGAGTTCGACCACGATGGGCGTGGCGACGACGAGGTGCATCAGTTCGAGTGTGCCCTTCGTGCCGAGCGGCGCGTTCAGGCTGAGGGTGCCGAGCGCCACGACGACGGCGAGCGAAACGGTCCCTACGATGGTGCGGATCGTCCACCATCGGATACCTCGGGGCGTTTTGGATCGGCGCTCGCTGGCTACGGCCGTGGATTGCATACGGGACTCGCTTTCTGGAGCCAGCGTGTTGGGGAGGAGTGCTGTATCCGTGCGGCGTGAAGTCATGGATGTACGGCCTCTGGGATCGTGATGGTGTTGGCCAGCCATGCAGTGATCTCGACGGCTACTTCTGGAGCGTGCGTGTTGATGAGGTAGTGACCTGCGTCGGGAACAACGATGGCCGTGCTGTTGGGGGTCCTGTTGGCGAGCGCTTGGAGGCTCTCGGCGAACGCTTCGCCTTCGAGCAATTCGGTAGCTCCCGCGGCGAGTACGAGCAGGGGAGCGTTCAGTTTGGCTTCGGCCTCACGCAGGTCGGCGGTGCCGAGTTCCGTATGGGCGAGCGCGCCTTCGGCGGCCATCGCGGCGATCGCGGATCCCCTGGAGCGGAGGGAGACCATTTGGCCGCGGAGGTCCGGTGGATAGCTGGGGTGGACGAAGGAGCCCGCCAGAGGGCGTAGGAGGCCAAGCTTCGCGAGTTGTGCGAGGGAGGCATAGGAGCCGAGGCGCTTGGTGACCTGATCGGCCACGTCGGGGCTGAGACCGTCGACGAGGATCAATCCGGCTACGGGATACTGGGCCGCGTAGCGCAGGGCGAACGCTCCGCCGAGTGAGTGTCCGACTACGACCGGCTGCACGATGTGCAGTTGCCCGATCGCCGAGTGCAACATGCGGAGGATGCCATCGGCATCCGTCGCCACGATCGAGCTGTAGTCGCTCCCCGGGCGGTCGAACGCGCACACGCGGTGGTTGGGTGCGAGCTCCTCCATGAGTGGGAGCCAGTCGATCGCGCCGCCTCCAAAGCCGTGAAGTACCACCAGGGTGGGTTCGGTATGCCCGCGGCAGATGGCGTGGATATCGGCTTCGCCGATGTCGAGAACCTGACCTGGAGCGGGGTGGGTGGCGAGGGCGCGGCGTGAGGCGATGACGTCATTTGCGAATACGAGTCCCAGAACGACGGCTGCAATGGCGACGACCAAGAGCAGGCGTCCGAACAAGGAAGTCGGGGGTCTCATGAGAACTCCTTAGGGGTCAATTACCCGAACATTGTTCGGTAGGAAGCACAAAAAAAGGGGGTCTTGCGGGCCGGCGCTAGCGCTTCAAGCCTCGTATATACGCTCGGAGCACCTCTTCGTCCGCTTGCTGGAAGTCGGCCTCGAAGCCCTGAAGCGACGTGATCTGGAGCGAGGCGATGCCGTGCGCAAGCCCCCAGAATCCGTAAGCCATGATCTCCTCGTCCAGTACGCCATCGGTGCGAAAGAGCCCTTGCTTTGCGCCATCTTGCATGGCGTCCCGGACCGTCTCGTATGCGCCGGTGGCGGGTTGTTCGCGCGCGCGTCTGCCAGATGGGAGGACCGAGAACACCAAGTTGAAGTAGCCGGGGTGCCCATGGGCGAATCGAACGTAGGCTTTCCCCATGTCGATCAATCGCTCCTCCACGCCCTGAGAGTGATCAGCCGCTTCTAGCGCGGCATCTAGAATCCCGAGTCCTTCCTGGGCGATCGCGTCGACGATGGCGTCTTTGTTGTCGAAGTACTCGTAGAGTCCTGCCGGGCTGTAGTTCACGGCGCGCGCGATGCTTCGCCAGGAGACCTTGTCGATGCCCTTCTCGTGAATCAGGTTGAGGGTGGCGTCGAGGATTCTTTGGCGGGTTTCGGTCTTGCGGGATTCTGCTGGTGAGTCCGTCAGGTCGGACACTCCCTTCCGAACAATGTTCGGCCAGCATGGCACTCGTGCGCTGGAAAGTCAAGAGAACTCCTTCAGCATGGCCTTAAGCGTTCCGGAAGATCTTGGACGGGCTCTGGCTCGCCTGAGACTTCCATCAGGACCAGGACGCCGCGGGTGCGTACGTGCTGACTTGGCGTCTCCGCCTCGTGGTGGGGTGGGACCGGATGGCGGAGGAGTGCCGGGCGGTCCTTGCGGAGCGCAACGGTGCGCTCGCAATGCGGCCAAGACCGCTCAGCCGGGTCCGTACGGCGGAGCCGCTTGATTCACGTGTGCCACGGACTCGCGGGCGTCAGGGTTCAGTCCGCTGCTCCGGCGCCTTCGGATCGGGTGGCCTGCGGTGCATCGGAAGCGTTCGGGCCGTCGCCGCGGGCGACTCCATGCATGCGTTCCAAGATGAGCGGGACGCGCGATTGGCTTGCGGGGTCGGGCATGAGGTGCGCTGGTATCGCCTCCTCGAACCGCGCGTCGTCGAGCAGGCGGCGAAACCCGTTGCGCACGAACGCTCGAGCCTCGCGATCGGCCTCGTGCACCTCGGTGACGAGCTCGTGCCGTCCGTCGACCAGGGCGACGATGTCAGCGATGTCTTGGCTGAACAGGTAGTCCCCGGCGCCTCGATTTGCGAAGGCCTCTAGCTTGGTGGCCAGGAGGTACGGAGGGCTGACGATTCGGACGGCCCGGCCCGGTGCCACCGGGACCTCGATAGCTCGACCCATCATGGCTCCGTACCAGCGATTCGAGAAGCCAAGGATGGCGGCGTCCACGGGCATCAGATCGACGTTCGTGCCGACGATGTGCCAGCGGCAGATGGGCCCCTCGGTCGGTTGGGTGTGCCCCGCCTCGCGAAGACGCGCTTCCAGTTGGTTGAATGCGGCGCGCGACACGGGTCCGATCACCACGTCCACGTCGTCGGTGTAGCGGGGTGAGGGTGCAGCGGGATCGGTGAGGAGGAGGCCGACGACGGCACCGCCTACGAAGACCATGTCTCCAGCCCAGAGTTCGCGAAGTACGGTCGCCACGTGGTCGATGGCCTCGAGCGGCGTCACGTCTCAAGCCGTTCGCGGATCTGGACCGCGGCTAGGCTTCGGACCCGGGCCTGGCCGATGCGCAGCGCGTCGACGAGGGCGAGGAGGGCATAGAGATCGGCGTCGCGTCGCGCGGCGGCGG
>JAABRX010000153.1 GCA_011390675.1 Trueperaceae bacterium | reverse complement strand
TCGCGTCGGGCCGCGCGGCCGCGCTAATCCAGATTTAAGGGGCTCGTCCGTAGCGTCGGGGCATCCCGGCGGTACTGGAGGCCCCACCATGCGCGCACGCAGAGTCCGCTCGATCGCCCTCCTCGTCCTCATCCTCGCCCTGATGCTCGCGGCGTGCGGCGGACCCGTCGGCACGCCGCAGCCGGACCCACAGCCCCCGAGCGACGCGCGGCTGTTCCTCGCCATCGGTGGGGGTGACCGAGCGGGGCTGTACGCCCTGAACGTGACCACCGGTGCGGCCACGCTCGTCGGCGCCGCGATCCCGACCGCGAGTCAGGCCCCCTCCATGGGGTTGGCGCCGGGCGATGCGACCGGCGATCCGCTCCTCGCCGTGAAGGCCGACGCCCTCTACCAGATGGAACCGGGCACGCAGACGCCCTCGACGATCGCGGCGCCGCTCGGGACCTTCGGCGAGGCGCTCGCGCACGACGTGGCGACCGGCACGCTCTACGTCGGCGTCAACGGGTTCCTCGTCCGCCACCGCGCGTCGGACGGAGAACAACTCGACACCGTGTTGAGCCCGCCGGACCAACCCGACATGGAGGGCCTCGCCTTCGATCCCGAGGAGCGCGTGCTGTACGGAATCGCGCGCGGCTTCCCGGACTCGCACTTCGAGGCGTTCCAGTCGCTCTACGCCCTCGACGTCGATGCCGCCGAGCCCGTTTGGACCGAGGTGGGCAGCACGAGTGGTCATTGGGCCGACGCCGGACTCGCCTTCGACCCCGAGGCGCGCGTGCTGTACGCGGTGGGGCGCTGGGACGACACGAGCGGGCTCTACCGGATCGAGCCGACCACCGGCGCCACCACCCGCGTCGGGTCGACGGGGTTGGCCGGCGCGTTCGGCGGCCTGGCTTGGCGCTGAAGCCCGCGGCGCGCTCGACGCCACGCGCCTACCACCACCACAAGAGGAGCGCCCCGAGCATCTGCTCGGGGCGCTTCGGTTGCCCGTCTCGAAGTAGAGGGATCCGCTCCGGATCCATCACGAGGTGCGGGGCGTTACCCTCGACGGGAACCTCCACCGGTCACGTTAGATCGTTTGATACGGACCACCTCCCTTCCGTGGTGAGGGCAAGATAGGACGTCCGCGGCCCCCTCCGATGTGGCCTACTTCACCGTTGGTACACAGGCGGATCGGGCGCGGTGCACGACGGGTCGGCGCGGCCCTGGTCGGGGCGCCGGAGGCGCCGGGTACGATGCGCGCAGACCCTGGAGGACCGCGTGCTCACGTTGCCCGAGAAGCTCCTGTTCGTCGTCTTCGCGGCCGCTTGCGGCTGGTACGCCTACGTCGGTTTCCGGCGGGTGGTCCTGGTCGTTGCGCGCGGAGACCGCGCCTTCGCGATCCCGCGCTGGGACCGGCTGCCGCAGCGCGCCGGGTCGGCGCTCGTGCGCACCGTCTCCCAGGTGACCGTCTTCAAGGGGCGGCCGTGGGTGTCGTTCTTCCATGCGTTCGTGTTCTACGGCTTCGTGTTCTACCTGCTCGTCAACGTGGTCGATGGGATCAAGGGGATGGTGCCGCCTGCGTGGCTCGGTTGGCTGCGCTTCGGCCTCGCGGGCGACCTGTTCCGCTTGGGCGCCGACCTGTTCGGGGCGCTCGTCCTCGTGGGCGTCGCGTGGTTGCTGGTGCGCCGCTTCGGCGCGCGCGATCCGCGGCTGAGCCCGGGGAGCGCGCGGGTGAAGCTGCACGAGGCGGTCGCGTCCGGCAGCGTGCAGCGCGACTCGGTGATCGTCGGCGTCTTCATCCTGCTGCACGTCGGGTTCCGGCTCGTGGGCGAGGGGTTCTTCCTCGCGCACGAGGGGCACCTCGACCCGTGGCAACCCATCGCCAGCCTGCTCGCGAGCGCGATCGGGTTCGGCGAGGGGCGCCTGATCGGCTGGCACGTCGGCTGGTGGGGGGCGATCGGCCTGATCCTCGCGTTCCTTCCCTACTTCCCGCGCTCCAAGCACCTGCACCTGTTCACCGCGCCGGTCAACCTGGCGCTCGACCGCCGCACCCCCGACTTCGCCCCGGTCCCGTACGGGGTCCTGGAGCCGCTCGACCTCGAGGACGAGGAGGCCGACCGGTTCGGCGTCAGCCACCTCGAGCACCTGCGGGTCCCCCAGATCCTCGACGCCTACGCCTGCATCCAGTGCCACCGCTGCAGCGAGGTGTGCCCCGCCAACCAGACCGGCAAGGCGCTCAGCCCGTCGGCCTTGGAGATCAACAAGCGCTACGAGCTGGTCGCCCACGCCTCCGCCTTCGCCGCCGGCGAGCCGAGCCCGCGGCCGCTGACCGAGTTCGCCATCGCGCCCGAGGCGGTGTGGGCCTGCACCACGTGCGGCGCCTGTATGGACGTGTGCCCGGTGGGGTGCGAGCCGATGATCGACATCGTCGACCTGCGCCGGCACGCGGTGATGACCGAAGGCGACTTCCCCGATGCGCTGCAGGCCGCCTTCCGGGGGATGGAGCGCAACGGCAACCCGTGGGGCCTGTCGCCCGAGAAGCGCATGGACTGGACCGACGGGCTGGACGTGGCGGTCCCGACCGTGGACGAGCGCCCCGACTTCGAGGTGCTCTTCTACGTCGGCTGCGCCGGCAGCTACGACCCGGTCGCGCAGGCGACCACGCGCGCGATGGCGCGGCTGCTCGAGCGCGCGGGCGTGCACTACGCGGTGCTCGGCAAGGGGGAGAAGTGCACGGGCGACCCCGCCCGCCGCGCCGGCAACGAGTACCTGTACTACCAGCTCGCCACCGAGAACGTGCTGGTGCTGAACGAGGCGCTCGCGGCGCACGCCACCGACGCGTCCAAGCGCACCAAGGTCGTCACCGCCTGCCCGCACTGCTTCCACACGCTCGCGTCCGAGTACCCGCAGCTCGGCGGCGATTTCGACGTGGTGCACCACACCGACTTCCTGGCGATGCTGGTCGCGGAGGGGGCGCTGCCGCCGGTCGCCGGCGACCTGAGCGTCACCTTCCACGACCCCTGCTACACGGGCCGACACCACGGGATCGTCGAGGCGCCTCGGAAGGTGCTGACGGCCGCCGGCGCCCACCTCACCGAGATGCCGCGGCACGGGACCGACAGCTTCTGCTGCGGCGCAGGCGGCGCGCAGTTCTGGAAGGAAGAGGAGGCCGGCGACGCCAAGGTCGCCGACGTCCGCTACGCCGAGGCGGTCGCGACCGGTGCTTCGGTGGTGGCCACCGGCTGCCCCTTCTGCCGGTCGATGCTCGGTTCGGCCACGGCCGCCCAGGACGAGGGGGCGGTGCCGGTGCGCGACGTCGCGGTGCTGCTCGCCGACGGGTTGGACCGCGTCCAGTCGCGGCTCGACGCGGCGGGTGCTTCGGGAACGGGCGGGGCGCCCTCCGTGGGCGGCGCTTCTCCTCGCGGAGGGGACTGAGAACCATCTCATCGTTCGGCGCCCGGTGCGGGCTTAGGATGCGGCCCCTGCGGGTGTCGCCCACCCTCGCGGGGTAGGAGTTCGGACGTGGCCAGCACCACCTCGGGCGTCGCCTTCGACGTCGGCCCCCTGTTCCACGCCAACCCGCAGCCGCTGCTGCTGGTCGAGGCAGGGTCGTGGCAGGTGGTCGACGTCAACGATGCCGGTCTGTTGCTCTACGGCTTCCCGCGCGAGAGCCTGCGGCAGATGCGCTTGGCCGATCTTTGGACGGCCGAGGCGGAGCCCCCGGACTTCCAGGGGTGGCTCGACGCGCCCAACGACGCCGATCGGGTGGAGCGGCACCGCACCTGGACCGAGGACCCCATCTGGGTGACGGTCGCGCTGCGCAACGTGGTGTTGCAGGGTCGAGCGGTCGTCCTCGTGTCGGTCCAGGACGTGACCGCTCGGGTGCGCGCCGAGGAGGGCGCGCGCCGCAGCGAGCGCTTCTACCGCGGGATCATCGAGAACGCCTTCGATGGCGTGAGCCTGATCGGGGCGGACCTCAAGGTCCGCGAGGTGGGCGAGATGGCGGCCCGCACGCTCGGGTTCCGGGCGCCGGAGCTGGCCGCCCGCGATCGCCGCGACCTGATCCATCCCAACGACCGGCGCGTGTTCGCCGACGCCGTCGAGAGCCTGCGCGAGCGGCCCGGCGAGCGCGAGAAGGTCACGTACCGCACCCGCGACGCCAAGGGGCGCTGGCACTGGCTCGAGGGCACGATCACCAACCTGGTCGACGACCCCGCGATCGGCGCGCACGTCCTGAACTACCACGACGTCACCGAGCGGGTGCGCGCTTCGGAAGAGGTCGCCCACCTCAACGCCCAGCTCGAGCGCCGCTTGCAGCACCTGCAGGCGCTGCGGCGCATCGACATGGCGATCACGAACGCGATCGACGTCGGGCTCGCGCTCGACATCTTCCTCGAACAGGTGCAGGCGGACCTCCAGGTCGAGGCCGCCGGGGTGCTGTTGTACGACCCGCACGCGCAGGTGCTCGAGCCCACGGCCGCCCGCGGCTTCCAGGTGCCGGTCGGCGGCGAGCGGGTGCGCCTGGGCGAGGGGCTCGCGGGCCACGCCGCCCTCGACCAGCGGACGGTGCACGTCCCCGACCTGCGCGCCGACCCGCGCGACGGTGCCGTCGTCGCCACGGAGCATCAGACGGGGTACGTCGCCTACTGGGCGGTGCCCATGCTCACCAAGGGGCAGCTGCAGGGCGTGATCGAGCTGTACGCGCGCCGCGCGCTCGTGCCCGATGGCGAGTGGTTCGAGTTCCTCGAGACCTTCGCCGACCAGGGGGCGATCGCGGTCGAGAGCGCGCAGCTGTTCCGCTCGCTGGAGCGCTCGAACGTCGAGCTGCAGCTCGCGTACGACCGCACGATCGAGGGCTGGGCGTACGCGCTCGACCTCAAGGACGAGGAGACGGCCGGGCACTCCAAGCGCGTCACCCAGCTGACCGTCCGGATGGCCCAGCGGCTGGGGATGGACTCGAAGGACCTGGTGCACGTGCAGCGCGGCGCGCTGCTCCACGACATCGGGAAGATGGGCGTGCCCGACGCCATCCTGCTCAAGCGCGGCGGCCTGACCGAGGTCGAGCGCGAGGAGATGTGCCGGCACACCGTGTACGCCTACGAGCTGCTGTCGCCGATCGACTTCCTCCGTCCGGCGCTCGACATCCCCTACGCCCACCACGAGAAGTGGGACGGCACCGGGTACCCGCGCGGTCTGTCGGGCGAGCAGATCCCGCTCTCGGCCCGCATCTTCGCGATCGTCGACGTGTTCGACGCGCTCACGAACGATCGGCCGTACCGCGCGGCGTGGAGCCGCGAGCGCACGCTCGCGTACATCCAGGCGCACTCCGGTCGGCACTTCGATCCCAAGCTGGTCGAGGCGTTCATGGCGATGATCCGGGGCGAGGCCTGAGGTAGCGCACCTGGCCCGTACGGCGCAGCCGGTTGGCCGACGCGGCGGCGGATCGGCCGGTGCTAGCCTCGCTCCGTGAAGCTTCGATGGATCGTGACCGCCGTCGTTCTCGTGGCCGCCGGTGCGGGTGCGTACGTGCTGGGGACGTTCCTCAGCCCGCCGCCCGAGATCAATGGCACCGCCCTCCAGAACCCGCCCTTGGTGGGCGACGTCGAGCTCGTGCACGCGGACCGCGGAGCGCTGACGTTGCTCGAGGCGACCGACGACGCCGCGGTCACGCTGGTCTTCTTCGGGTTCACCCAGTGCCCCGACGTGTGCCCCATCACGATGGCGCGGCTCGCCAAGATCTACGCCGACCTCGGCGCACCCGAGGACGTGCGCGTGGTGATGGTCACCGTCGATCCCGAGACCGACACCCCCGAGGTGATCGCGCGCTACGCCGCCGGCTTCCACCCCGACTTCGTCGGGTTGGGGGGCAGCAACGCGCAGATCGCGGTCGCGGCGCGCACCTTCTACGTCGGCTACGCGTCGCTCGGCGGCGGCCAGTTCACCCACTCGGAGGCGGTCGCGGTGGTCGACCGCGAGGGGCGCATGCGCTACGTGTACGGGAGCGACCGCGTCCTGCGGCTCGAGTCCGACCTGCCGGAGTTGATCCGGCGCCTCTAACCCCGCGCGTGGATCAGGAGCACCGCGCACGACGGCGGCGTGGCTGCCGCCACCGCGTGCGCGAAGCCGCCCAACGCGCGGTGCCCGACGTCGCGCCGGGGCATCCCCAGGACCAGCAGGTCGGCCTGCGCCGCCATCGTCGCCAGCGCCTCCACCGGGTCGTCGGTGGCGGTGGCGAGGCAGCGCACGCGGCCGAGGTGGCGGTGCTCGACGCGGCGCTCGAGGTCGCGGCGTGCACGCGCGCAGCGCTCGGCGTCCGCGTCGGCCGGTAGCAACCGCACCAGGTCGACGTCGGGATCGGAGAGGCGCGCCAGGCTCGCGAGGACGCGCGCGCGCAGGCGCTCCTGGTCGCTGCGGCCGGCGAACGGCACGACCACCTTGCGGCAACGCTCCAGGTGCCAGCCGGCCGGTGCGCGGAGCACCACCACGTCGCTGCGCACCGCGGCGATCAGGGCGTCGACCCGCTCCAGGGTGGCCGGGTCGTCCAGGTCCGAGAGGCCGAGGAGCAGGCTCTCGCAATCGAGCGTCCGGGCGACCCGGGCGATCTCGTCCCACGCGTCGTCGGCGACGGTCGTGAGCGCTTGCGGCGTCAGCCCCAGACCGAACGAGGCGCGCAGCGACGCCGCCAGGACGCGCTGGGCGTTCTCGAGCCCGATCTCGGAGGCCTCGCCATGGCGCACGACGTTCAGCAGCGTCACGCGGCCGACGGCGGGGGGCGAGAGCGCGTGGGCGACGCTCACGAGCCCCTCGGCGCTCAAAGGGTTGGCGATGGGCGCGAGCACCAGCGGACGTCGGCCGCGCAGCGCGACCACGTCGGGCTCGGCGCTCTCGAGCTCGGCGTCCAGCGCGCGCGCCTGGCGGCGCAGCGCGGCGATGAACACGAGTGCACCGAGCAGCAGCCAGCCCAGCACGGCCACGCCGGCGGCCGGGACGCTCGCCGCGTTGATCAGCGCCACCGCCGCGGCGGCGAGGCCACCCACCCACAGCGTCACCGGTGCGCCCGGCGCCGCGAACGGGGGTGTCCCCTCGGGGCGTCGATGGCGCACGAGCAGCGCCAGCCCGTGGGCCAGCGCGAAGACGCTCAGGTAGATGAGCCCGGCCGCGGCCCCGGCGGTCCGCACTTCGGGGAGCGCGACGACGAGCACCGCGACGAAGGCCGCCGCGGTCGCGATCGCGCGCCGGGGCACGCCGCGGTTGTCGACGCGCGCCAGCGGGCGGGGCAACGTCCGGTCGCGCGCCATCGTGCGGGCGAGCTGCGAGGCGCCCATCAGGTTGGCCTCGAGCGCGGTCAGGGTCGCGAGGACCGCCACCAGGGCGACCCACACGTAGCCGACGTCGCCCAGGTAGTTCGCCGCGGCGTCGGCCACCATGGTCGCGCCGGACGCCTGCGCGAACTCGACGAGCGACGAGCCGTCGGGCAGCCCGGCGGTCGCCGTGGCGAGGAAGAGCGGCAGGTAGAGGATCGTCGCGACCGCGATCGCGGTGAGGCTCGCGCGCGGCAGCGTGCGCGCCGGGTCGTGGACGTCGCCGGCGAGGGCCGGCACGATCGCGAACCCCTGGAACGCGATGAACAGCACGCCCATCGCCTGCACCACGCCGATCGCGCCGCCGGGGGCGACCGGTGGGGTCAGGAACCCGGCCAGCGCCTCGGGGCGCACCCCGAGCGCCACCAACCCGATCGCGCCGAGCGCCCCCATCCCCACGACCTTGGCGATGGTGAGGGCGGCGGGGGGGACGCCCGGCCTGCGGGTGAGCCGGTGCCCGTACGCGAACACCGCGGCCACCGCGACCGCTACCTCGGCCGCGAGCGCGCTCGTCCACGCGGGCAGCGGGATCCCGAGCGCGGCGGCGGCGCTCGCCACGATGGGCACGGCGAAGCGCGCGAAGCCGAGCGCGAACACCGCCGCGGCCGCCAGCGAGGCGAAGGCCACCAACCAACCGACCGCGAACGCCGCTTCGACCCCCAGCACCCGCTGCGCGAACACGTACGGACCGCCCGAGCGCGGGAAGCGCGCGCCCAACTCGGCGAGCGCCATCGCGGCGAGCGCGGCGAGCGCAGCGTTGAAGACCACCGCGAGCAACGCCGCCGGGCCGGCGACCGCGAACGCGGGGCCGGCGAGCACGATCGAGCCACCGCCGATGATCGATCCGATGCCCAGCCAGGTGACGGTGCGTGCGTCGAGGGTGGGGGGGGCGGATGCGGGCACGACGACCCCAAGCTACCGTCGCGCGGGAGCGCGGGGGCGCGAACGGCGCGAACGGGGGGTGCTCAGTTCAACAATGGGCCGTGGGCGGCGTCGCGCAAGCGCGCCGGGTCGAAGCGGTAGCGACCGCGGGTCCCCTCGACGAGGCCGCGGTGCCGCAGGTCGGACAGGGTGAGCGTGGTGGTCTCGCGGGCGGCGCCGATGAGCGCGGCCAGGTGCTCGTGGGTGAGCGGCAGGGTGAGCCGCACGGTGCCGTCGTCGCCGCGTTGGCCGAAGCGTTCGCCGAGGCGCACGAGGGTGCGCGCCAGGCGCGACGCGACGGGGAGGTCGACGTCCTCGAGCGCCTGCCGGAGGTCGCGCGCATGCGCCCCGAGCGCGAGCGACACCGCCGGGGCGTGGTCCGCCGAGCGGGGGTCGAGCGCGCGCACGACGACCGCTGCGCCGAGCGCCTGCGCCGTCTCGCCGTAGCTGTCCGACCCGGGGTCGAGGGCGCCGAGCAGGTCGCCGGGGCCGATCACCCCGACCAGCCGCTCGCGGCCCGTGGGCGACGCGACCGACAGCACGATCAAGCCCGCCTCGATCGCGAACGCGGCCGCGGCGGGGTCGCCGGTGCGGTAGAGCACCTCGCCCCGCGCGAGCACGCGCGCCGGACCGACGTTCGCCCAAGGCGCCGAACGTTGGGGGGGCGACCGCCGGAGCGGTGTGCCGAGCGCGTCGGGGACCATGCCCGAATCATACGCGTGCGGCCGCCGGTCGCGGGGTCCACCCGGTACGATGGGCGGCATGGCCGTTTCCGACGCCCCGACGCCCCCCGTGGGGGGCACCGCGCCGCCAGCGAGCGACGAGATCTCCCTGCGCGAGCTCTACCTGGTGCTGCGGCGCCGGTTCCTCTGGATCGTCGCCGCGGCGGTCGTGGCCGGCGCAGCCACGGTCGCGGTGATGGCCATCCGCCCTCCGGTGTTCCTCGCCGAGGCGACCGCGGTCGTCGCGCGCACGCCGGTCAGCGTCGTCGGTGAGTCGGGGCTGCTCTTCCGGCCGGAGCTGGACGTCACGTACGAGACCTACACCACGCTCGCGTACAGCCGTGGGGTGCTCGAGGCGGTGCTGGAGGCGGTGCCGGAAGCCGAGCTGAACCTCCCGCGGGCGCGCGACGCCTTGGTCGTCGAGCGCCTCGCCGGCTCGGCGA
>JAABRX010000152.1 GCA_011390675.1 Trueperaceae bacterium | reverse complement strand
CGTCCCCGAGACGGCGCCCGCCGCCCGTCCCTCGCCGCTGCGCTGGATCCGCGGGGTCGGCGTCCCCAGCCTGCTCGGCGCCGCCACCAACCTCAAGGACGGGCTCGTCTGGCTGACGCTGCCGCTGATGATGGCAGCCCGCGGCTTCGATCTCGCGCAGGTCGGCGCCGTCGCGGGGCTCTACCCGCTGGTGTGGGCCGCGGGGCAGATCGTCTTCGGGCCGCTCTCGGACCGCGTCGGCCGCCGGCGCCTGATCCTGCCGGGGATGCTGCTGCAGGCGGGCGGGCTGCTGCTGCTCGCGGCCACCGCGAGCTTCGCCGGGCTGCTGGCCGCCGCCGTCGTGCTCGGCCTCGGCACCGGCATGGTCTACCCCACGCTGATCGCCCTCGTCGCCGACCGCGTCCCCGCCGGCGACCGCGCCACCGCGCTCGGGGTCTACCGCTTCTTCCGCGACGGCGGCTACGCGCTCGGCGCCATCGTCGCCGCGGTCGGCCTCGCCGGGCCGTCGGGCGTCATCGCCGCCGTCGGCGTCGCGCTGGCACTCGCCACCGCCCTCGCCTGGAAGGAGGTCTGAGCGACCCCCCGAGCGCGCTCAGCCGAACAGGTCGCCGCTGAGGTAGCGGTCGCCGCGGTCGCAGGCGATGAACACGATCGTCGCCTCGTCGAGGTCGCTGGCCACCTCGAGCGCCGCCGCCAGCGCACCGCCCGAGCTCATGCCCGCCAGCAGGCCCGCCTCGCGCGCCAGGCGCCTTGCGTGCGCGCGCGCCGCGTCGGCGCTCACGTCGACGATCCGGTCGACGCGCGCGGGCTCGAAGATCGCGGGAACGAACGCCGGCGACCAGCGCCGGATGCCCGGGATGCTGTCGCCCTCCGCCGGCTGCGTGCCGACGATCGTCACGCTCGGGTCGCGGGCCTTGAGGGCGCGCGAGACCCCCATGATCGTCCCCGTGGTGCCCATGGCGGACACGAAGTGCGTGACGCGCCCCTCGGTCGCCTGCCAGATCTCGGGGCCGGTGGTGGCCTCGTGGGCGCGCCAGTTGTCGGGATTGGCGAACTGGTCGAGCTGCACGTAGCCCTCCTCCGCCACCAGGCCTTCGGCCACCTCGCGTGAGTGCTCGATCGTGCGGGCGGCCGGCGTCAGGATCAGCTCGGCGCCGTACGCGCGCATCGTGCGCACCCGCTCGCTGGTGGCATCGTCCGGCATCACCAGCGTGATCGACAGCCCGAGCCGGCCGGCGATCCAGGCGAGCGCGATGCCGGTGTTGCCGCTGGTGGCCTCGACCAGGCGGTCGCCGGGGCGCACCTCGCCGCGCTCCAGGGCGCCGCGCACCATGCCGTAGGCGGCGCGGTCCTTGACGCTGCCGCCCGGGTTCTGGCCCTCGAGCTTGGCGAACAGCCGGACCCCGGGGCGGGGCGCGAAGCCCGGCAGCTCCAGGAGCGGCGTCCGACCGATCTGGTCGACCAGGCTCACCGGCGCGCCCCCGTCGCCGCCACGACCGGATCGCCGCCCACGGGTCCCGCCGCCGTCGCCTCGACCGCCTCCGGCGCCCGGTACGTGAGCTTGGAGAACGGCGGCACCGAGCGCGTGAGCCAGACGTTGCCGCCGATGACGCTGTCGTGGCCCACCACCGTGTCGCCGCCGAGGATGGTGGCGCCCGCGTAGATCACGACTCGGTCGCCGATCGTCGGGTGCCGCTTGACGCTCGCGTCCTCCTTGCGCACGCTGAGCCCGCCGAGGGTGACGCCCTGGTAGAGCTTGACGTCGTCCCCGAGCTCGGCGGTCTCGCCGATGACGATCCCGGTCCCGTGATCGATGCAGCAGCGATGCCCGATGCGGGCGGCGGGGTGGATGTCGATGCCGGTACTTCGGTGGGCGTGGGCGGCGATCATCCGCGCGAGCATGCGCGCGCCGTGGCCCAGCAGCTCGTGCGCCACGCGGTGCGCCGCGATGGCGTAGAAGCCGGGGTAGGAGCGGATCACCTCGCTGCGGCCCCACGCGGCGGGGTCGCCCGCGACGATGGCGGCGGCGTCCTCCTCCAGCCGGGCGTGCAGTTGCGCCACGCCCCCGAGGAAGCCGTCGGCCACCTTCTCCGCGAAGGCGGTCGCGTCGGGGCAGTCGTGGACGAGGTCCACGAGCCGTTCTCCGAGCGCGTCGCCGAAGGCGCGGAACGTGTCGAGGTCGTCGAACCGACGCCGGGCCAGCTCGGGGAACACGAACCCGAGGGCGTCGTCGAGCCAGGCCGCGACGTCGTGCGGCGACGGGCAGCCGGTGCAGGCGCGGTGCGCTTGGAAACGGGCGGCGACGAAAGCATCGTCGATCTCGCGGGATCTGGGCATGGTGGTTCCTCCTCACGCCTGCCGCGAGGGTACGGCCGATGTCGGCGCGGGTCGGCTCGATGGCCGACACGAGGAGCCGTCTGCGCAGAGGCAGGATCTTCATCGGCAAGGCAGCGGCGGGTCGGCAGCACGGCCGTCGTCCGGGACCCTACAGCGCGTTCACCTCGTCCTCGAGCGCCCGGATGCCGGCGATCAGCTCGGCGAACGACGGCGGCGGGTCGTCGACGCGGAACATGCCCTGGACGATCATGTCCTCGTAGTCCCGCCGCAATCCGGCGAGGAGTTCCCCGTCGGGGACCAGGCGGGCGGCGCCGGTCCGGCAGCGGTCGTAATCAACCCCCGGGGCCGCGAAGTGAAGGCCCTTGAGGCGGATGACCGCGTCTCGCAGCTCGGGGTTCGCAAGCGCCGCCAAGCCGAGATCATGGCCGCGGAGCGCATGCAGGTCGTACCAGTGTCGACTCAGACGCTCGCTGCGCGCGAAGCGGAGGGAGGCGTCCTTGCGCGTCAAGAAGGCGTGGATGGCCGTGACCTTCTCCCAGAATGTGCGCGCTCCGTGCACGACCGTCGGCGTGGCGCTGGGGAACTCGTACGCGCCCGCGAGCCCGGGAAGATCGTCAACCAGGTACGTACGGATGGGCCGCACCTCGGTCGGCTCGATCGTCAGCCGACCACCGAACTCCAGCAGCACCGACTCGCGCAGGTACGCACCGCGTTCCAGCACGCTGGGGTAGCGCACGTGCACCTTGTTGCCGTCCGCCTCGTCGATCTCGATCGCGGGGCGTCGATGGTCATCGAGCGTCTCCCGGGCAGCGGCGGCAAGCCGCGGCAACACGCGGCCGTGAAGAAACGTCGGGAGGTGCATGGACTCGATCCGTTCACGGAAGGCCTTGAGCTGGCTTCTCGAGATCGAGGGTTCGGCGAGCGGATCGACGGCGTCGCCAAACGTGCGGTAGTCCACCGTGAGGTCGACGTCCTCGCTGAAGCGGGTGATGACCCCGTAGGCCTTCGAGAGGCTCGTCCCGCCGTTGAAGCCGAGCGCGCCGCCGAACTCGGGATCGTCGTAGAGCGCCTGCAACGTCCATACGACCCACAGGTCCTTCTCGAGCACCGCGGGCGGGAACACCGAACCGCCCGCGGCGGTGCCGACGATGTCGTCGAGGGCACGCTCGTTGAGGACGTAGGGCTTCATGCGGTCAAGCACTACGCCCGCGAGGAGCGTCCCTAACGGCACCTAGCGCATGCGCCAGGGTGGGCGGCAGGCGCCGCGCCGAGCGCATCAGCCTCCACCGATTGGGCGCATCGAGGCGATCGAGCACGCGCTCGACGACCTCGGGCGTCAGGCCGTCCCGCCCGACGTGACGCAAGGCAGAGAGCGCAGCGCCCGCCGGTGTGCCGGCGTGGGCGAGGTACGTGTCGGAGACGTGCTCGAGCCGAACGGAGCGGCGCCCCACCGCGAAGATGCGCGATCTGCCGCTGGTGAGAAACGTCGTCTGCATCGGCACCTGCGTGGTCAGGCCGAAGCGTCGAGCCGCCTCCGGTCCACCGATCTCCAGGCGCTGCCCGCGCGCGCGGGCGGCGACGCGCACGGCGGCCTCGGGTGCCGGCGTGACGTTGCCCAGGACCGGATGCACCCCGGGCCTCACGTACACGCCACGCTGCATCCGCACGACCTCCCCGCTCGCGAGGAGGGCGCGCACGGCCTTGTTCGCGACGGACGGGCCGAACCGCCTCGCCCATCGGCGGATGGCGAAAGGTGTGCCGCGCGAGATGCGGCGGATGCGGTGGACGACCTCTTGCTGCTTCGACACGGCCCCTCCTCTCGCAACGAAGCCTAGCACACTTTTGTCCATCAAGAGGCGTTATCTTGGCTTCTAAACAGTTGTTCTCGGCTTCCACCTAGCTGTGACCATCGATGACTGAGGGGCGCCTCGGGCGTCGACCGCCCGGCGAGCCCCCGCACCCACCCGCTACGATGCCCCCACCGAACCCCGAAGGGAGCCAGGCATGAAGGTCCTGATCTCGGTCGACATGGAGGGCATCTGCGGCGTGACGAGCTGGGTGCAGGTCATGCCCCCGGAGGTCGACGGGCACCCCCGGTCGACCGTCGAGTACGAGCGCGCCCGCGCGCGGCTGACGCGCGAGGTCAACGCGGCGGTCGAGGGCGCGCTCGAGGGCGGCGCCGAGGAGGTCGTCGTCAACGAGGCCCACGACGGCATGCGCAACCTCGTCGCGGACGACCTGCACGAGAGCGTCCGCTTCATCACCGGCTCCGACAAGGCCCTGGGCATGATGCAGGGCGTCGACCTGCCCGGCGTCGGCGCCGCCTTCTTCGTCGGCTACCACGCCAAGGCGGGGACGCCCCACGCGCCGCTCGCGCACACCTGGACGGGCTACGTGCACGACGTCCGCCTGAACGGCCGCTCGACCGGCGAGTTCGGCATCAACGCCGCCCTCGCGGGCCACTTCGGCGTGCCCGTCACGCTGGTCACCGGCGACGACCGGGCCGTCGCGCAGGTGCGCGACTGGGTCGGCGAGCAGGTGGTCGGCGTCGTCGTCAAGGAGGGCCTGACGACCTTCTCCGCCATCCACCTGCACCCGCGCACCGCCCAGCAGCGCATCCGCGAGGGCGCGCGGGAGGCGGTCGCACGCGCTGGCGGCGCCGCCCCGTGGCGGCTCGCGGCGGACACCCGCGCCGAGATCGACTTCGACCACCAGGCCCGCGCCCAGGCGTGCCTCTTCATCCCCGGCGTCGAGCGCGCCGGCGAGCGGACGGTGGCGTTCACGGCCGCCGACGCGCTGGCGTTCAACCGGTTGTTCCGCGCGGTCATGAAGGCGAGCGCGATCACCTTCTCGCCGTAGTCAGAGGAACGGCGGGTCGCGCCGGACGGACGCGGACGCGCGCGACGGTGTCCCCACGACGCGCCGGCTCGCGGGCCGCGTCCAGGACCCGGTGGTACCGTGCGGAACGCGAGAACGCGATTCCGGAGGTGTCCCCATGGAGCTCGGCATCATCGCCGATGAGGTACACGGGTCCTTCGCCACCGCCTGCGAGCACATCGCCGGCTGGGGCCTGCCGCTCGTCGAGGTGCGCAACGTCGACGGCCGCAACGTGACGCTGCTCGACGACGCCGCGCTCGACGACGCGGTCGCCACGGTCCGAGAGCACGGCCTGCGCGTCAGCGCCGTCGCTTCGCCGGTGTTCAAGTCCGCCCTCGACGAGCGGCCGAGCGACGCGGCCGCCGACTTCGCCGTCCCCGGGCTGGTGACCGTGGCCGACAACCTGGCGCTGCTCGAACGCGCCTGCGTGGCCGCCCGGCGCTTCGACACCCGCTTCGTGCGCATCTTCACCTTCTTCCGCGTGCCCTGGAGCGACGCGGTCGTCGAGCAGGTCACCCGTCACGTGGCGGAGGCGGCGGAGGTCGCGCGGCGCCACGACGTCGTGCTGGCGATCGAGAACGAGCCGGTCTGCGTGGTGGCGACGGGGTCGGAGCTCGGCCGCTTCATGGACCTCCTCGACGCGCTCCTGGCCACCGACCTGCGCCCCCACGTCGGCGCCCTGTGGGACCCGGGCAACGCGCTCGGGGCCGGCGAGGCCACGCCATTCCCCGACGGCTACGCGGCGATCCCGGCCGACCGGCTCGTCCACGTCCACCTCAAGGACCTCGGCAGCGAGCCCGCCTCCTTCGGGACCTTCGTGCCGCTCGGCCAGGGGCGCATCGACTACCGCGGCCAGTTCCGCGCCCTCGCGCGCGACGGCTACCGCGGCAGCGTCGTCCTGGAGCCGCATTACGCGCCAGTCGGGGTCGATCCGCTCGATGCCGCCCGCACCTGCGTCGAGGCCGCGCTGGCCGAACTCGGCGCTGCGGAGGCGCGGACGTGACGGGCCGGCCGTACGGCGTCGCCATCGTCGGGGCGGGCAACATCGCCGCCGCTCACATCGACGCCGTCGGTGCCGACCCGCGGGCGCGGCTGCTGGGCATCACCGCCGACCGGCAGGCCCAGGCCCAAGCGCTGGCCGAGCGCCACGGCATCCGCCACTACCCCGACGTCGCGGCGATCGCCGCCGACCCCGAGGTCGGCCTGGTCGCGATCTGCACGCCGTCTGGCGCCCACCTCGAACCGGCACTCGCCGCCATCCGCGCCGGCAAGCACGTCATCGTGGAGAAGCCGCTCGAGGTCACCAGCGAACGCGCGCGCACCCTGGTCAAGGAGGCGGACGCCGCCGGCGTCACGCTGTCGACGATCTTCAACAGCCGCTTCGCCGACGCCAACGCGTTCGTGCGGCGGGCGGTGGCCGAGGGACGGCTCGGGCGCATGGTGCAGGGCGACGCCTACGTCAAGTGGTTCCGCGACCAGGCCTACTACGACAGCGCCGACTGGCGCGGGACCCTCCGCCTCGACGGCGGCGGGGCGCTGATGAACCAGGCGATCCACCACCTCGACCTGCTGCTGTGGATCATGGGCCCCGTGCGCGAGGTGTTCGCCTACGCCGACACGCTCACGCACCAGGGGCTCGAGGTCGAGGACACCCTGGTCGCCGTGTTCCGCTATGAGAGCGGCGCGCTGGGGCACATCGCCGCCGCCACCTCGCTGTGGCCTGGGCGCCCGAAGGAGCTGCAGGTCCACGGCGAGGACGGCGTCGCCGTCGTCGAGGACGACATGCTCGTCGACTGGCGCACGCGCGCCGGCGGCGAGGCCGAGCGCGCCGACGCGCTGGCGCGCTACGGCGGTCAGGCGACGGGCGGCGCGGCCGACCCCACCGCCATCTCCTTCGAGAACCACAGGCGGCAGTACCGCGACGTGTTCGACGCGCTCGCCAGCGGTCGCGCGCCCGCCATCGACGGGCGCGAGGGCGTGCGCGCGATCGAGGTGATCGAGGCGATCTACCGTTCGGTGCGCGAGCACCGGCCGGTGTACCTGAGTGGCGACAGCATGCGTTGACGCTCCCGTCTCAGGCCCATACCATCGGGTACAACGTCGATCCGATGTCGGGGTGATCACGGAGCGTGAGAGCGCCGGTCGTGGAATCGGTCGAGGTCGTGGATGCCGAATCGGCATCGGATCGGTGCCGGGTCGTGGGCCCCGGAGAAGGGAGCAGTCGCGTTCGGCCCGCGTATCGCCTCCACACGACAGCGTGTGGACCCGCGAGGGGCGGGATCGCAGGCGCGATCCCGTAGCACGTCTCCCAACGTCTCGAGGAGAGCATCGTGAAGCGAATCTTCCGTAACCTCATCGCCATTCTCGTCGTGCTCGGTCTGGTCGCCGGTCTCGCGGCGGCGCAGGACTACCCCTGGCAGCCGGACCGTCCGATCACGATCATCGTGCCCTGGGCGGCGGGCGGCTCGACCGACCAGGTCACCCGCGTCATCGCCAGCGAGCTCGAGGGTGCCCTGGGCGTGGCCGTGGTCGTCGTCAACCAGCCCGGCGCCTCGGGCTCGATCGGCACCGCCAACGCGCTCGCCGCCCAGAAGGACGGCTACACCTGGGCCGCCGGCGCCATCCGTGACGTCGGCACCTACGTGGTGCTCGGCATGCTCGACACCAAGGTGGAGGACTGGCACCCTTACTTCGCCGTCTCCAACACCAGCATCGTCGTCGTGAACCCCAACACGCCGTACCAGACCTTCGACCAGCTGCTGGCCGCCTTCGAGGCCAACCCGGGCAGCATCACGGTCTCCACCGCCGGCCTGTCGTCGGCGGGCCACACGGTGATGGAGAACATCGCCCAGGCCGCCGGCCTGAGCTACTCGCACGTGCCGTACGACGGCGGCAACCCGGCCGTCATCGCCACGGTGGCCGGCGAGGCCGAGGTCAACACCCAGCTGGCGGTCGAGCAGGCCGAGATGCTGCGGGCCGACCGCCTCCGCCCGTTGGCCGTGTACGCCAACCAGCCCCTCGTGCTCGATGGCGTCGGCGAGATCCCGCCCATCACCGACTGGATGCCCGACCTCGTCATCCCCTCCAACTACTTCGGCATCTGGGCGCCCGTGGGCATCCCCGAAGAGGTCGTCGAGACGATGAACATGGTCTGGGAGAACGTGATGAAGGACTCCGAGGCCCTGCGGTCGTACGCCGCCGAGCGCGGCGCGCTGTTCAACCCGATGTACGGCGACGAGGCCATCGCAGAGGCGGGGCCCTCGATCTCCCACCAGGCGTGGACGCTGTACGACGGCGGCAAGGCCGTCATCTCCCCTGCCGACGTCGGCATCGAGCGCCCCTGACGTAGGTGTCGTGTGCCGTCCCCGCCGCCCTGGCGCGGGGGCGGCACACTTCCGCGCCCATGCAACATCGCTCCGACTTCATCATCGGGATCGTCCTCACCCTCTTCGGCGCCGTCGTCGTGCGCGAGTCGCTGGTCATGCCGCGCTTCGCCAGCATCGGCGCCGACCCCGTCACCGCGCCGGGCCTCGTCCCCGGACTGCTCGGCGGCATCATCGGCCTGCTCGGCCTGCTCATGGTCGTGCGGGCTGGCCTGGGGCTGCGCGCGGCCGCAGCCTCGGCCGCGGCGCCACCGTCCGCCGCCCCAGCCGAGGCGACCGACGCTCAGGACGCGGCCGACGAGGCGGGGCCCGCCTACGTCGCCGAGTCCCCCCGCGCCGGCCGCAATCGGCTCGCGACGATGCTCGTGGCCGGCCTGATCTTCGCGGGTCTGGCCGTCGGCCGCCTGCCGTTCTGGCTCGCCACCTTCCTGTTCGTCTTCGTCACGGTCGCGCTGCTCGAGTTCCAGCGCTACGGCCGAGGCCGCGCGGTGTGGCAGCGGCTCGCGGTCGCCTTGGTGATCGCCGGCGGCACCGCCTGGGCCGTGATGTACGTCTTCGAAAGTATCTTCCTTGTGAGGCTCCCATGAAAGCCGAGGTGTAGACGACCATGGAGGGCCTCGGCTACTTCTTCAACGGCATCCTCGGGTTCCTCGACTTCACGTCGCTGTGGGACATCCTGTGGGCGACCCTGCTCGGCATCATCGTCGGCATGCTCCCCGGCCTCACCGCCACGCTGGGCGTGGCGCTCCTGACGACGCTGACCTTCGGCCTCCCGTCGGACGAGGCGATCCTCATCCTCGTGTGCATGTACGTCGGCGCCATCTACGGCGGCAGCCGCAGCGCCATCCTGCTCAACATCCCCGGCACGCCCGCCAACGCCGCCACCGCGCTGGACGGCAACCCGCTCGCCCGCCACGGCGAGGGGGGCAAGGCCATGGGCATCGCCACCGCCGGCTCGGTCATGGGCTCGTTCATCGGCATGATCATGCTCGCCACGATCGCGCCGCTCCTCGCCGAGGCGGCCCTGCGCTTCCAGTCCTTCGAGTTCTTCTGGCTCGCCGTCTTCGGCGTGGTCATCTCCGGCAGGCTCACCGCGCTCACCGACCCGCTCAAGGGCTGGATCGCCGGCTTCCTCGGCCTGCTCGTCGCCATGGTCGGGCAGGAGGCCATCTA